>CAZZDZ010000222.1:0-10511 GCA_964652675.1 uncultured Pirellulaceae bacterium
CCGACATCGCCAATGCCAAAGCAGAAACACACAATCAAGAGGTCATTCGATCGACAAAAAAGACGAACGACGGAGGAACCGCGTTTGACATTGAAAGTAACGGTGGCAAATTCACTGTCTATTGGGCTCAAAAAGAAAAAGGAGTCGAGACGACGCCACGCTTGGAAGTCGATGGGACGATTAAGCTGAATCTGAGCGAGGAAAGCAATCAGCTAATTCAAAAAGTCGGTTTGGACGTTCGGAATTCACGCGGGTCGGTATCTTCGTTTGAAGTAGAGCTGCCGCCTGGATCAAAGGTGATTGAAAATACCGCCGTTCTGGCCGCGAACAAACAGCCGTTGATTATCAGCAAGCCATCCAAGGCAAACCGCGTGACCATCACGATTCCAGTGTTCGAGCGGATGCAGCGCGTTGCGTGTACTTTTGATTTACAGTTACCACGCAGTAAGCTTTCGCGCGAAAACCCATTGATCATGTCTGTCCCCAAGGTGATCAATGCCTTGAAACATCAGGGCGAAATCCAAATCCAGACGGGCAGCGAAAGTCGCCTGCAATGGCTTACAACCAACTGGGTCCGCAAACTACTAGGTGACGGTTCCGACGAAACCAATAGCCAACGTTTCTATCAATTCAAATACGAACGAAGTGATTTTGGGTTGCCACTTTGGCTTTCGGCAAGCCGGCGTCAATTGCGTTTGGCTTGTGATACTCAAATCAAGATCATGAGTTCTTCGGCAAGACTGGAAAAAGAGATTCGCTTCACTGGCCAGTCAAATGAGAGTTTGACTCTGCAGTTGGACATGGCCGATTGGCAGCTATTGGACGTACTGGATGCCGAAACCGATGAACCTCTGTTGCGTGAACAGACCAACAATATTGTCAGCGTCGATATGAACTTGGAGACGGATGCGCCGCCGCCCATTCGCATCATCGCCGAACGCCAGCTCTCTAAAACGACAACGCTGGAGCGTGCGGTTGGGTTCATTTTTGATCCCACCAACGCGCAGTGGCCAATCCAAGGGGACGATGACGACATCGTTTTTTCGATCCCCAGAGTGTTGAACACCGGTAACAACATGATCGTTCGCAGTTCGACGGTGGCTTTGCAAAGCACCGGACGAAATGCATTCGAAGTCCACACGCAAGACTTGGATGGAGTGGAACGCGCTCCGTCCAATCGTGTGGATGCATCAGCGTCCGCAATGGTCAATCGTTTTCGTTTGTCGCCCGGCAAGAGCGTTAAAATCATTGGGTCTCTTGTTCCACAACCGCCGCAAATCACGTTGGCCAGCAGTGCGGATGTCCAATTAACCGGTGACCGACTGAAAACGTCGTTGACATGGACGGTCGATCCACGATTTGATTTAGGCGGCAGCCTACCGGTGCGTGTTTCGGGGTTGGTGAATGATCAAACTTCCCAAGACGGAATGTCGCAGGATTTTTTGAATCCCGGCGAAGGCTGGGTGGTACGAGTAAATGACTCTGTCGCAAAACTGAAATCATTGGGCAATGATCGATACGAACTGATTTCGTCGTCGTTGACAAATGAATCCGTAACCATCCGGTGGAATCAAGAACGAACGATTGATCGCAGTGTGTTGGACACCGAGATTCAGGAAATCGATTTGCCTTCACCTGCGTTGGCGGATGTTACGGTTCGCGGTGACATCATCGTCAAGTTGACTGGCGATGTGACGACGGACCTGTACGCGGTTGATTCGTCAGCAGCCGATCAATTGCTGTTTCAGTCATTGCCCGAACAGATCCGTGTTCGGCTTGCGAGACGTTCGACGGAAAAAGACGAACAGACGGTTCGCAAAGCCATTTTGCGTACCGCATTTGGATCCCGATTGCGACACGAACAATTGCTGGCCGTCGTACAAGGCGGAAACGCATTCGTGGTTCCCGTTCCTGGCGGTACTGATGACCTGGACGTGGAAGTGTTTGTGGATCGAGCAACGAGCAGAGTCAGCAGAACAAAGGATTCGTTGATCATTGCATTGCCTACTGGCAGCGAGTCGCATTTGGTCGATCTTCGTATTTGGGTCGCCGAAGGTTCCCAAGGCATGGTAGGCGAGATCAAACCGACGTTAGTGTTACCGATGAACGCGGGACGAATTTATTGGCAACTCAATTCTCCGCGAGACTCGCACTTGGTTTGGGCGGCTCCCGCGGTGGAACGCGCGATGGAGTGGAAGTTTGGGCGTTGGCAGTTGTCGCGTGAGCCGATTCGCAACGACACAAAACTAGCCCAGTGGGTTGGCGCACAGAAAATCACAGCGATGCCCCCAGGCAATCAGTATCTCTACGTTGGATCGGATGCACGATCTTTCCATGCACGTGCGATGACGCGACCTTGGCTTTGGTTCATTGTTGGCGGTTTTGTGCTTGGTGTTGCCTGGATGCTGACGCACATCCCAACAACACGGTCTCCGTTTACGGCAATCGCCGCAGCGGTTTTGTATACAGGATTGCTGGCGATCGCGCCTGACGCTGCGGTTTTAGCTGGTCAGTGGGCGATGGTGGGCCTGGTTCTGATTGTCGTAATGTTTGCGGTTAAAGCGCTGCTGGCACCGCAGTCACGTGCTCGAGTCCTGCGGCCGATCGCCGCGCCGGCTGGCCCGGATCCATCCACTCGATTGACGGCGTCACCGGAAGCCCGCGATGACTCGAATCTGCCAGTCACTCATTCGCTGGATGCGGGAGCATCGCCTAGCGAGGTATCGTCGTGATGTGTGGTCGCTTGAATCTGTCCGGCTACGCAAAATTATCCGTCTTTGCGCTCGTCGCTTTGCTGTTGATCGGTACCGAGAACAGTTTGCTGGTTCGGTCATCGTGGGGGCAGGAGGCAACGACTGACGAAAAACAAGAAACTCCGAAATCGGATCGCAAGTCAGAAAAAGCGACATCGTCGAAAAAGCAAAAGCGAAAGAACGCGACTCAGAAAAAACCGGCGAACACAATTTCGCTCCCGTTTCCAGAAAAAGCTCCCGACGGAAGACAACTGGTCCCATTCGTTTTTTTTCAATCGCAACTTAGTCCGGTTGTGCCAAACGATTATCGCGCCGTTAGCGTGGATCGATTGCGTGAAGCGTTGGAAAACGGTGCACCAAGCAACAATGACGAAAATTCAATTCGGATCAAAAAATCGTTTTACGATGTTCGCTTGGTAGGCCGGACTCTTTTCAGCGAACGGTCCGTTATCGACATCGAAAAGGACGTGCCCGATACCGTACGCCGGTCACTGGGCGCGGTAAACTTGGCTTTGTCGGCTCCCAAAAACCGGTTTGCCTCCCCGATCGATTCGGCACCGAATTTATCACAACCTCGGTTCGAATCAGACGCATCAGGTGAACTGCTGGCCGTTTTTCCTGGCGATCAAACATCGTCAAGCATTAGTTTTGGATGGAGCCTGCAAGGGAAACAAAACGGAATCTATCGTGATTTCCAACTCGCACTGCCTAGCTCTCCCCTGTCCCAAATTGTCGTTTCCACTCCATCCGACACGGTGTTGACGTGTGAAGATGGCGTGTTGCGTTCCTGGCCCAGTCCTCCGCCGGGCGCTGAATTGGATTCGCGCAGCAATGACGTGCGTTGGTATACGATCGAAGCCGGAGGGCTATCTGCAAGAGACAAGACGGGCCTGTCGATTGTTAACTTGCGGGCCAGTCAAGAAAAAGATCTTTTGAATGCGACAGCATTCGTCGTTCGCGAAGAATCTCGGCAATATGAAATTGACAGTTCGGGTGTCAACTGGTGGCATGTCATGCGGGTTCAATCCGAAGGGGGACGCGACATACCAGAATTGGAACTTGCCTCGGGCGTTGTGACTTCTGTGCGAATCGCAAACAACAATCTGAATTCGGTCGCTTTTGGACAAGGCGTAGAACGGAGGTTCAAAACGACCACACAGGCTGATGGTTCCACGATCATTCGAATCAACGAACCACTAACCGGTGAAGCTTCCGATAATGTGGTGGTCACCATCACGATCGCGGGCAAATCAAGTTGGGACGGTGCCAGTGGATGGTGCGATTTTCCAACGACGCGTTGGATTGATCAAAACGTGATCGATGCCCAATCGACCAGCAGGACACAGGTGACGGTGCGCAAACCACTTAAGGTGGTTGGATGGGAGCTGCCACCAAACTGGACACAAAAACCTGAGCAAACAATCCTTGGTCCCAATTCGCCAGATCAAGAATCGATTCTATTGCAAAGCGAAGGCCCAGCGCTTTCTCATTGCGCAGACGACTTGACCGACGATGTGATTCGCAATCAACCTTGGTCACGAATGAGACTGGTCAAAGATTCGTCGATCACATCGTCAGCCCACTTGTTGCAGTTGAAAGTGGACAATGATCAGACGATAGCGGCCAAGTCACGATTGGAATTGGTGATCGACCAAAATCGAGCGTCGCCTATTCCTTTGAAGATAGAACCAAGCTGGAATTTGCAGTCCGTTACGTTGGTACATAGCGGTCGTGTCATTGAATCCCCCTCGATCGATCGTACTCGAACGCTTCGGATTTGGCCGGAACCCGGCGACGTGATTGGTCGTTCGCTAGTGATTGAGACAAGAGGGACGCGTGACTTGCAAATGGTACGAAATCGCACCGACGTTCCCTCCACCGTGTTTTTGCAAATCGATGGTGTTCATAGCGAAACACTAACGGCCGTGGTGCCCCCACCGGAATTGAACTGGGCAGGGGACACAGCGCTGCGCGGCCAGAGACTGGGTCCGGAATCATTGTCCGATGACCAGATCGTTTTCTTTGATGCGATCACCGAAGAAAGTTTGTTGTTCCGACCGGACGCAAATGCGACACCATCGCTTTCGTTGCGGCGTCCAGGAGTGAGTTTTGATGTGTCAACGTCGCTGCGGTTTGATCGATTCGGTGATGAGGTACTGGAGACACTTAGCGTTTCGACACAGTCGGCTAGCCAACTGTTAAGAACAATCGAAGTCGACAGTGGGCCAGCTTTGTCGCGACCAGAATACCGATGGAGTTTGCGCAGCGACGACGAATCATTGCCGATTAATCTGCCCAGCACAGCAATCGATCTCAATGCCAGAGGTCAGTACGAAGTGAATATCGGCGAAAGTAGCATGCGAAACCGACGCTTGGTCGGAAGCCGTCGCTACAAAATCGATACTCCCATCACGCTGCAGTGTCCAAGTGTACCAAAGGCGGCGTCGCAAAACGCGCAGGTTATCTTGGGGCCAGGGCTACAGCTTAATAAACGTGATCCCTCTGTCGCGCAACTTGTGCCCGTGGAGACCATCGGCACCGCTGCGGTGATTGAAACGCAGTCGGATGACAATGACACGCAAAGTTCGTTTTGCAACATCAAATCAGAGAGTGCTCAATCCGGTGACGCGATCCGATTGCGTTATGATGCGACAAAGAAAACTCGATTGGTCATTCAGAAAACGGATTCGGACCCAAGCCTTGGGATCGTTTGGCAACAAGAGCTGGATATAACGGCATCCAGCCGCGGTACGGATTTGATCCGTGGTCTCTTTCGCGTCTCGTCAAGTCGTCCCATCAAGATTGACTACGAGCCAGATCTGCAACTGACCACGATTTTGCATAACGGAGTTTCGATTGATCTGAACACGATCTCGCAAAACCCGATCGTGTTGACGCCCAGGTCGGACACAGATGTCATCCGTGTTTCTTGGACGCGTGGCGAAAGCAAATCACAATGGGTACGCCGCTGCCATATCCCTCGAATTCAGATGGATGGTGTTCTACTAAAATCAAGCTACCAGTTGATCCCGTCGGTCGATACGTTTGCAATCGCGTCGCTTGCGCATAATTCTGTTCGAGGAAATTATGAATCAAGGGCGATTGATGTTGTTGCTGGAACCGTACAATCGCTGACGCCGCGCAATTTGTCGATTTCTTTCGGCTGGTTGATCGCGGCCATTTTGTTCGTCGCGACTTGGGTGGTCGCAAAACGCAGTCTGTTGGCTGTCGCGATGGTCGTGACGCTCACGAGTTTTGCTGCGGTACTTTGGTGGCCTTGGCAGTTAGCGATTGTGGGCTGGTGCGTCGTGCCAACTTTGGCGGCCGCTTTGTTGGAAACATCCCTGCGGTGGTCAAATCCCAAAACAATCGATCCAGCAATCGATACACAAGACAAATCCTTGGACGATAGCCCTTCGGAAGAGTTTTCGCTGCTCAGCAAGCTGTTTGTTGGCATGTTGGCCGCCGTGCTTGCATCATTCAGCAATACGCCGGCAACCGCTCAAGAAACTTCGGGCAAACACATTAACGTTTTGGTGCCAGCGAACAAAAAGATGGAGCAAGTTGGCGATAAGGTTTACATTCCGATTGATTTTTATCAACAGCTGTTTGATACCCGTCGCGACGAAGCACCCAGCCCAGTGTTATTCGAATCTGCGATCTACCGCGTCGATCTCGAATCAGTACGTGAATCGATCGCCAACGGCGAGAGCCCAACGATCAATGCGGAATTTGTAGTCAGTCCAAATCGACCGTCCAGCCGGATTCAATTGCCGTTTCCCAAAAACGTGGTGGAACGCATCGAGCTAACTGATGGCGAGCAAGACAGGATCTTTTTTGCAGAGTTTGATACGGAAACGACTTCGATTGTCGCGCTCCCGTCAGTCGATTTGCTGCGGTTACAAATCACGCTCTTACCCAACATTGTTTCCACTGGCGAAACGAAAAGATTGCAACTGGATATTCCCAAAGTGGGATCAGCGAGAGTCTTGGTAGAAGCAGATCGGTCGATCGAAACGGTTGATGTTGTCGGATCGCGCGGCGCGGTGGCCAAGCAACCGGGTTTGCGACGATGGGAAGCAGAACTTGGGCCAGTTGGCCGGCTGAATCTGGAGTATCAAGAAGCAAAAGACGAAGCTGATGCCAACAAGCGTTCGCTGAAACGCCGCTATTTGATCAAAGTCGGAGAGCGGCGTACGTCCATCGATTGCCAAATAGAACCTTCCCAGGCAACTTTGGTTGGTGATTCGATCCAGCTAGTCGTTTTGGACTCGGTCTTACCAAAAGTAACTTCCCCCGCATGGCGACTCGACGCGACCGAGATGATTACCGCGTCACGCCGGTTGATCACGCTGACGCGTCGATCAGGCTTTGCGTCGGCCAAGGATCAATCGGCGATCCATCTGTTGTGGTCGGTTCCGTCCACCATCAGCGACTTGTCTTTGGCTGAAAACAGAATTCCCGTTTCGATTCCTGATGTGATTCCCCCTGCATCTGGTGAGTACGATCCGGCTTGGGTTGCCATCCAGCACGACACAAGAGTCCAAGTGACCATGGAAGATGATGAAGTGTTGACCGAGTTATCGGACAGTCAATTTCGATCAGCGTGGAGCGGTATTCCTGCGCAAGGAGATATCGACCAAGCGTTTGTTTGTACCGACGATTTACCCGGTTTTTTAATTACGCAGGTCTCGTCTGATGAATTGACCAGCGAAGATGTATCGCACCACTTGCATGTGATGAACGATCATATGCAATTGCGTTTCAGGGCCACAATTGTTCCCGGCAATTCACCGGTGAAGCAAAATAGCTTGCGCATCCCCAAGGATTTGGATCTAATCCGAGTCACCTTGAACGGCCAACCAATTCAACACACGGTTATCTCATCGGAGTCGTACAGCGAAATCCCCATTGGAGACTTCTCTGGCTCAGAATCGATCACGGTAGAAACACTGGGGCTGTTACCACGGCCCAAGTCAAATACGCTGGAATTGCCAACGACGCTTTTGTGGCCAAGCGGCGCCAAACAAGGCACCTATACATTGACCCACAGCGATGATGTTCGTCTAAAAATTGTACGTCAGCCAAAGGGATTGACGTCGATCCCGATGACGAGCAGCGCCAGTGAAATGCTGGCCAACGGATGGATCCCTGAAGCAAGCTGGCGATTCGATCAGGGCGATCAAGATCCCGAAACGAATACCCTTGGTGGTTTGATTCGCGTGAATCCAAGAAAGGTCACACTTGATTGCAATCAATCTATCCGGATGAATTATCGTGATGGCGAATGGAGCATGCGGGTCGAAATCGGATTTCGAAACACCAAAATTTTGGACTTTGTCGACGTTGAAATTCCAACACGCTGGTGCAAAGAGTTGGTGATCGGTCCCACCGTAAGTTGGACTCAGCAGCAGTCAACCAATCCTGAACAACAAGTCATTCGGATCGTATGTGATCCCGATGCACTTGAAAGCACACCGCTTGTCATATCAAGCCAGCTGGACACCAGCGATCAAGGCCGCGTGGATGCGCCGCGTCTACGTGTTCTGGGAGCCAAGACAAAAATCAGTGTCACGGTTCCCAATCGGTTGACCAATGCACCGATCGAATGGATTGCAAAAGCCGTTTCGGTAAGCGCAGAAGATTCTGGTGATCTTTTCTCTACTTATGAAGTTCAGAACGCGTTTGCCTGGTCAATGGAATTAGCGCCATTGTCCGATGCAGAATCAGATCCCGTCGCCCTGGCTTCGGATGCACAAGTGTTTTTGCAGAACAACAAGACTCTGCTGATCTGTCGGTGGGATATTGTTCCCAACCGATTGAACTCAGTCGTCGTGCGATTGCCCAAAGACGCGACTTGTTTAGGGGCGTGGGCGGCAGGCAAGCCGATACGGTTTACGCCGATCGATGCAGCCAGCGACGAGCAATCAGAGAACATCCGCATTCCGTTTTCGTTGAGCCGATTGGCGCAAAGTGTGGAAGTTTTACTGAGCATCCCAACGCTTAACGCGAAACGCGCTGATTACTTGCCCGAGTTGCGCGAGATTTTTGTTCCTGATCAATGGGTTTCGGTCTATACACCATCGGATGCCGCAGAACTGGAAAAGAAGTTGCTCAATCGGAAAGACCAGCGTAGCTATGCGTTAAGCCAAAAACGCGGGATTGCTCTGGCAAGCGTCGTCGTCGAAGCAATTGATCAATCGCTAGATACGCTTGCTGAACGACCAGCCAACGAAGTCGCAACTTGGTTGTTGCCATGGATCGCTAGGTATCGCAATATCGCCGCATCGGTAAACCGTCCTTTTCATTTTTTTGATCGCAATGCCGCAGACGATGCGGACGACATGGGCGTGGGGGAATCACCCGACCGGGTCAACGTGATGGCGGAACTTGGGCAGCTGAAAAACGCAAACACGGCTGATCACGATCGGTTGTGGCGCATTCTGGATCGTCGAATGCGCGCGCATATCAACCGCTTGTTGGACGACGGACACCTGAACAAGATTGGAGAATTTGATCCACTCTTTGATGCTGGGAATTACAACGGGTATCGACTGTCAGATGTAACCAAAATAACTCCAGCGGTGTCGCCGCGTCCGATTCAATCCATGTCGGCGGGCATGCACAATTTGCGTCAAATCTTGATCAATATCCTGACGCTCGCGATGGTCACGGGCACTCTTGTGATCTTCAAACCGTTTCGCAGCCTTTTGGGCCGCTTGGCGACGCATCCATCGTTTTGGCTGGCGTTGGTCGGTTGTTTCGGGTTGTTGGTTGCGCCGATCCCAGTGGCGATCGCAGTCATCGTGGTAGCTTTGACGTTACCGTGGTGGACGCAGGAAACCGTTTCCACGGGCCGCTAAATTTCCTTCTGCGAAACAAGAGCACGCGAAAGTAGGCTCTCAAGTCTTTGAGCCGTTTTATCACCGATCTTCCGTCGGCTGAGAAGCAACTGCTGGTCGGGTTTGCCTTCGTATTCCCAGCCCAATTTGGTTTCATTCGACACCAAGTGCATTTTGTCGGAATACTTGACCCAATGGTAGCTCTCCAGCTGTGGCAGAATCCACATGTAGCAGGTGTCTGAAAAAACGATACGCACCCGCTCTCCAATGTGTAGCTTTTTTGAATAGTTGTCTCGCGAGCTCTGAAATTCACGATACAGAAAAATGGCGAACAGCAAAAGAAAGAGAAGTGATCCTGGGTGCTTCAAGACAGCCTGAAAACTCCCGAACTGCACAGCGTACAAGACCGCCCAAACAGGCATTGAGATCAGCATTGGCAAATTGACGCGCAGGAACCATTTAAAGCATTGGCGACGAAAAGTACGTAGCTCTGCTGAATCGAAATCGTCAAAGTTTAGCGTTCTATCGAGTTCGATTCGCGATTGCTTGTCGTCATTGATTGGCCACGTGAATTCGTCCCAGCATTTCGATTCGGCGATATCGTCTTCGCTCATCAATCCTTGACCTACAAACTTCCTTGGATCATGAATGACCGACGGCATTGGAAAACCGGGGTACCACTGATTCAACAAAGCAACCGCCGCTTCGTTGTATTGACGAACTGACTGAAAGAAGCGGGTCGGAAGATAAATGCCGGTTTCGCCTCGAGAGAATGCAATTCCCGATTCGAAGGGATAGGCAACGTCTTCGCTTGTCCACCTAAACTTGAAAACCGATTCGTCGTGCGCATAGACTCCACCTTGTTTGTTTAAGTAGCCGTGACACGGAGCATCATTCGTCCGCAAAAACTCCTCAA
>CAZZDZ010000223.1:0-10508 GCA_964652675.1 uncultured Pirellulaceae bacterium
GTATCGCTTGCATGTGCTTGCCGAGTTCGTACATCGCCAGGCTGGACATCTCCTCAAGGTCGTCTTCATACAGATCCGGGTCGACTTCACTCGTGTCAACTTTTTTTAGATGTGTGAGAGCTCTTTGGTAATCACCGGTTGCCACTAAAAGACTGGCCGCTTGATACTGTGATGTTGAATCATCTTCAAATTCTGCAAAGTGCAATTCGAACAACACATCTACCGCATCGGCTATCTCGTCGAAATCGATTAGTTGACCGACCATATCTACAAAGAACTTCTTCCTGTCCTTCGAAGCCGTATATTGCGTTTTAATCAACTCTGGATTCTCTACGTAGATCTCGTAAAGCAAGTACTGGCAATACGAAAACTCATCTTCTTCTGGATCCAGTTGGCTGATTTGCCCGAGCAGTTCTGCGATTGCACCTTTGCTGTCTCCGGCCAAGTTTTTGGCCACACTGTCGTAGTACCCCAGATAATCTTCCTCGGGGTGATGTTCTTGCATGTACGCCACGACCGCCTCCAGTGCTCGGCCCTTGCGATGAGTCTCAAGCCAATCCGCCAACGCTTGGAACCCGTTGCTAATGTCTTTCAGTTTGGCCATCCGTGTCACCAGTTCTTGTACATCCTGTTCTGGCAACAGTTCACCCAACGTCAGCAGATTCAATACCGAGTTAGGCGTATCGTCTAGTGCCAGGCGTGTCGACGCGAGCGCCTGAGCGTCTTGCCCCATTTCCCGTTGCGCTGCGGCCAATTCATAGAGCGCATCGGGATCGTTGCCGAAGCGTTTTAAGAACAACTTGGCATATTTTGCCGCTAACTTGGGCCGACCAATCTCGTTCGAAGCAACCGATCGCAAGTAGTTTGCAACGGGAAGTTCGCCTTGTATCGCCGATGCTTTGTTGATGTACTCCAAGCTCATCCGAGGGTCGTAATCCAGGTTGACCGAAGCATAAAGAAGCCAGCGAATGCTCTCCATGAAACTCGGCATTGGTTTGCCAAAAGTCTCTGCTATCGCTTCCGTCCCCGCTTCAACATCTTCCTGTGCAATGGCGGCCATTCCTTGCATGATCGCTTGCATCGCTTTTCGTGATTCAGGTGTGACGTTGCCCTTGGCCCCTTGTCGCATTCCCATCGCACCAAGTTCGGTAAAGTTCAAGCCGACTGATAACTCCGTATAGTCGTGGATGAGCCACTTCTCGCCGACCCGATGCAACCAAAAGTTGTGCCGCGACGAAGTTCCCTCCGTGTCCCAACTACGCACATAAGCTTCGCAATGCGTTTCGTCAAAAAACAAAATTTTGGGAACAATGTATCTTTCCCAAGATTGATCAACCAATTCCATCTGCGACTTGACCCTGGCCGAGATTTGCTTGGACATAAACTGAATTGGAATCGGTAGATCGACTTCCGCACGTGTTAATATGTCCCGACACATTTGATCGAAATCATAAAGTTCGATCAGGTCGTCGAGGCTGTCGGCGTTGGTCGCCTTTTGATAGTCGCCAAAAAACTCGCGTACGGGTGCTTCCTGCTTTGCAGTTTTGTCGGGCTTGACGTTTTGGTCTGCCGCCGACTGCTCCTTTTCTTGCCCAAAAACGACTGCGCTGGGCAGGATGAAAAACGTTGCGAGAAAGAGAAAGAAGCAAATTGAAAAAACGCGTGCGTTCAATGTTCGTAGATCAGTAGGCATCTGAATTCTGCTTGGAAATCACAAATCAGGTTTTGTTGGACGCTCATTGGAACGCCTGAAGACTCGGGGTTCAAGCAACAACTGCTTGGATCACGTAAAGTGAGACAATTCGGAGTAGCAAAGTGTTAACGGATCCAAGTGGCGATCCCTCAATCACACTTTCCACTGAAAGTCGTTTACTTTTGCCAGTGCAAGCAGGAGCGACTGGGTGCCGTCTTTTGCGTGGCCCTGGGCTACGACGGCTTGGTACAGTTGGTGAGCCAGGGCCAAGCCTGGAAGTGAAAGATTCATTCGGGCTGCTTCGTCCAAAGCAATCCGCATGTCCTTGATAAAATGTTCCACGAAAAAACCGGGATCAAAATCGCCGTCGATCATTCGTGGGGCAAGATTCGACAACGACCAGCTACCGGCGGCGCCAGAACCGACACTCTTCAAGACGGTTGGTAGATCCAAGCCAGCCTTTTGTGCGTAAAGCAGTCCTTCGCAGACCGCAACCATGCCACTGGCTATCAGGGTTTGGTTGACCATTTTTGTGTGTTGACCGCGCCCTGGGCCTCCTTGGTGGACGATTGTTTTGCCCATCAGTTGAAGTAACGGGTCGACTGCGGCGACTGCTTCCGCTTCTCCCCCGATCATGATCGATAGTGCGGCGTTTCGCGCGCCCGTGTCGCCGCCGCTGACGGGGGCATCGATCGATGCGACTCCCTTTTGTTTTGCAGCCACCGCGATTTCTTCGGCCAAAGACGGCTGGCTGGTCGTCATGTCGACGATCGTCATTCCCGATCGGCATCCGGCCAAGACGCAATCGTCTCCTTCCAAAATCACGCTACGCACATCAGACGGAAATCCAACGATTGTAAAAACAACGTCGCTGTTCTCTGCCACTTCACGCGGCGACTTGGCAAGCGTGGCGCCTTTTCCGATCAAGTCCGCTGTTTTTTCAACGGTCCGATTAAAGACAACCGCACTGTAGCCAGCGTCGATCAGGTGGCCGCACATGCTGCGCCCCATCACCCCGGTACCAATCCAGCCAACACGTGTTTTTTCGGGGGAAGTCATTTTTGGATGCAGAAAGGCCGTAGCGGAAGTCGTCAAGACTTTCGGTCTGATTTGGTATGCCGAAAGTCTTGATGACTTCCGCTACGCGTTTGACAAGGTTTAAGTGATCAAGATTATTTGCGGACTTTGGCAGTACGTGCCAACGTTCCTACCACTTCGGTCGATCCAGGATCTCTCGAAGCAATACGGCTTGCTGAATTCCGTTGGGTTGTCGGATCAATTTCAGCAAATCGTCGATCGGGGCGCCACCCAGTTCGGGGCCAACTTTGGCAGCAGATTTGGATTTACTTGCGGCTTTTGCAGCTTGTTTTGCGGACGCTTTGGCGGCCTTCTGCTTGTTTTCTGCCTTGTTGGCTTGAGCTCGTGCTTTGGCGGCCAGCTTTTTGGCGTTTGCGATCTTCTGTCGTCGGGCTGCAAAAGGATCTTCTTCGACGACTTCGGCTACGACGATATCTTCTTGCCGAACTTGGCGTTCCGTGTTGCGATTGGTGTATTCCTGACGAGCACGTTGTGCCCGACTCTGTTGCTGTTGCGGTTGCGGTTGAGCCGGCGCGGCGGCTTGCCCCGCTTTGGCCTGTCTACGAGCGGCAGCCCGGCGCAGGAAATCTTCTAAATCACCAGCCATGAATCTCTACTCAAAAAAGAACGCGACACAAACCTGCACACTACTTGTCGTCGTAACCGTCGGTGGATGCAACGCTGGATTGACCAGCTACCGCAATCGATTTCCGCATCTCGGTATCGGCGCTAACATTTTGAAGTTTGTAGTAATCCAAAATATGCAAACTGCCGTTTCGGAACGCATCTGACATCGCTTCGGGCACGGCTGCTTGAGCACGAACCAACGACGCCTTGCTCTCCTGAATCTTTGCCTGCATTTCTTGTTCTTCGGCAACCGCTGATGCTCGTTTTCCTTCCGCACGGGCGCGAGCGACTTGCGTGTCCGCTTCCGCTTGGTCGGCTTGCAGGCGAGCACCAATGTTGGCACCGACGTCAATGTCAGCGATGTCAATCGAAACGATTTCAAACGCGGTTTGCGAGTCCAATCGTTTGGCGAGCACTGCTTTACTGATCACGTCTGGGTTTTCCAGAACCGCTTTGTGGTTTTCGGCACTACCGATCGCACTGACGATCCCTTCCCCGACACGGGCGATAATCGTTTCTTCTGTCGCACCACCGATCAACTGCTGCAAGTTGGCTCGCACGGTAACACGTGCTTTCACTTTCAGTTGGATACCGTCTTTGGCGACCGCGTCCAACGAAGGCTTGATGCTACCTCGCGGTGGGCAATCGATCACTTTTGGATAAACACTTGTTTGGACGGATTCCAGAACGTC
The DNA here is from genome assembly GCA_964652675.1 of uncultured Pirellulaceae bacterium. Classification (GTDB taxonomy): domain Bacteria; phylum Planctomycetota; class Planctomycetia; order Pirellulales; family Pirellulaceae; genus K23-9. The sequence continues at coordinate 4,090 of CAZZDZ010000223.1, forward strand.
ACGACCAGCCAAGTCGATTGCGGTGGCTTCGCGGAACGTCAATGAAATCGTTTTCGCTTTTTTGGCGGCGATCAATGCGCGGATGACTTGTTGAACGTTGCCACCGGCCAAGTAATGAGCCTCCAGAGCTTCACTGGTCATTTCTGGGTCAACCAATCCAGCTTGTGTCGCCATGATCTTGCTGCGAACGATCGAACGAGCATTTACTTTTCGGAACGTCATTCCGAGCAGATTGAAGATCGTAATATCCGCCTTGGTCAACCAAGACTGAATCCAAAGGCCAAAGTAGTTGGCGAAGACAAACAGGATCACCAAGAAAAACACGAATACCACAAGGGCCGCGATGAGCCCAAACGACGTGGAAGTTGGTAGGCCTTGGGCCAGCAGTGCAATCTGTGACATCGACTTTTTCAATCCTTGTTGTGCGATCGTTGGGCGGTTTCACTGGTAATAATGTCCCGCCCCCCAACGCTAGTGTCAACCAAGCACCGGTATATACCAGTCCGTATTTTTCGATGAAATTGCAGCAAGCGACTTGTGACGGACCGACACCAACGTTGGTTTCTCCGTCAAAACGCAAGACGTCTAATCAAGCGATTCCAAATCGAGCGAATCCAGAGGCATTTCCAGGACGCCGGAAGATTTAGAAACATTGCTTGGCAACGTCAATTCTTCTTCGCGAGCAGCACGGACTTGGATTTTACCGGTCACGACCTTGACCACTTTGACGGGGGTTCCCGCGTCAATCGGCATCCCAGAGCTGATTGCATCCAGCTTCTGGCCTTCGATGACCACCAAGCCACCGGGCAACAGATTGGTCTTGGCGATCCCAATCTTGCCTTCCAATTCAGTCAACGGCGTACCGTCGGGTGCGGAGCTCTCAGGAGCAATCGAAACATCACCAGGGCGGCGGTTTAAAATCAGCCGGCCGATACGGGTGTTCGGCCACAGTTTGATCATGAAGAACAAAATCGCGGGCGTCGAAACCAGAGTCAACGTGGTCACGCCGGCGCCCATCATCGTGCTTTGTGCAAAAGCGGATATGATTGCCGCGACCCCCGAGATCAAGGCCATCACACCAAGGACCCCGGCGCTGGGTACAAAAAATTCGATGATCAAAAAAAAGAAAAACGCGACTAGCAACGCGACCGTGATCATCATGACGATTGGCTCGCCGATTCGACCACAACTCGATTGCCTTTAATTTCGACGACACGAATAGCTTCGCCTTTGGCAATCGCTGATCCATCGCTCACAACCGCGACCACTTCGTCACCGAATCTGGCTTTGCCCGATGGCATCAACGGAGTCGTTGTGGTGCCGCTCTGACCGGACAAGTGCTGAAAATCAGCCAGCTTTTCTGTTTCGTTTAAGATTTCGACATTGGGCGTATCCATCACCAATCCTTTGAACAGCGGAATGTGCGGGAACAACATTCGCATCGCGACAAAACCGCCGATCATGCCAAACATTCCGCCCAACGCGATCCAAAGCCCACGGGTCAATTCCGTGATCTGATAAGTGTTCTTGGGGATCACGAAAGTCTGGCTCATTAAAACCAAACCCAACACCGTCATCGCCAAACCGCCAATTCCAAAAACGCCGAATCCAGGAATCACAAAGATCTCGATCGCGATACAAATTAAGCCCAGCGCAAAGAGCAGCAATTCAAGCCATTCCGCGGTACCGGCCAAAAAATTGATCCAGAAAAACAACGCAAAGCAAACCATCGAAATGAACCCCGGCACACTCATGCCTGGCGCGTTCGCTTCGATGGACAAAGTCACAAAGCCAATGAACAGCAACATGAATGCGAATCCATGCGAACGTCCCAGCTTTTCGACAAACCGAACGATCCCGCGATCAGTGATCGGATTGGGAACTTCGTCCAATCCTGTCCGCCGCGCCGTGTCCACCAGCGAATCGGACTCTCCATCGATCAAACCCAATTCCAATGCTTCCTTGGACGTCAAACCTTCTGCGAGATTGATCTGGTCACCACGCCGCCACTTATCAAGTTCCAATTCAGGATCGTCGGCCTGTGCCACGATCTCTTTTTCGGTTGCGTAACGAATCTCGCCGGTCTTCTTTTTGACATAGCGATAGACCACCAAGTCGCGGTTCAATAACCCGCGAATCAACGCAGCGGGGCGTCTGGTGTTCAAAGCGATTTGATCAATGATCGCTTTGTGAATTTCCAAATCGTCAGCCGAGACAACATCGCCACCAGGGCCTCCCAGTTTTGCATCTCGCGTCATGTACAACGGTCGGCACGACAATGCGATTAATGCTGCGTCACCACGAGCCTCGCCGCGCACCAATCCGACGACTTTGCGCAATGGCGGTTCGGGGCTGGCAAAGGTGCCTGCAAGAATCGCGCTTTGGTCCACATCACCCCCGCCGGAATCCAAGGCAATCAACCAAGTGTTGACATCTGATTCTAACGTCGCGTTCAAGTTACTTTGCCAACGACGTACACGACTCGGTGAGATCGATCCTGCAATTTCCAGCAGCGCCCCAACGGCATCGCCGGAGACTTGCGGTTCATCGACCGGAATCACTTCCGCCAAATCCCAGACTTCGGCAGCTTCGTCGATCGATTCGACCAAACCAGCTGCAAATCGAGCTTCGCGCAATCTAGCCGAGTCCAACTGCAGGGGTTCGCCCGATACCGCCCAGGAATCTTCACGAACGACTTTGTCAGCTTTTCGAAGCTCTTGCAGTTCTTCTCCGGTCGCGAAAGCTTGGCTGCCGTCAACCAGCGAAACTCGTACCAACTCCAGCCCAGGGTCGACCAACGCATCGACCACTTGTGGTGGAAACAAGCCTCGCTTTGCCGCGATTGATTTGTATCCCGCCGCAACCAGTTCGTCCGACGCCGTCTCACCTGCCGTCGCATCCGAAACGGCGCCCCCAGACGTCACCACCAGCGAAGCGGACGCCAAAATCGGTAGCGTCGCATGACCAGTGACTGATGTTTCAACAAAGGACACGATTCTAAGTTGCAGCAGCTTGGCCTGTGTCATTTCGCGCGCTAATTTCAGAGCGTCCGTAAACCCGGTGCCCGCTCCGGTTTCCGATCCAGATCGGTACCGCATCACGACAGTTAACCGGTCACCGGTGGGAACGGTGTCAGCCAACCGTTCAAGCTGTTCCAAGATTTGTTTTACCGCGGCGTTATTCAGCGGCAACGGCACGTCCAGCAGGTAGCCTTTTTTGACATCTGAATCAGGTTCTTTCGCAGCGGTTGCCGCATCCTGCGCTTGCAGCAGACTTGCAGAGAAAAACAGCGAGCCGAAAGCAAGGGCGAACATCAGCAGCACGCGCAGGCATCTGGATGAGTTGTCGTTCGTATTGATCTCAAATCCTCTGGTCGGCACGCTTCACTCCGTAGCTACCAAGTGGGTGGAGCTTTTGAATACGCAAACGATTGTCGTCGATGAAAAACGTTCTGGCCCAACGCTACGCAATCGATAAACAACCAACTCGATTATAAGGCTCAGAGCGAAGGAAAAAATGGCGCAGCTAAACCCAACCGCAAATAGAAACTGAATTGACGGCACTAAAGAATAAAAAAAGCCGCGTCCGAAATGAATCGAACGCGGCTTCTATGTCATGAAAGTGACCCCTACGGGACTCGAACCCGTGTCGCCGCCGTGAAAGGGCAGTGTCCTAGACCGCTAGACGAAGGGGCCGTCTTTTTTGACCAAGCGAGGCATCAACGAAAGTGATGCTCACCTGTTAAGCAGGTTGTAATCAGGAGAGCCTAACTACGTCAAGGGTTCACCACCGAAGTGGGAACCACCTCTGTAATCGGTTGCGAGGGCTATCCCTGCACAGAAAGAATGCTTGATTGGCGAACGAAAAGCAGGACAGCAAACAGTTATTACGACTCTACGGGCGCGTCACCCGACTCTAAACTGCGCTGAATGGCATCGTAAACCTCTCGGCGGTGGACGGGTACTTCACGTGGGGCTTCTACCCCAAGGCGTACTTTGTCACCGCGAATCTCCACAACAACGATCTTGATGTCGTTGTTGATGACGATACTTTCGTTCTTTTTTCTCGATAAAACTAACATTTTCCAGTCCTTTCCAACCGGCCTTACTTCATTCCGCTTTTCTGTCACATGATTGAGCGAAGAATCTACAAGTTCTGATTCTGGCGGATTCTTTAGTTTTTGGTGGCACGGTTCATTTGTCTTTGAGCTGCGTCTTGGCAACCCAGTATCCTGACACCGAAAGTCTAAATCAAAAACTTGCCCAGTCAAGGAAATTCGGCTTGACAGAACCCGTTTTTCGACCCTCGAAACCGGCTGTTGTCGCCCCTAACCCGCAAATTCAAGCTAGGGCTACGTCTGAAAATGCAGCTAAACCCTGGGAAAAACGCGGATATCCTTCAGTGACACCATTTCGGCTGGCGAATGATCGCCTAAACTGGAATTTTGCGTTTTCTGGACGATTTGCGCGCGGTTTTCACAACATTTTGTCCATAGCCACCCGTTTGGGGTCTAAACAGACAAAGGTTTTCAGCGCTATCAGATTATTCCGAAAGTGCTGGATCCAATCTCCATCACAGGTGATCGCAGTTCCATGGCGGATTGCTTGCCGCAGTCGCGATCACTTTCAATATGGGTGACGTATAAGTAATCGTGCGGTAAACCGGTGTTCGGTTTATTGAACTAGATTATTGAACGGGACAATTGGTTCTCGATCATCTGCAAACGTAACGTCACGCCGCGTAGACTCAACACAAAAGATCCGTTCCATGGTTCGAGCAATCGGAAACGACAACGATTCAAATGTCGAACCCAATGACCACTTCACTCCAGAGGCCGCAACAAAGATGTTGCCGTTGGTGCGGGTGATCGTTGAGGATATGGTTCGGTTGCAAAGCTCTATCGATGCTCAGCGAGAACAGCTTGGAGGCGTCGACGATATCGACACTTCGATGCAACGTGAGACGTACCAAGAAGAAATTCGCGACATCCGAGAATCAATCGAAACCGACGAATCGCGCCTCCAAAGTTGCATCAGCGAATTAGCGTTGCTCGGAGTGCGTAGTCACGATCCAGTGGACGGATGTGTCGATTTCCCTGCGGTGATGCATCGCAATAACGTGAGACTGTGCTGGAAATTGAAAGAGGATGCGGTTTGTCATTGGCACGACGTCAACAAACCACAAGATCGACGACCGATTGATTCTTAACAGGCTCCTTACCAGCCATTGATCTCCGAGCGACACGGGCCAGCCGATCGCTTTTCCTAGGCGGATGGTAGTTAACACAACGATCAGTAGCTCAACGATTAGCTGCCACAAAATCGGCCAATCTTTCTCAAGAATGCCGTTGCGGATGATCGCCACCGTACCCCGATGAAGATAGAATGGTTGCTTCTCATGTCGGCCGGGTTGACTGTATCTTTCCAGCTTCGGGTTGGCGCTAATTCCTTTGCCAATATCGAGACGATCTTGGCGGGGCACTTTGATCCTCCTGAACACAGTCAGTTTCGTGCTCCCAATGCAGTTAACGAGCAATGAAGGACCTAAATTTCGATTCATCGACGGACAACCTCAACCCATATCAGCCACCTGCGGTTGCGGCCGACCCAAAGCAAGATCGCAGGGCCCCATCGACGTGGCGGCGAAATTTTTCGTCGCTGGCTGTCATTGTGTTTGGCAGTTGTTTGGTTTCGATGTTGTTCACCGGATTGGGGAAATCGTTGCCTGCTGTATGCGACGGACTGTTAATCGCGATCGCCATTTTTGCGGCCATGTGGTCTAACCATCTCGTCGCGCGACGAATTGGATTGCAACAGGGGGGCGTGATAGTGATGTGCATTTTAATTAGCGGCTGGGCGATAATGTATGTCGCAACGGCTATTTTCGGGGTCGGGTTTGTCGAGGCGATGATGAGATCGAACTTGTTACGCTAAGACTTTCGACCGCTGGAGGCCTGCCGAAACTCTTCACAGCTTCCGCTACCGGCTCTACCAAGCTTTATTGGCCAGAATTGCCTAGTGCTGCGACCACATTCAATTTTGGGGTAACGCAAATGGTAGCTCGACTCTCTGAGTCGAGACCTCGCCTCTTAGATGAGTTTGGCAACACCAAACATCAGTAAAACGTGGACGATTTCGGCATCCACTAACCCGCACGTCGCCGCCCGCGAAACATCATCGGTTCTCTGCCGAGATCGAGTCCTTGACGTCAGTTCTTGGCTCGTAATCGATCTTGCATTTCGGCAATGCGTCACCGAGTTTTTCGATGCCACCGGTTGTACATTGGTTTCCGATGATCAAAACGTTTTGAAGATCCTGCATCTGACTTAGCTGTGTGATGCCTGTGTCGGTCACGCCCGTATTGGTTAGGAATAACTCTCTCAGCGACTGCATTGGCAAAATGTGATCAATGGCTGCATC
>CAZZDZ010000224.1:0-5104 GCA_964652675.1 uncultured Pirellulaceae bacterium
GAGCCAGTTGTCGAAGTTACACCCGAGCCGGTTGCTGAAGTCACTCCCGAGCCAGTTGTCGAAGTTACACCTGAGCCAGTGGCCGAAGTCGAATCGAGTCTTCTAGAGGAAGCTAAGTCGATTCAAGAAATCGCCAGCTCCTCAACATCTAGCGAATCGGATTCGCGTCCAATGATTCTGTCGGTTGATGACAGCCCAACCGTTCGCAAGCTTGTTGCGATGACTCTTGAACGAGCTGGCTTTGAAGTAGTCAGTGCCGCAGACGGAGTGGCTGCATTGAACCTGCTTGCTGAACGCTTGCCTGTTCTGATTCTGTCGGACATCAACATGCCACGTTTGTCTGGCTACAAACTGTGCAAGCTTGTCAAAAAGCATCCTCGCACTGCCGACATCCCCGTCATCATGCTTTCGGGCAAGAACGGAGTATTCGACAAAGTACGCGGCCAAATGAACGGCTGCACCGACTACATCACCAAGCCATTCGAGTCTCACGACTTGATTGCCAAGGTCCGCAAGTATGCACCTGTGCCAGCAGACCAGATCCAAGAAGTGTAAAGCCTTACGTTTGACTTCTGTTTAATGCCTAACTTTCATTTTTAATTCCAAAGCCACTGCGAAACCAAACAATGGCAACGACTACAAAACCTAACTCGACCCACTTGGGCACCAGCGAGCGAATCCTTTTGGAAACCGCCTGTGTTGATTTGATCGGTCAAGTCGAACAACTGATGGAAAAAGCCCGAGACGAGCAGACAGCTGGTTTCCTGGGCGAATCCATCTTGGTCGCGAACACCATTTTGGTCTTGGTAATCAACTTTGCTGACGCGTACCTGTCCGGGCCGCAGCGCGAAATGGTCAACGATGGAATTACCGTTACGCATGCAGCCATCAAAGAAGGTACCGAGCTCTCCAAGTCTCAAACGTTTGGACCCCTACGACGATTGATGGGCCGCAATTCAGCGAGCGATGAGGAAGTCGCTCAAGCACACCAGGCGGTCGGAAAAACCCTCGCTGACACCGTGGGAACAGCCATCGTAGCCGGTTTATCAAAACTGGACCCAGAAAGCGTGATCGCCAAAGGCATGCAGGAAAGCCTGCAACCAATCCTGACCGAACTAACAAAGAAGTGGTAAGGGATGAACATTCCTCCTTGCATTTTAGTCGTCGACGACAGTCCAACAGCACGCCAGATAACATCGGCGATGTTGTCTGAGGCTGGCTACGACGTCGTCACCGCCGAAGACGGCGTCGACGCATTGAGACTGTTCACGTTTCACCAACCAGACGCAGTTGTCTTGGACGTGATCCTGCCAAAAAAGAACGGCTTTCAAGTTTGCCGACAACTTAAAGCCAACCCAGAGTACACACCAAAGGTGTTGATGCTGACCAGCAAAACAAACGAAAGCGACCAAGAGTGGGGTCGACGTCAGGGTGCTGACGAATACCTCACCAAACCCTTCGAGGCGGATCAACTACTTGATTCACTCGAAAACTTGTTGACCAAAGCAAGTTAGATGGCGGTGCCTTTTTAAAGGCACTGCGAACCCGCCCGAACACAATTGCTGTGTTCAAAACGACCCGCCAAAAACGAAAAAAACAGAGACCAACCACTGCATGGCGATGAAGCTGCGCAGCAACGTAACCAGTAACGACCAACCAAAATGCCAAACTCACCACTCTTTGACGATGCCGACCTGGGCGATGATCCAGAGTTGCTTGCTGCAATATCTGCAGCGTTTGGTGACGAAAGTGCTGAGTCGCTAACCGAAGAGCTAACGGCCAATTCGCCGACAACGGACGTCACGAAAGACCAGAACACCGCACCAGCGTCACCGCTGCCTGCACAAGTCCCCACCCAAGAGCCTACTGACAACCTTGCCGACTTGATCGGAAAGCTTGATCAGGCAATGGCTTCGATGGGTGATGACCAAGACGAAACATCGGTCGCGCCGACCTCAAGTGAATCATCGTCGACATCACTACAAGAAAATCGCTACGTCGTTTTTCAAACCGGTGAACAGTTGGCGGCGATCCCCCTTTCGGGAATTACAGAAATCGATCGAGTGCCAAGCTATACGCCATTGCCACGCACACCGCAGTGGTGTCTTGGCGTTGCAAACTTGCGTGGCCAGATCGTTTCCATCACAGACTTGGCGGCTTTGATCGGTGAAGCAGGTAACGCTTCGCTGCGGGGCCAAAAAATCATGATCATTCGCAGCGAAAAGTTCGCTGCGTCGACTGCATTGGTTGTCGACCGCGTTGTCGGGATTCGTAGCTTTAACGAAGGCACCGTAAAACGGCCCGACGATTTGAAATCACCATTAGCGCAGTTCGCGAGTGAAATCGCGAGTATCGACCGTGAACAAGTTTTGCTGGTCGACCCTGACTTGCTGATGCAACATTCCGATATGCAACCTTACATGCAAGCTTAAAAAGCTTGTTTCGCTTACCACACATTCAACAACCTTCACAATTTAAACCCGTCTTAGGACATCACCAATGACCTCAAATAATCATTTCGCGGATCGGTTCCGCTCTTGGGCCCCAGTGGAAGCGATCACTACTAAGATCCGGGTCAAACTATTGCTAACCCTGATTAGTGTGTCGCTGATTCCATTGCTGTTGTTGGGGATCGTGATGTATCGATCAGCATCCCAAGGTATTTTGGAACAAGCAAACAACCAACTTGACTCGGTGCGATCCATCAAGGCAAACCAGGTCGAGTCGTACTTTACGTCGATTCGCAAACAGATCGAAACATTCAGCGAGAACGCGATGGTTGTTGAAGCCATGCAGCAGTTCCCTGAAGCTCTGTCAACGGCCCGCAGCGAAGCTGACGTAAGCGACGCACAATTGCAAAGTTACGCGAGCAAGGTCGAAGGCTACTATCGCAACGACTTTAGCACCGAATACACCAAGCAAACTGGTGCTCAGCCACCCATTGATGGTCAGTTGGCTGCGATTGATGACGACACACGATTCTTGCAACACCAATACATCGCTGGTAACCCAAACCCACTGGGCAGCAAAGAATTGTTGGACGCTGCCGATGACAACACTCGCTACAGTCAGTTGCACGGCAAGTATCACCCGATTGTTCGCAACTACCTGAAAGAATTCGGTTACTACGATATCTTCCTTTGCGATTTGGATACGGGCGACATCGTCTACTCCGTTTACAAAGAGCTTGACTTTACAACCTCGCTGATCGACGGCCCTTACGCCGACACCAACTTTGGTAAAGCGTTTCGCATGGCCGCCAACGCCGAAAGCAAAGACTCGGTGTACTTGGTCGACTACGAACCCTACTTGCCATCGTACGAAGGTGCGGCAAGTTTCATTTCGTCGCCTGTTTATGATGGCGACAAAAAAATCGGCGTTGCGATTTTCCAAATGCCGATTCAGCGAATCAACGAAATCATGGAAGAACGAACCGGACTGGGTGAGTCGGGGGAAACTTATGCTGTTGGACCGGATGGCCTTTTCCGCTCGGAAAGTCGCTTCCTGGACCAACTTGGTGTAGCCACGACGATTATTAACCCAACTGTGCCTGTTGACACAGACGCTACCAAGTCAGCTTTTGCTGGCGAGAACGGCACCGCGATCATCGATGACTATCGTGGCCTGCCTGTGCTTTCCAGTTGGTCGCCGATTACCGTTTACGAAGGTGTCGACGGCGAAGCAGCTCCGATTACTTGGGCACTGATGTCCGAGATTGACTACGCCGAGGTTACCGAGCCTGTTACGGCGTCGGGTATGGCTCGTAACGCTGGTCTGATTGTGTTCTTTGGTGGTGTTCTCGTTTTCGCTGGTGCATTCTTCTTTGCTCAAGGCGTGACGCGTCAGGCGGAATCGATCACGGACATGCTGATGATGATCGGTATCGGTGACTTTGATGCTCGTGCTGAAATCGTGACGAATGACGAACTGGGTGACGTTGCGGTCGCACTCAACGCGATGTGTGACAACACGTTGTCACTGATTCAGTCGCGTGAAGAACGTGACGAGATTCAAGAATCGATCTTCGAGCTCGTGAGCGAATTGGAAGACATCGCTGATGGTGACTTGACCATTACTGCTGACGTGCGTGACGACATGACGGGACCAATCGCCGGTTCGGTTAACTTTATGATCAGTCAACTTCGTACGCTGGTAGAGCGGGTTAAGTCGACGACCAACGAAGTGACCGACTCTGCTCTGGAAGTTCGTGAGATTTCGGGTGCGTTGTCGCAAGACTCCGTGAACCAAGCTAATCAGATTAACACGACCAGTAGTCAGGTTCGCGAAATCACCGAATCGATTCAATCGGTCGCGAATAAGACTCGTGTCAGTGCTGAGGTTGCTGAAAAAGCTCGTCAGTCTGCTGCGGAAGGCCTTAAGGCTGTGTCCGATACGATTGACGGTATGCAACGAATTCGTACTCAGGTGCAAGAAACATCGAAAAGGATTAAGCGTCTGGGTGAATCGTCCCAAGAGATTGGTGAGATCGTCCAGTTGATTTCGGACATTGCTGACCGAACCAGTATTCTGGCTTTGAACGCATCGATTCAAGCTGCGATGGCGGGCGACGCCGGTCAAGGTTTCGCGGTGGTTGCGGAAGAAGTTGAACGATTGGCGGAACGAAGTAATGACGCGACCAAGCAGATTGAAACGCTGATTAAGGCGATTCAAACTGAAACCAGCGAAGCGATCACGGACATGGAAGAGTCAACTCGCGAGGTGGTCGAAGGATCACAACTGGCAACCCAGGCGGGTGCAACGCTGTCGGAGATTGACCGCGTTTCGACTCAACTGGCGAATCTAATCGCTGAGGTGTCTTCGGAAACAGATAGCCAAACAGGTGCTGCTCGTCAGATCGCCGGAACAATGGGTGAAATTTCCGAAACCACCAATCGCTCGTCCGAACGAAGTCAAACAGCGGCAAACCGTGTTGGTGCGTTGGCTGAATTGGCTAACGAACTACGTGATTCGATCGCTCAGTTCCGCGTCGACAATACGCCGACCGCAAGCAACGAAGCGACCTTCGCACCAGTTGATGTGTCCACCCTGAACTTGGATGCAACCGCGGATACCAATGTCGAAGTTGCCAATGTCGAAGTTGCCA
>CAZZDZ010000224.1:5204-10450 GCA_964652675.1 uncultured Pirellulaceae bacterium
AGTGACGAAGTGGCTGTTTATGACTCTTCCAATGACCTCGTTTTCACCAGCGGTGTAGTTGCTGATGAAGTCGCTAGCAGTGACGCTGCTGCAACCTCCAACGAGTCCTTTGACGCCAATTCGCTTGAGCTGGAAGCTGGATCAACGACCGAGGAAGAAACGCTTGCCGCTGAAATGGCGGAGGTAGCTGGCTTGGTCGCTGAAACAACTGCTCCTGTTGCTGCCGATGAGTCGGAAGCACAACTGGAAGCTCAGTTGGAAGCACAGCTAGAAGCTCAACTGCAAGCGTTCGCTCAAAGCGATCAAGAGACTGCAGCGGAGACCAACAGCGAAGTGTCCGATAGCTAGGACACGAATTTTAGACTGATCCACTTTGCGTTGTCAGCGTGAACCGCTGGCAACGAAGTGGGTTGCGACAGAGTTTTATCGAACAAGTTTTCCTTTCACGTCAAAAAGCCTTCCATGTCAGCGACAGACAACAACTCGAACCCCGGTGCGGATGAGATCCTTGCGATGCTCAACGACGGCAAGTCTGTCGCACCAGAGTTGCAGGAGATTTTCAGCGAAGAAGCTGAAGATCATCTGCGAAGCATCTATGACGGCTTGGATCGATTGCAAGTCAATCGCGATGACCGCGAGGCGCTCGCCGATATCCGCCGTGCATCTCACACCTTAAAAGGTGCGGCTGGTGCGGTAGGTGTTCCATCTGTGACGCGTCTAGCACACCGTATGGAAGACTTGCTGGACGACCTGGCGGACAACAATCGCCCGGTGACCAGCGAAATCATGATGGTTTTGTTGTCCACCGCTGATCGACTGCAAGAACTGACCGAAGAGTCGTTCGACATGCCAGCGATGGTGTCCGCGTTTCAGCTTCTGTACAAACAGTACCACGAACTGTTGCCAACGGCCGGACAAGATCTTCCGCCTGCTGAAGAGAGCGGAGAGGCAGCCGAAGAAGAATTTGACGAAGATGTCGAGGGCCTATCGGATGCACTCGCTGCATTTGGTTTTGACTTGGATGATGAATCCGATCCGGGCGAATTGGCTGCCATCTTGGGCGAAGCCACCTTGTCAGAATCAACGGCGCAAACACAGCCAACAGACGAAGAAACCAAAACGCCAGCCGAAACGACCACTCCGGCTGCACCTGCAGCAGCAACAGCAAACCAAACAAAATCGTTAACCGTTCCCGCCGCTGCAAAAGAAGCTGCGGATAAGAACGCTAACAAGTCGTCGGGCAACAAGGGCGATGCCCACATTCGCGTGCCACTGACACGATTGGATGAATTGGTCCGCTTGGTTGGTGAAATGATCATCAACCGCAGCTCATTCGCTCAGCGATTAACCGACTTTTCGGGTCAGATCGACGATCTACAAGTCGCCTTGCAGCGTTTGCAGGGAGTTACCGAAGACGTTGAGACTCGTTACAGCGTTGACGCGTTAAACAGTGCCGATCCGATCGGCCAAAACTTCGGTCAATTCGGCGGCAACAACCGCTTTGCTCCTGTCAATCGCTTTGGAGTGCAAGTCACCGGAGCGGGTGCGGATGACTTTGATGAATTGGAATTTGACCGCTATACCGAATTTCACTTGCTGGCACGGACCTTGTCCGAAGCCACCGGTGACGTTGGTGCGATCGCTCGCGAATGTCGTGGACTCTCTGGCGACTTTGACGCGCTACTTGGTCGCTGGCAGCGTTTGACGCGTGACGCCCAAGACCGATTGATGCAGATTCGAATGGTTCCTTTGCGAACGATCGTGCCACGATTGGGCCGGTCCGTTCGCTCGACCGCCGCTCAATGTGGCAAAGACGTCCAGTTCGTTGTCCGCGGCGACCACACCGAACTTGATAAAACCGTATTGGAAGAAATTGCGGATCCGTTGCTGCACTTGGTTCGTAATGCGATCGACCATGGCATTGAAACTCCCGAGCAACGTATCGCGGCCGGAAAACCAGCTGAATCAACGCTGATGATCGAAGCGGTCAACCAAGGCACGCAGTTGACATTGCGAGTCCAAGATGACGGACAAGGGTTGGATGCAGAAAAAATCCGCCAACGCGCAATCGAAAAGAACTTGATCGGTGCCGACGAAACGCTGTCTAGCGCTGAAATCGAACGATTGATCTTTTCGCCTGGATTTTCGACCGCATCTGCCATCACGGATGTCTCCGGACGCGGCGTTGGCATGGATGTGGTACGCGAAACGATTCATCGCCTGAAAGGCACCATCCGAATCGACAACCAGCCTGGTGTCGGTTTGAAATTCACAATTATTCTGCCAACGACGTTGGCGGTAACCCGTGCGTTGGTTGTGGACGCTGTCGGTTCGCCGTTTGCGATTCCAATGCAATCAATCAGCCAAATCACCCGTCTCGATCCAAGTTCAGTGCGTCACATCGGTGACGATTCGATGGTCGAATTCGGTGATAGAAAATTCCGCCTTTGCCGCCTGAGCGAAAAGCTTGGCATGGCAGCCGCAACCGATTTTACAACCGCGATGCCGATGTTGATCATCGAATCGGGCGACCGCAGCGCTGCTGTTGTTGTGGACGCTGTTGATGGTGGTGAAGACATCGTGGTCAAGCCACTTGGCGACCACTTGCGTAGTGTTCCCGGAGTGATCGGTGCCAGTGTCAGTGGTGACGGTGCCGTGATCCCCATTTTGGATCCTGCCGATCTTGTCGGCCTGGTACGTTCGCAACCGATGGCAATGGGGCCAAGCATTGCTGCCAAGCGAAAATCGGCTTTGCGTCGTAACGTTCTGATCGTCGACGACTCGGTTTCGGTTCGTCGAATTACTGCCAGTGTTATGCGTGGTGGTGGATGGTCGGTTGAAACCGCCAAAGACGGGGTCGATGCACTGGAGCACTTGGCGTCCTGCGAGCAATATCCGCATGTGATCTTGTTGGACATGGAAATGCCACGCATGGACGGTCTGGAATTGCTTTCGCACTTGCGTGCGGACGCGGACCTTTCAGCGACACCTGTTGTGATGGTCACCAGTCGTGCTGGTGAAAAGCACCGCAAGAAAGCGATGCAATCCGGCGCTACCGAATATGTTGTCAAACCGTTTCGCGACGACCAACTGTTGGAAATCGCGGCGCGATTGGCCGACCAAGTTCCTGCTGGGGCAACGTCATGATCAAAGCTGCCGCTACACCAACTATCAAGTCGGCACTCGTGCCCAATCGTCTTCGCCGCATCGTTTCACTTGATGTCGGTTCATACGAATTGGCTTTGGATGCAAACGACTTGCTGGGCATTCGCGACATGGGCCAAATCACCGAACATTCGCCATCGGCAAAAAGTTTGGTTGGTCGACTGGTGCGTGTTCCCGAAGGCGACGTTCGCGCGATCGACTTGCGAGGCCTCTTGGGCATTCCGTCGCCCACAGAACGCTTGCCGCTTGTGCTGATCCGAACAAGTGGCCAAGACGACGTACCGAATCAAATTTCGCCGCCTTTGGGTTTATTTGTCGACTCGACCAGCCGCCCTCAATTGGTCAGTGACGACGACTGGTTTTCTGTACCGCAATGGGTACGACAAGGGATGGTCTTGCCGTGCCAAGCGTTTGCGATTCAGCGAGACCGTAGCGGTAATGAAAAAATAAGAATGGTTTTGGACGCGTCGGGCTTTTCAGCTACCGGATCCCAAAACGCGTCTTCCGACTCAGGAACGGGCAATCAATTTGGCTTCCAAGACTTTGGACCGCAATCCAGCAGTCGAGGTTTGATGGTGTTCGCACCGGCTGAATCATCTCGAGCGATACAAACGGCGATTTCGATTCCCATGTCATTTTTGGTGGGTGTCGAACGATCTGCCGTGCTGAGAGATTTCCCCAGCAACGACCCGTATTTTGCAGGCGTGACGATTTGGAAAGGTCGTCCGATTTCTGTTCTACGCTTGGGTGACGCGCTGGGATTATCGCCCAAAGAAAACGAAACAGATAGCACATCGGGGTATACCGAATCGAACGAAAGTTCACCTTTGCTGGTGATTCGGACTCCCAAAAACGAAATCTTTGGATGTTTGGCAAGCGAACAAATTCGTTCACTGCGAACACCCAAGACGACTGGTTGCAATCCTGATTGCGGTATCGATCCAAGCCTATTGCTTGGTTCGTTTATGACCACCGAAGGACCGCTTGCGGTTCCGGACTTAGATTTGCTGCTTTACTCCACTCGCACAAAAGTGTGACCAACCTTTTTTGTACACGATCAAAAAGATATTACCCTAACCCGGAATAGATAAGATGACTCCCGAGATAATCCAAGAGAACCTGAACACGGTGTGGATCCTAGTTGCCGCCGCGCTCGTGTTCTTTATGCAAGCCGGTTTCGCAATGCTCGAAAGCGGCATGGTTCGATCGAAGAATTCGATCAACGTAATCATGAAAAACTATACCGACATGTGCTTCGGAGCCATTGTGTTCTGGGTCCTCGGATATGGTTTAATGTACGGCACCGCCAACCTTTCAGGCTTCCTTGGGGTTGCCGGTATTTTCGGCACGGACAATTTCATGTTGCGTGAAGCCGATGGCGGTACTTGGGCCATTCTATTCTTTCAGATGATGTTCGCTGCAACGGCCGCGACAATCGTTTCGGGAGCTTTGGCGGAACGAATTCGATTCGTACCATATTTGTTTGCTGCCATGATGATCACCGGCGTGATTTACCCAATCTTCGGATGCTGGGTATGGAACGAAGGTGGCTGGTTGAACGAATTAGGATTCGTCGATTTTGCTGGTAGCACGGCTGTCCACTCCGTGGGCGGTTGGTGTGCACTGGCCGGTGTGATGGTTCTTGGACCACGCTTGGGTAAGTACGGCGAAGACGGCGAGTCACGCGAAATTGGCGGACACAACCTGCCATTGGTTGCCTTTGGTGGACTGATTTTGTGGTTGGGCTGGTTCGGGTTTAACGGCGGTTCGACGCTAGAAGCCAACAGCTCGATTGGCCGAATCTGCTTGAACACTCACCTGTCTGGTGCTGCTGGAGTGGTCGGATTCATCATCGCTCGCGTACTGTTTGGTGGCAAGTTGCTGATGACTCAAACCGTCAACGGTGGTTTGGCTGGATTGGTTGCCGTCACCGCTGGTTGTGCCACGATGGACCCCGGCTTTGCGATCGCCACTGGCTTGATCGCTGGTGTGGTCTGTGTTGTTGCAACAAGCCTTTGTGAACCACTGAAGCTGGACGACGCAGTGGGAGCGATTGCTGTACACGGCATGTGTGGCGTTTG
>CAZZDZ010000225.1:0-2472 GCA_964652675.1 uncultured Pirellulaceae bacterium
TCAAAGCGGATAAGGCGTCCAGCAAGGTTGGCCAAGAGATTCGTATCGTGACAACACTGCCCAACAATAAATCAACCACCTGCGTGGTCACTGGTTCTGTTGGCAACGTGCAGTAACCAGTCGCTTGGCAATCGCTTTTTAAGTGTTCAAGGTCACCCCAGCATTTCATTTGTCACTTTGACAAACTGAGAGCCTAGCCCCCGCAAACAATCGGGCTACTGACGCAGGATGCTAATCGCGCCTCGTTCGTTTTTCAGCGGTAGGTTTGCCATCGAACGGCGGATAGACGATAGCGGGCTGGCGTCCAAGTTTTGCATGGACTCGCGAAGCCGGTTGCCTAGCATCAGTTGGCTTGCTCCATCCAATTCCAAGCCTCGTGTGCCTGCAAAGAACACTTCGCCAGCCATCATTCGGAAAGTGGACGAAATACAAGTCACGTCGATGTGGCTAGCCAGCGGCATCGCGGTTTCCCGAACGATTGGACGATAGCCGTAACGACTTGCGATCATTGCGGTGATGCTGCCCGCCGTCGCCAATTCTCCTTCGCCCGTTTCCGGATCGATGTGGGCGTACAACAATGATGTCAGTTGATCATACGTGCTCGTTTGCCAAAGCGTGTCACTGATTCTCTGCAAAACCTGTCGTGGCGTGTGTCGATAGCCCGCGTGTGCTGTCAACGCGGCCCGAGCAACCGTGGCTGTCATGGCGGCTGCGGCCGATCTTTCTTCGGCTTCGGCGATCGCGATCATCATGGTGCCATCGGGCAGGACATCCCAATTGTGCCAACCGGTCGCCCAAGCTTGATCGGATTCCAGCATCCCGTCGACACGCCACCCGGGAGCCAACTGAGTTCCTGTTGGCAAACTTGCCATTTGCCAATTGGCAAGCTGACTAATCCCCTGCGATGGTTTCTTTTCGGTTGGGCGTTTCAGCGTTGCGACCTGCTGCAGATGCAATCCAATATTGGCCGCAGCTATTTTGGCGGCAGCCAAGTGTGCTGAGGTAAATTCCGTTTTTTCAGTTGAATAGATCCAAAGCGTACCGATCGGCACGTCCGCATTCACCACGCTAACGCAAATCGCGCTGGCGGCTGTTTCGGGACAGTTCCAAGTGTCAATCGTCGTTTCGTTCAGATCGTTGATCGCGACCAATCCCTGCACCATCGCTTCCAAATCACCGCGACTGCCTTTTAAGTCGCGAGGCAGTTCCGACATTCTGGATTCGGGCAGACCATAGACACCGCGTGTTGCGAGAGTTTTTGTGTCGTCGTCCAGCAAAAATAACTGCGCCGCTTGGCAGTCCGTTGCGGTCGCAACATCGCAGAGTGTTGATTCGATCGCGGTAGCTAGTTTGTCACGCGATTCGTCGCCCTGAATGATCGCGGCGCGAGAAGAAAGTTCTGCGGATTGGCGACGCAGCGCATCGCGTGCTTGCTCCAGCTGCTGCGCTAGACTGCTGGCGGAGTTCGCCAATCGCTCGGCCATGCTCTTGGCGACGATTGGAGCCGCGTCCAATTCGTCGGGGTTAGTCGTTGTGTTTGTGTTGACGACGGGCAAGATTTTGCAGTGGGTTCCGTCAGTCGGTGTGACTTGGTCGATGCGCCATCCGGTAACCTCTGAATAGGTTTGCCAGAAATGTGCAACGGTTTCGCGGGCCGCCGTTTCGTGGGAAGAGTCGTTTTTGACCGCGTTGCTTTTCGATTGACCGCGGTGAACCCGCAAGTAGTTAGGGATCGTCTTTGTCACGGGTTCACTGGAAATAGTTGGGTTCGGCGGCGATCCATGCCGAAGGGAGTGACGCTCTTCGTGGGTGCGTCGTGGCGGACGAGCGCAGGACAGGTGCTCAAGCGAACCGGCTCAGAAGGGAGGGAAATCTGAGTTCGTGGGGGAGGGATTCGCTCGCACCGCTGTCCTGCTGCCACAAGAAAGGAATCGTCCAGCATCAGGGTTTTGCTGAAGCGATTGACCGGTAAAGTCAACGAAGTTTGCGCCGATGACGTTGCGACATGCTCAATCGTCATAACAAGCAAGGCTGATCAATTGCCGTTGCCAAAAATGGGAGCTGGGAACGTGATACTCCAATCGACGCCAATTTCTCAACAAGACGAATCGGATCGGATCATTAACTTGCCGCAATTAGTTCAGCTGTTCGCGCGGGCGAAGTTCAAAAAAAACGCCCCGCTTTTAAACGGGGCGTATGTGAATATCACTTAGCAGAAATGGCTTCTACTCATCCAGCTCATCGGAAATGACAAAGCCTGGGAACGGGACATCGCTTTTGGTACCGCGCGGAGTCAAAATTGCTTGGTAAACACGATGATCGATTGTCGATGTAAGCAATCGCGTTGAGCCATCCGCAAAAACTAGGTTTGCACCGCCAGATGAATGAAATGACGATGGTCGTGCAAAATCAAACGCACAGTTTTGGAGATTACTTTCACTCTCATCCTGTAATCCACCAATGCTGGTGGAC
>CAZZDZ010000225.1:2572-10428 GCA_964652675.1 uncultured Pirellulaceae bacterium
CCAGCACGCTCGCTGTAGTTGTTTCCGTTGATAACAGGGATACGATCGTCCGTCCAAATCTCAAAGATGGGCTGACTATCGATGTAAGGTAGCAAAGCGACTCCATAGCCACCGATTTTGATGTGCGCTGGCTGGGTCGAACCACTTGGATCTGAGGGATCAGTACCGCCTGTGAAGAAGCCGTATCTCTGAACGTACCCAGGGAATCGCTGTTTCTGCGATGCGTGATTAATAGCACCTTGACCTAGCGAGCGAAGGTTAGTCAGACACTCTGCGTTTCTGGCAATTTCTCGCGCAGCACCGATTGCTGGTAACAACAGTCCCACGAGAATTCCGATGATGGCGATCACCACCAACAGTTCAACGAGGGTAAACCCGATTCGTTTGATGTTCATTTTGGATCCGCGCTCCAGAGAGAAAAAGAAGAAAAGATCGAGATCTCTACGTATCTCGACCTTCCTATTATCGGCATTTGACGCCTCTGTTGCAAACGCGTAGTTACTCACTTTACAACACGGTACTGCTTAAAAGTACATCATTGACCCCCTCTTGGGGAAGTCCAAGGCCTAGAATTGTACGAAATACCAGCTAATCTAGGCCTTCTAAAGCCTCTCAACCCCGCAAAAGTGTCTCAGCCTGACGGCGCCAAATTTGCCTGAAATTCACCGAAATTTTTTTGAGCGAGACCGCCAAATCAACTGTCAGGCTGCGTCTGGGTTAAAACCAGCCGCATTGGAGCGATTTGCGTTCGCCCCAAAATTGGTAATAACGCAAAGCGAATCAGCCAGCTGCGAGTGAAACAACTTGTCCCCGATCTATCTAGACTACAACCGCACCACGCCGCTGGCCCCTTCTGTCTTGGAGTCGATGCAGCCCTATTGGTCGACGCATTTTATGCTGCCTGGGCAAGGGCACGTGCACGCCCAAGCGATCAGCGAAGCACTTGAAAACGCTCGAGAAGGCGTCGGACTGATGGCAGGATGCGAGCCTTTTGAGGTCGTTTTTACCAGTGGTGGGACCGAATCGAACAATCTAGCAATCCTTGGCCTGATGGCAAAATCGGAGCCGGGACATATCTTGGTTTCCGAATTGGAGCACGATAGCGTGCTTTCAGCCGCGATGAGCTTGGCCACAAGAGGCTGGGAAATCGAAATGGTCGAGCCAGAGGAATCCGGCCTGATCGATCCTGATCGCGTTGCTAGCATGCTGCGAAACAACACACGTTTGGTCTGCGTCCAAGCCGCCAATCCGATCCTTGGAACGATCCAAAACATCCGGGAGATCGCCGATGTCGTCCACAATCGGGGGGTGCCAATCCACTGCGACGCCACGCAGGTTTTTGGCAAAACGGAGATCGATGTTTCGCAGCTTCGCGCGGACACGGTTTCGATCAGCGGGCACAAGTTTTATGCCCCCAAAGGCAGCGGCGCTTTGTACGTCCGGCGCGGACTGCAGGTAGCCCCTGTGGCTTATGGCGAACCCCGCGAAATGGGGCTGCGGCCGGGAGCTGAAAACGTGCCTGGGTGGATCGGCCTGGGTGCTGCCGCTCGGCTTGCTAGCAAATGCGCCGCGGACGCAGCGGCGAACTTTCGCCAACTGAATGAGCGGTTCATTTCTGGCCTGCGTAGCTCTCTTTCGCCAGAGCCAATTGTGCTCTGCGAAGACTCTCAGCGGCTACCCAATACGGTCGCGGTAGAACTGCCTGGGGTCGCTCGCCAGATCCAGAAAACGGCCCGCCAACTTGTGTTCGCAACCGCCCAGTCTGACACCCCTCCCGACGAGATGACTCGGGCGCTTCGAGCGGTTGGGCGAAGCGATTCTCAGATCGCCCGAACGGTGTGTTTTTCCTTTGGCTGGACGACAAGCCGGGACCAGATCGATCGTGCGATCGAAATGATCGCAGAGGCATGGGACACGGTCCTGCCACGCTAGCAAATAAGCGAAGCGTCTGCGGTCATGAATTAGGGCGATTGCCGGCGAACTGGCTATTTCTCCCAGGCTACCAGGGCTATCTCGGCCGACTGTTTTTACCGTGCTGCTCACTGCTGGCCTTTTTGATAGCCAGCCAAATCCAAGGGGTTGACTTCGCTTTATTGAGGCGGCCGAATCGGGCATCGCGGGGCACCCCCTCTGGTGGTGAAAATGCTGCTTACCACATTTGCTGCGAGCCGATCGAACCGGCTCGACCGGCAGGACCCAACGTAGCCCTTGCCTTAGAAAATCCTGGCAGGATTTTTTGCTGTAAAAACATCTGCAGAATATGCCGTGTTTTATGGTGCTTGGCAACGCACGGCTGACCGGCAACGCCTATCTCTTCGGGGTGGACACTTGGGTTTTGCACATGGTGAGGCCGCCTGTTTTGTGTGCTGCTTGCCTGCAGGCAGTGGTGCCTTGGATTCGCGCATGTGTGCTTTGCTAGCCGTAAGTGCTGCTATTGCCAGCATTTCTGAAGTCGCGTTTGACGCTCTGTGAGTATGCGGAACAAACCGGACCATCGCCGTCCACGGACTTCATTCAAAAGGACTCCTCCCATGTCACAAACAGATCCCAACTCATCACTTCGTTACGCAAGCGACCCATCGCACGATCAACCTCCCCCAACTTCACATCGATTAGAACTGTCTGCTATCAATACAAACCTCCCCCTCGAACAGCGGGGTGCCGAAGCTCTTCGGCTGGCCCAAGAGGCTTTTGCAAAGACCGGTAGCTGGGTCATCTTCTTTCGCGAAATCCTGGGTGTCGAAGGGGTCGTTCGCAAGCTCTATTCGACCAGTGAGGAGATGCGACGATTCGAGAGCTCCAAAGAGTACTGCGAGCTACAAGAAATGGTGGCTGCGATTCGCAGCCAGGACAACTCCAAGGGCGACTCGGTCGAACCTGAACGAATGATCACAATCCGACTTCCCAAGAGTCTCCACGACTCATTGCGTGTCGAGTCGGACGAGATGAATCTTAGCATTAACAAGCTCTGTATCAGCAAGCTGATTCAGTCGATCGACCCTCGTCATGTGCCCGAGCAGCAGGGTCGCCGTCGCGGTCGCCGCCCTGGCCCCCAAGGTCCACGAAAGAAGGTTCAAGCGACCCTTGCTCCGGAGGTGATCTCGCAACAAGTGCGAGTTCCCGGGCCATCATCCTTGGACGACTGATCGGCACTTCCGGGCCTCTGAAAAAACCGGCAGCCACCCAAAAATCCGCAGGGTGGCTGCGCGTGTGCGCTGCCTCATAGAGCCGATTTGACATTCCAATCGGGGGGGCTTAAGGCCGTGGCGGAAGTCGTCAAGACTTTCGGCAGACCGTATAAACCGAAAGTCTTTGACGGCTTCCGCTACGTGTTCTAACAGCGGTGCTCTCGCCCAATGTCGGAAATGTGATTGCCTGCTAAAGTAGAGGTTGGTTGTACCTTTCCTCGAACACTTGCTTAAACACGATGCTGACTGCGCCGACTTTTTCCACCTCTCGCTCTCAAATCGCTGGCTTGGACATTGCGGATCTCGCCAAAAAGTTTGGCACCCCTCTCTATGTCTATGATCGTCGCGTCATCGACCAGCGGATCGCCGATTTGCAGGCATTCGACGTCGTCCGTTTCGCTCAAAAGGCTTGCAGTAACCTCGCGATTCTAGATCGTGTCCGCAAACAGGGCGTGGTGGTCGACGCGGTGAGCGCTGGGGAAGTCCGGCGTGCGATTGCAGCAGGATTTTCGACCGACCCCCAAAAGCACGAGATCGTCTATACCGCTGACATCTTTGATCGCGAAGCCCTGGATCTGGTTGTCGAGCATTCGCTGGCCGTGAACTGTGGGTCACCTGACATGATCAGCCAACTGGGCGAAAGAATGCCCGGCGCCAACATCACTTTGAGAATCAACCCGGGTTTTGGTCACGGGCACAGTCAAAAAACAAACACCGGTGGCGAGCAAAGCAAGCACGGAATCTGGCATACTCAAATCGATGATTGCTTGCGTCGTGCCGACCAGCATGGTGTAACGATCACGGGACTGCACATGCACATCGGGTCGGGCACCGACCTGGAGCACTTGAGCGAAGTCTGCGAGGCGATGGAACGCACGGCGTTGGAAGTCGGCCGCACGCTACAAACAATCAGTGCCGGCGGCGGGCTCCCCGTTCCTTACCAAGACGGCGAGTCGTACGTCGACTTGGCAAAATATTTTGAGCTTTGGGATGCATCACGCAACAAACTTAGCGAAGCCTTCGGGCATCGGCTGAATCTGGAAATTGAACCAGGTCGATTCCTAACAGCCGAAAGCGGCCACTTGATCGCAGAAGTCCGCAGTGTGAAACAGGTTGGCGGCAATTTGTTTGTGTTATTGGATGCCGGGTTCAACGACTTGGCTCGACCGGTCATGTATGGGGCGTATCATCCGATATCGGTTTGCGGAGTCGCCAGCGATGCGGCTGATCGCGAACAAGTAGACGCGGTAATTGGCGGGCCACTTTGTGAATCCGGCGACATCTTTACCCAGCGCGAAGGCGGGTTTGTGGACAGTCGCAAGCTACCAATGTGCCGCGTCGGGGACTTTGTTGTTCTGGAAAACGCGGGCGCCTACGGTTTCGTGATGGCCAGCAACTACAACAGCAAGACGCGGGCGGCCGAAGTTCTAATCGAAGAAGGCGAGGCGAAGTTGATTCGCGCACGAGAAACTTTCGACGATCTGGTTCGCGGGGAAATCATTCCCCAGTAACGACACGGCTGCGGAGGTGCAATCCGAATTCAGAGAGGGCCACGTTCTTTGTGGCGGCGTCTGTTTTGATTTCGCCATTGAAGGATGCTCTTTGTAGGCGCGGGAAGGCGTGTCGCTGAAGCTCGAAATTACCTGCTTTTTATAGTGATTTAGCGCATTGCGGCTGCAAAAGCACACAAAAACACGTTGACGCTACTTTTTTCGCACAATAGATCGCCGCGAATTTAGCGGGGATAGATATCGTGTCGCTGTTGCAGTATTGGGGCACGACATCTATTTTGGCGACATTCAATTGGCGCGCCTTGATGTTTTAGCAGCCAGAGGAATGGGGACTTAGGCACAGATGCAATCGACGAAACACCAACGGAGTTTCTTTTCCGCGCTAATGCGGGGGGCCGTTCTGTGTGCGCTTTTGCTGCCGTTATTGACGCCAACGTTTTGTCAATTGGCGCTCTCCGTTTCGATTGAAACAGAATGCTCTTTCGAGGACGTATCGGAGTGTACTTCGGTTCGACCGCAGCGGAGGCCCAATCGTGAACGACGAGATCATTCACGATACGATCAGCCGCGCGTCCGGCAAACCAAGGACCATTCGCTGCCCTTAAAAGGGCTCCTTTCTCAATGCCCATCGGGTTTTCTTGGCCATCGGCACAGAAACGGTTTGCTTGCGCCATTGAGATGTTAATGCCTCAGGCTTTGCGCTTGCCGCGCCAAGAATTTAACATCCTCCCCTCATTTTGACCCGTTGAACAAATCTCAATGCCAGATTTGTTTTGCGGATGTGCCATACCCTGCTAGCCGATAGACACGACAGATGATTCAAGAACTAAAGCACTGGAAAACAGACGTTCCCTCTGGCCTAGTCGTCTTTCTGGTAGCGATTCCGCTTTGCCTGGGGATTGCTTTGGCGTCTGGAGCGCCAGCGCTCTCGGGGGTTATCGCGGGAATCGTGGGCGGACTGGTCGTGACGTTATTCAGCAACTCGCCGTTGGGAGTAAGCGGCCCGGCGGCTGGCTTGGTAGCGATCGTAGAGCCAGCAATTCAGCAACTTGGTTTTCAAAACTTCCTGCTCGCAGTCGTCCTTGCGGGCGTCTTTCAATTTTTGCTCGGCTATTTCAAAGCGGGCACGATCGGATACTACTTTCCAACCGCCGTCATCAAAGGCATGCTGGTCGCGATCGGTTTGATCATCATTCTGAAACAAATCCCGCATGCTTTCGGGTATGACAAAGATTACGAAGGTGACTTGGCATTTCAGCAATCTGATGGCTACAACACATTCACTGAGATCGGGCATGCGATCGAGGCGATCACGCCAGCAGCAGTGATCATTAGCGTCGTTTGCCTAGCGATTTTGATTTTTTGGGAGACCAAGTTCATGAAGAACTTGCGATTCACAAAGATCATCCAAGGCCCATTGGTTGCGGTCGTTGCAGGCGTCGTTCTCTACCTGGGCTTTAACTCGGTAGAGTCGATGAAGTTGGAGCGGGATCACTTGGTTTCGCTGCCAGAAAAAATTGAAATCACGACGCCGAGCTTCGATCCATCCAAAATCACATCGGAAGAGGCACGGGCGGCCGAAGCCAATGCGGCAGCCAGTGCTGCAAAGGAAATCAAGGCGAACTCTGAAACCGCAGGAAACTCAGCCACCAACGCGCCCGGCGAAGGAACAGAGGCAGCGTCGCTAAAAACAAGCACGAACCTAGCCTCTGTTTCGGTGCCCAGTGTTTCGGTGCCCAGTGCAATGCTTGGCATCATCATTACCGCCTTAACTTTGGCGGTCGTTGCCAGTCTCGAGTCGTTGCTGTGCGCCGAAGCGACGGACAAACTGGACCCACAGCGGCGACAAACGGACCTCAACCAAGAACTTCGCGCTCAGGGCATTGGCAACTTTGTGTCCGGAATATTCGGCGGCTTACCGGTAACCCAGGTGATTGTGCGAAGTTCAACCAACATTCAATCAGGCGCTCAATCGCGTTTGGCCGCGTTCGTTCACGGCATTTTTCTGATTTTCTGTGTCGTCGCGATTCCCAACGTGCTGAACATGATTCCGCTGGCAAGCCTCGCAGCGATCCTGTTTATCGTTGGATACAAACTAGCTCATCCAAGTAAGTTCATTGCGATGTACAAACTTGGTAAGACTCAATTCTTGCCATTCATGATCACGGTTGTCGCCATTTTGCGAACGGACCTGCTGGTTGGCATTGGCATCGGCTTGGTTGCATCACTCTTCTTCATATTGAAGGGCAGCTATGTGAAATCGATTTGGATGTCGGAATCCCAAGAAGACGGCAAAAAGGTGCACCGAATGACTTTGGCCGAACGAGTCTTCTTTATCAACAAAGGCCACATCCTCAATGCGTTGCAAAGTGTTGAAGATGGGGAGAAACTTGTCATCGACGCGTCTGACTCCGTGCATATCGACCAAGATGTGATTGACTTGATCAACGACTTCGAGACAAACGCCGTTTTCAAGAATATCGAGGTCGCTCGGATCGGCTTTTTGAAAGAAGCGAAATCAAAAGCCGATCCCGCAAGAGTCAAGCGGATCAGCGAACCGTCGCAAGATGGGTGATCGTGATGAGAGTCGACTGTTAAGCCCACCGCGAATTTCTTCATTTGGATTTTCGTGAACCTTGCACAGGCAAACGGGTCTAAACCTGCTGAATAGATCACTCTAGCCTTGAAGAGTTTTTTCGACGTCGATGCAAATCCAACATTTTCATTCCGAGCATTTCATTGATCGCGAGCATGAATCGCGATCGGAATCCATGCGCATGTGACATCTGCTTTTTATGAAGCGTCTTTGAAACAAAGGCTCGATGTTCTTGTGACATCGGGCCTCTTTTTATGCACCCGTCAGAGTTTGCAGCAATTGGTGCTGCCCTTGGCTAGGCAAAAGGTTTGTTGGCCAAGGATCGTGGTTCGATTCCGCGCTCTGACCTGTGGCCGTCCTGCATTGGTTCAGGAACTTCGCTGTGAACGAAGTCCATGTCGGTTCAATTCCGATCGGTCACCTAACGATTTCCGGCGTGGTAGATTCTGTTGGTAGAATCCCCTGGTTTTCATCCAGGAGTCCGCGGGTTCGATTCCCGCTCACGTCATCCAAAAAACAGGTAGCGAAAGTCGTCAAGACTTTCGGCAGTCTTGATTCGGC
>CAZZDZ010000226.1:0-10387 GCA_964652675.1 uncultured Pirellulaceae bacterium
CGATCGCCCAAGAGACGGCTGCCACAACAAGAATACGTGTTGGTTTTGTCATCGCGCTAATGGTTGAAAAGGAATTCTTTGGTATTGATCAGAGCCCAAATCAAATCGTGCAAGTTATCGCGAGTCGCTGCGAACTCACTCATCGGTTTACCGTTTTTGTCGACGCGTGATTCGCCCAAGTAGGCAATCGCCGTCGCAAGTTCTTTTTCGGACGGTTCGCGTGAGAAGGCGGCGAGGTACAACTGCGATACTTTTTGTTGGGCCGTCACTTCTTGCTTTTCAAGTTCAACCGACCTTAATCCACGCAGTTTTGACTTGATGTCGTTCGCGTTGATCAAGTGCAGGCTTTGCGCCAAACTGGCTGACGTAACGCGCTCGCATTCGCAAACGCTTGCGCTTTCGGGACGACCGAACACCTTCAAAAATGGCGACGCTTTGTTGTAGCTATTGTCGGGCAATGCGACGGCTCGCGTGCCGTCCGGTAAATTCGCAAAACTGGTTTTCGCGCCGGTGACTTGATCGATCGCATCCAACATCACTTCGGCTTGCATGCGGCGCGGGTAAAAACGCGAATAGTTTTGCCGATCCACCAAATTGTGTTCATTCGGCATCGCACTGAGTTGGTATGCCTTGGAACGTGTGATCACACGAACCAGTTCTTTTAAGTCAAACTTGCTCTCTACAAAGTGCTTTTCGATCGCGGCTAGTAGTTCCGGGTTGGTTGGCGGATTGGTGTCACGAATGTCGTCTTCGGGTTCGATCAGACCGCGTTTAAAAAAGTGTTTCCAGTAGCGATTCACGACCGCTTTGGCAAAGAACGAATTCTCTGGCGAACTCATCCAAGTCGCCAGACGCAATCGAGGGTCTTCGTCTTGGGGGATCTCGCCGACCGAATCACCCAACGCGATGGGGCGAATGGTTTCACCGGACTTGATGTTCTTTGATCCGGCGAATCCGCGCTGGTGAAAGATCAAGTCTTCGCCAGCGAGCCCCGCCGACTTGCGGCCAATCTGGCTGAAGAATGCGGCCAAGCCGTAATAGTCGTCTTGGCTCCATTTCTCGAACGGATGGTGATGGCACTGCGCGCATTGCAGGCGTACGCCAAGAAAGAGCTGTGCGACGTCTTCTAGTTGTTCATTGGGTTCTTTGACTCGTTTGTACCAAGCGACCGCCGGGTTCGCGATCACCGTCCCGGTTGCTGCCAAGAGTTCGCGAACCAAATGGTCGTAGGGTTTGTTTTCCAGCAGGCTATCGCGGATCCAGGCGTGAAAGGCAAAGTTGGACGTGATGTCACTTTTTGCGTCACGCCTATTCTTCAATAACGTCGTCCATTTGTTTGCAAAGTAATCGGCGTAGTCTGGGCTGCTAATCAGTCGGTCAATCAACTGCTCTCGTTTGCCCGTCGACGCGTCGTTAAAGAAAGCGTCTCGTTCGCTATCGCTTGGTAAACGGCCGGCAATGTCCAAAGTGACGCGACGCAAGAAGGTCGCATCGTCGATCGAGTCTGATGGTGGGATCCCTAGTTCTTTCAGATTCGCAAAAACCAGTTCGTCGATGAAGTTGTTTGGTGTTGGCAGTTCGCCGATTTCCTTTCCTAACGGAATCGATCCTGTGAATGCAGTCGCTTTGCCTTGGTAACGCACCATCACTGCGAACCGACCAGGAATGTCCATCGCAGTTACGTTGCCGGTTTGGTCTACGTCGCCCATAGCCGAATCATTTGATTCATAAAGCGACAGTGCGGTTACATCACGCTGGGTTGAATCAGAAAATTCGGCGATGATTTTTAGCTGCAACGTTTCGGATGGTGCCAGCGTTGCTCGCTGCGGTTGGATCTTAATAGACACAAGGTCTGGATCGCTCTCGCTTCGATAGGGCGTGCCCTGCTGGACCCATCGTCGCAAAACGGCGTAACCGTTCGAGTCAACTTTCAATCGCACTCCACCACCATGGGGAACGATCGCGGCAGCTTTTTGCAACAGCAAGCTACGGTCGGGGGCGGCAGGAAACAGACGCCTCGCGCGTCCTTCGCGGGTCAGGTGTTCGTAGTCTTCGGTGGGTTCAAACCCCAGCAGCGAAAGTTCGAATCCGTTTTGTCCGTTACCAGCTTTCGCGTGGCAAGCTCCTGAGTTGCAACCGGCTTTTGTCAACAAAGGCATCACATCGTTGACGAAGCTGACTGGTTTGTCACTGTCCGGATCTTCAGCCGAAGCGGTTGCAACCAATGCAACACAAACGGCCAGCACAACGATCATTTTCGCGGCCGTGTTTTGAACCAATGCAAACCAAAGTGGTTTTTGAATCGATATGCGACTGCAAGTAAGCATCGGATCGCATCATAGAAAGGTTGGAAATTGAGGCGGGAGTCATCGTTAGATGACCGCTTTATAGAATAGTGGCCGCCAACTCGTCCGTCCACGTTGAATGCTGTTTCCTGCTCTTTCCCGGGCAACTAAGCGAAATTGGCCCAGATTTTGATGGTTGTTAGATCGCGATGACGCCGAATGTGATTCAGTTAGCAATCCGCGTAAGCACGCGACGAACTGAAGCATACAGCGTTGGCAAAACGTCATGAGGTGCCCAGAGAGGCAATCTCGTAGCGGAAGTCGTCAAGACTTTCGGCTTTATGCGGTCTGCCGAAAGTCTTGAGGGCTTGTTGATTTAGTCGGAACAATAGGCGGACCAGAATTGGCAATCCCACCTCAGAAAAACGGTCACTAGTGGCTTGTGTTCGTAGTGCCGCCTTCAGGCGGAATTTCCGGCTAAAGCCGGGTACTACAAACTAACCGTACGCCAGCTTTGCTTGAAGACTTTCGGTTGGTGGTCTCAATTATTCGAGCAAGGAAGCCGTTTGGGCGGTCTGCCGAAAGTCTTGACGACTTCCGCTACGGCACTAGCTTGCTGTGCCTTCTTGTGGGGCTGGTTCATCGTATTGATTTGGGCCGAGCGGTTGTGTTTCGGTTTCGCCGTTTTCTAATTGAAATGCGATGGACAATTCACGTTCGACCAAAGCAAGTTCTTTTTCGCTGAGTGCTTCGCTGACGTATCGTTTTTTTAGTTCGACATCCAAATACTCGATCGCCAACTTAGTCGCGACGCTGGTGACGATCAGAAAGACGCCCAGGACTCGAACACCTGGCGCGGGGAGCGCGAAAACCCTTGGTCCAATCAGACAAGCGACAATCGCATATCCGCGTAACGCCACAGAAGCCGTCTCGATTGTAGGTGTGCCTAATTCTTCGACAGCGTCGTGGACCGATTCGCTTGAACAGCCAGCGGCGACCGGTAACGATAACGCTAGCGAAGACAACAAAAGATTGCGACGGTTGATTTGGCTCATGACTGCTGCTTTCAAAAAGTCCCGATTGTTAGGCTTATATTCTACAGGCCAAGGTCCACGTTCGGCTGGGCGCGCCAAACTTTTAGTCGTCGATGCAGGTTTCCAGGAATCGAGCCAAACGGTGGAAATCGCTGTCTGTTTCGATGAAGCGAACTTTGGTGATCAGGGTCTCTGGGTCCACCAGCTCTTCGAATGGCACGTAATGCAGATTGAATTGGCCTGATGCGGACACCATCACTCCGTTTAGTTTTTCTTCTACCAACGCACGATAGGCTCCCACGCCCAGTTGTGACCCGAGCATCACATCGTACGCATGCGGCGGGGCGCATCGGGATTCGTATCCAAGTTGCAGTCCGTTCACTTTGCGGATCTTGCCTGTGCGTTCGGTGTATCGAGTCGCCACCAAATTAGAAATCAATGCGGATAGATTGATCAATGAAATGTTGATGTGGCCATGATCATCGCGACTGATGCCCTCGAGATATTTTGACGGCAAAAATTCTGCCATGCCTTCGGCGATCACGATCGTGCCATACTCGCGACCTTCTCTCTCGCGTGCCATCATCATGTCGACCATACGATCGATGACGCGATCGATGGCCATGATTTTTCGTGTCTCGCCGGTTTCTTGATTGATGACTTCTTCATCAGCCAAGGCTCCCGCTACGTCTTCGACACTCAGCACCATGCTCGCTTCGCCTGCGATCGCTGCTCCATAGGCCAACCAGCCCGCACTGCGCCCCATGGCTTCGCAAAGAAAATACGCGCGTCCGGCCGCGGCGTCTGCGTTCAAGTTTCGAATCTCCGAAGCCAACGTTTCGACGGCAGTGAAAAAACCGAACGTGAAATCGATGCCCGAGTAATCGTTGTCGATTGTCTTAGGAAGGTGGACAACGGGAAAACGACGCGCGTCGGCTGGCAAGTTGTCTTGGAACATTTTCAGTTTGTTCGCCGTCTTGAGCGTGTCGTCACCACCAATCGAAATCAACGCGTCGACTTCCAGTGAACAAAGACCTTCGTAGACGCGTCGCAGCGGTGCGACTAGTTCGGGGTCTTTTAAGTGCTCCGGTGAACTAACGTGTTTTCCGGGGTTCGTTCTGGCCGTGCCGATCATGATTCCGCGACTGCTGCGCGAATGCGTCAATGTATCGTGGCTAAATCGGATGTAGTCTGTGCCTTCTTGCAGCGGGCCAGCGGCAGTGTATTCGGCCAGGCGGCTATACCCGTGCTTGATACCAAAAACCTGGGCGCCTTCTTCTAGGAAAGAAAAAGCGGCTGTTGAGATCACAGCGTTGGCCGCTGGAGCAGGTCCTCCGGCGAACAAGATGGCGACACGTTTGATGTCCAGTGAGTGATGATCGGGCATTTTGGGCACGTGGTTGAAGGATGGTGGCATCTAGAAAAGACGATAGGCGACGCAGCAGCTAACGAATCAAAGATTTTAGGGATGCATCGATTGCCGCCAAGACGGCTGGTAGTATCCCAGCCACAGAGGTCGCAAACCAGTCGGGGCAATATCTTTCCGCTAACGATGCTTTACGTTGAACTGCGGTGTTTTGCCGCGCGGCAACAAACGGGCAACCTTTACTCAGTCCCACTGGAGCGCTGACTCGATCGCGGATTCATAGTCGGTTTGCTCCATGTTTAGGATTTCTCGCATTCGCGACAGCAGTTGAATCTGCGAATCGCTCAATTCGCCCTCGGCCGTCGCGACCAAAAACATTGCTTGAAGCGCAAGCGACCTTTGGTCTCGATCCCAACGACGTGAAACCGTCAACACATAATTCTGAGCAGAAATTTTGTTCTCTCGCGCGCTCGAACAAAGCTGGCCGATTTCTTCCACATCTACTTCGCGTTGCAGCAAGTGCGATGAAACACGCTGCAGCACCTGTTTCTCTTGTTCGCTTTGCGAGTCGTCGACCAGAGCGACCAAGACTGCCGCGCGAATGGCTTGTTCGCGAAATTCGTCTTCGTGCAGCTCCTCTTGTGCGGTGTAATTGGTTTCCAACACCGACTGGTCCCAATTCTCATTGCACCCATCACAATCGACAAACAATTCGGCGGCACCAATCGGCAAGGTCGGAATGAAATACAAAGTCAAAAATGGCCGACGAGCTCGCAGACGATAGCCACGCATCGTTGCGCACGAGGGACAATGAAAATCGCCCCGCTCGCGCGTTCGAGTCAGATTCATGGTGCCGACCACGATCATGCTGTGTTACCTGCTGTGGGATTAACTGAAAGGTTTTTTGCCAACTTTGGCACTTGCAAAGAAATGCTTGCAATTACATTGCTTTCGCCACTCTAGCTGTCAAAAGGGGCGGGTGCCATCACGGCCGAATCCCGACTCACCTGGCTTGGATGGTGGCGGAGTTATTTGGTGTCGCGAGTTTGTTGACAACTTGTGCTGATTTTATCGATTTGTGAGTTGATGTCGCCGATGTCAAAGAAGTGGCGCACATAAGAAGTGCCTTTTTGTGCGCTGGCAACAACTTGTTCTGTTGAGTCAAACACAAGATCTTTGACGGATACCTTTGCTATGCGAATCGACACTCAACGATTTGGAACCCTGCGTTTGGAAACCGATCAGCTGTTTCTATTCCCTCAAGGATTGATTGGGATGGAAACATTGCGGCATTGGGCGTTGTTGCCGGATATGGAAAACCCCGCGGTGGCTTGGTTGCAAAGTGCATCGCGCGGTGACCGTGCGGTGGCATTGATCAGCCCACGAGCTTTCTTTGATAGCTATCGGGTACGTGTTTCCCGCCGCGAGCTCGCATGTCTGCACTTAAAGAGTGGTGCAGAGACTTATGTGATGACAACGGTCTCGGGACACGTTGGCAAATTGACGACAAACTTGCGTTCGCCGATTTTGCTGAACCTTAGTCGTCGTCTTGGGTGTCAGGTGATTACCGACGACGAACAGTCGATTCAATGCGTTCTACCGATTGCGCCACCTCGTCAGCAGGTGATGTCTCCGCTTATGAAGCGATCTGCCTAGCATTTGCTAGTGCTGGTGCGAATGAGCGATTCAATCAGGCTCTCGCAACGAATCGGCATGACCGGCATGGACCTACCCGTGTGGCGTTACGTTAATAAGTCTGCACCGTAGGCCGATGATATCCGTGTCGAGGGCGAGTGAAAAAGTTTCACTCGTACATCTCAAAAACGTCAACACGTCCACGGTTGGATTGAGACATTGGGATGACTTTTCCAATCACCACTTGAACGACACTGAGGACATCATGCTGGTCCTTTCCAGGCACCGAGACGAGAGCATCATGATTGGTGACGACGTTGTCGTCACGATCGTTGATATTCGTGGTGATAAAGTACGTCTAGGCATCGAAGCCCCACAATCGATCCCAGTACACCGCCAAGAAGTTTATGACGCGATTCAGCGGGAAAATCGCCGTGCGACCCAAACCGGCGCCGGCGCTACCAAAGACGTCAAACTTCCTAACGATAAATAGACGTCAAGACGAAGCCATTGTTCCGGGCCCAGAACAACACTTTCGTCTAGATCACCAAACAACGGCAGCCCAGCATTCTTGCTGGGCTGTTTTTGTTGATGCACTCAGTTGGAGTCAGTCGTGTGCCCCCGAGAACGAAAGGCGTCGTTCATAAACGCTCCGATCTGAGCGGCAGGAAGCTAACCAGAGAGAGCGTGTTTTGGTTGCTCCGGAGCCCGACGCACTCCACGTCGGCCAAGCTAGTTGCATTTGAATTGCAATCACCTAAGCTGTGGGAAAAACCCTCCCCGCAGGAATTTCATGGCCCTCGAACCGCTTCTATTCGTCTACTGCGTGATGGTGGTGATGGCGTCATTCTGCGGCGGTCGTCTGCCATCAATCATCAATATGACGCACCTGCGAACTCAAATATTGATGAGTTTTGTGGGCGGCCTGATGCTTGGGATCGCAACGTTACACCTGCTGCCGCATGCTGCGGAACTTTTGCAGTCGTCATCCAAAGTGGGCATCGCGGCGTTGATTGGAATCGTCAGCATGTTTTTGTTGCTGCGCGCTTTTCATCCCCATCACCACCACGGCCCCGAAGGCAGCGATGAACACGCTGACTGTGACCATTCGCACCACGTGCGCAAGACAGAGCAAGCGTCACACTCTAAATCACATCAGCACGATCACGAAAACGGCCATTCACATGACGATGAAAATACGAACAGCAAGAGCTTGGGATGGATCGGCATGTTGGTTGGCATGTGGTTGCATACTTTGGTCGACGGAATTGCGTTGGGAGCCAGCGCGATTGCAGAACACAACCACGCGACATGGCTAGGGCTGGCTGGCTTGGGGACATTTCTGGCAGTTGCGTTGCACAAGCCGCTTGACGCATTCGCGATCACATCGACGATGAAAGCCAGTGGCTGGTCAACATCACAGCAAAATATCGTCAACATTGCGTTCAGTCTGGCTTGCCCACTGGGTGCTTTGCTGATGTACATGGGCATGATGCGTTTCGGCGAAAGCAGCCAGATGCTCGGCTGGGGTCTCGCGATCTCCGCTGGTTTCTTTGTTTGCATTGCCCTGGCTGACTTGTTGCCAGAAGTTGCATTTCATGATCACGATCGTGGTAAACTGACACTCGCATTGTTCTTGGGAATCGCATTGGCATTTGCCATCGAGTGCTTGCCATCGCATTCGCACGATCACCATCACCACCACGGCCAACAAGATCTTTCTGGGCAAGTCGAAAATGTTGCCAAACCCACAACATCCCAGCAACCCTGAGCCATCTAAGACTGGCCCATCTCATCCTGGACCATCCATAAGTCCAGAACCGCCAGCCAATCTTGCCGATGGCGAGATCGGCAGCGAGACCCGAGGCGGAATCGATGTAAACGACATTCCGCTTTCGGAATTGCCACCGCTGCCGGATGTGGAACTGCCACTGCTGAACGATCCGATGGGCTACGGATACCAAAGTTGGGCCGCGATTGTCGCATCGGGAGTGTTCTACGGGGTCATCGCAGCGGTGATCACTACAGTGGGGATCGTGACGATATCTACCTATCAAGGCTTGGGAGTCAACGGCTTTCTATGGAGCCTCATTTTCGGGTTGATTGGTTGCACCATCTCGAGCGTTGTCATTGCTCTTCTTCTTGGCGGTGTCGTTGGTGCTTTCTGCGTTATCTTGTTCTGGTCGATAAACCTATCGCTGGGAAAATCGATCCCGCGCCGGATTTGTGCGTTGTGCGCGGGCGGACTGACTGGATACATGTCTCTGACTGCAATCGTTTGGGCGAACGGAAATTGGGATGAATTCCTTGTCATGTTTTTGATGATTCTCTTTGGACCCGTGCTCGCCACGATTGTCATGACAATGTTGGTCGGTTTCTTTATCGACCGATACGGTGCGTTCTACGATGCAGTGGGAAATCAAACCGTCGTGCGGCTACGGATCAACATTCGACATTTGTTGGCGGCCACCGTTTGGGGCGCCGCCGTTTTTGCGGTGGCAAATTTGGCGGGCAGAATGGAAATCAGCGTGCTCGCGATGGCCTGGATCGTACTGCAAGTGCCGATCTTGATTGCCGAGCACTATTGCTCAAAGTGGCGAACACATCGGCGAGAGCAACGTATGCAAAAGTGGAAACGATTCGAGATAGAATCCATAGCAAAGGGGGATGTCGCTGGCCCAGTATTTTGAATCGCCCGCAACATGAAAGAGCGGCTAACGATTCGGGGCAGTGTCAACAGACCGCATGGAATATTTGGATCGCCAGTTTGAAATCAAAACACGCTCAACAAGGTCTCGCAACAGCGAACCTGATTGGGAGTTTCTGACACGCGAATGCATGCCGGGAATTGTTTTGGCAGGAGCAGCCTATCCGGCCTGCTGCTTGTTTTTCTGGTTTTTGTTCCACTTGGCCACTGAAGCTCTCGGTGGTCGATTTGATACAACAGAGGTGCTTTTTGCGCTCGTAGTATTGGTTGTATCTGCGTTCGTTGGCGGACTCTTTTGCGCGATCCTATCCGGCCTAGCAGGTGTTTTTTCGATTTGGATCATCTGGATTTTCAGCAGAATATTTGGCAGTCCAGTGTCCATCCGAACCTGTGGCATTTGTGCAGGTTCGTTGACGGGTTACATTCTGACCGCATGGGTCATTTCGCAGCACTCCGTTCCACTCGGGTACTATCTGTTTAGTGTATTCGCCGGGCCTATTCTGGCCATGGCCATGGGGTCGCTGGGAGTCCATTTTTACGCCAGGCCAAGACGGCTGATGCCCAGTTCGCCACCCAAACGGCTTCAGTTGAGCATACGGCACCTGATGGTCGCGACGGCTTGTTTTGCGGTCGGGTTTTGTGTCGCCAAAGTGCTTAACGGGACGGAATTCGTTTGGCTGTTCGCACTGTGGTTATTGATCCAGGGTGCACTGCTGGCGATTGCGCACGCGTTTCACTATTGCCGAAGCGAGAAGAACGTGTTGAAAGAAGGCCGATCGCGATAGTCGCTACTTCGTCAACGGTGTTGGAAACTGAGTTGCGAAAGAGGCTTCGGTTTCGGATTTCAATTGCATCCCTTTTGCGATCAGCTCTTCCGACTTTGCCTTCTTTTCTTCAGCTTCGCGTACCAGTTTGGAGCTTTCCTCGAGTAGCTTTTCGCCTTTCTTGACCATCTTATCGCCATGGTTCCAGTCCTTGCCAATCTGATCGGCAAGCTCACCACGCGCTTTCATCTGATCGCCAAATGTATTGCTACTCGCGCAGCCTACGGACAAAACCAGGCACAGAACACCCGCCATTGCAATCAAGTATCTCATCGTGGCCTCCGTGCGAATCCGTGGAATTAAGAAAAGACTTTCTAATCGTTTCAATCGGAATGCACTGGTGTTCACCTTGAGTAATATCGGTGAAAATTCTCAGATTCACTGAAGCAACCATTTGCCAGAGCTTTCCCATGCGATCTCGTTACCTGATGGCGTTTACCATTGCCGCGGCTGTCGTTTGTTCTGCGGCGCGCGGACACTTGCGAAAGTACTTATCCATGCAGCGTATAGCGTGAGGCCTTCAGTCCAGCGAACGG
>CAZZDZ010000227.1:0-10356 GCA_964652675.1 uncultured Pirellulaceae bacterium
CAAAACTGCTGATGACTCAGCGACTGGACTCCATCAATAAAATCAAAGACTACACAGGACCGCTGCTGCATTGTCATGGCACCGCCGATCGCGTCGTGCCTTTCGCACATGGCGAAGCCCTGTTCGCTGCTGCCGGTTCAACCCAGAAACAATTCGTAACACTCGATGGTAAAGGGCATAACGATCCACTGCCAAGTTCTTACGGCGAGACGTTTAAGCAATTCGTCGCAAACTTGCCGCCAAGCATCAGCCAACGCGATGCTTTAGAAAAATAGCCCGTCCAACAAACTTCGATCCGCAATCCGTGACAGAGGTTTTAGTGCAAATTGGCCAGAACATCAATCTTAGCGGGCCAGACAATGTCGCTACCGGACTCGATTGAGTTGCAGCATGGCTGGTAGCACCATGACGCGTGCAAGGGGTACCGCCAAAACCGTCAAAGCCAAGCACAACGGCAGGGTTGCTCGCGTATCAGGGATCAGTGCCCATAGCCCTAGCCCCAAGCCGCCTGCGACCAACAGCCACAACAGCAAAACTTTGACGATTCCCCCATCGGTGACCAGATCCCAACGAATGATCCAAGCCGTTGCCGCGATCGCACACAACAACTTGATCGTCAACAAAGCCCCAAGAAGGTGCGGCAAATACTGCAGCCAATAGTGCGCGGATTCCCGAACGGTATCCCAGTCGGTCGCATGAGTGATGAACCACTTGGTAAGGATGCCGACAACCGTAACAGCAATCGCGCCACTTACAGCCACTTGCGAAATGGTCCATAAATCGCGACCCGAATAGCCTACCCACAAGAAACCAACCCAGCGAAACAAAACCATGGCGTTCACACCCACCACGATCACAATCGACCACCTCAGTCCGACTGCGAAAACCTGATCGGGAGCGTTGACTGCCGCAGCGCGCTCGGTTGCCCACTGCCACCACGTTTCGCGATTCTCCGGCCAAATCATCCAGCCGACAAACACCGTCATGCACATCAACATCAATGTTGCCAAAGTGCCCGCGTGGGTTGCAAAACGCATCCAAGCGATTGTGGCAGTCGAAAGTGGTGAAGTAGCCAACTGTGGTGGAATGGTCGAGTTGTATCGCGTCTTTTGCCCACCATGGCCTTCGCCTTGGGTGACACCGATCGCGCCGGTGTAAACCGTCCACAAAAAAACGATAATCAACGTCAAGATATTCACAGGAAAGAATAGGATTGCAACCAGCAGTCCTGGGACCATGAATGCAAGCGACCTCAATAGCCACGGTCTGGATCTGGCCAAGAAAAACCATAGCAGAGCGTGACGGTCACTTTTGTGCTCACGTCGTTTTGCAAACCTACTGTTCAAAACGTCTTTGGCCCAAGCACCAGCCACTTCGTTAACGATTCCATGGCTTTGCGTTTTCGCAGTTCTCACGGCACAAATCGAAAACCACACGCCCGCCAAATAAAACAATGGTGTCAATACGATCAATGCACCGGGCACAAGCGATTTAAACCAGGTCAGCATTTCGCCGTCTTGACGACCGTAAAGGTTTCGTTCGTCCGCGGTGACGGCCACCGCGATCAGCGCGCCGTAGGCCAGCAAACCAAGAACGCCCAACGCGGCCAATCTCCACCATCCATTGGAGTATGGTCGCCATCCAATTCCGCTTAGCCAAACACCAAAAGCGGCGACCAACGTACTGCCCAAGATAAACGATCGCAGGATATGTGGAGGCGTTGTGGTGCAGCCGCTCAGCAAACCAGTTAGCTGCAAAACAATTAACAGCACGATCGCCAATAAGATCAACCAAAGTGTGCGCAGCACGGTGGGGACAATCGCGATTTTCCACGATTGGATTGGCATTCCCAGCACCCATCGGTTGCAACCGGATTCTCCCGCAACCAAATCGGCCATGCCGCCGTAGTTGAACAAAACGATCGACAGCAATGCACAACCACCAAACGAGAACACCAATGCGCTGATGCCAATTCCGGAACCAATTTCGCTGCCAAAAATCGTCGGCGTCACGAACGCCATCGTTACACCGATGCCAAGGATGATCACCAACACTTTCAAAAAGAAAGCATGTTTGCGCAACGTAAACCAAGCCAATGCCTTTGTTTCATTCATTGACGGTTACCTCGCTTGTTTCAGCGGCGGAAACATCGTTGTTTGCATTTTCGGTGTGCCCAGCTCTAGCTGTGAACCATCGCTCCAGGGTGATGTCGCGTTGTTCAATCGGAGCCAGTTTGGGATGACTGGCTTGCTGCGTTTGTTTGTCAACCACCCCCGACCATTCGCTGCCCTTGCGCCGCCAACCAAAAATGCCCTCCATATTTGGCGGATCATTCCAAGTCTCCGTGGGCCGAACGATGATTTCGTGATACCGCGTTTCCAGTTGCTCGATCGTGAGCGTCTCGATCAACTCGCCTTCACGCATCAACCCAAACGCATCGCACACACGATCGACTTCGTCCAACAAGTGACTGGAAAACAGCACAGTGCGTCCGTCTTCACTGATCGTTCGCACGATCGCTTCTAAGATGTCGCTTCGTGCCAGCGGGTCCAATCCGCTACTGGGTTCGTCCAAGACCAATAACTCGGGACGATGCGCGATCGCGACCAACAATCCGGCTCGCGCTCGCTGGCCTTTGGAGAGCGATTTCAACTGTGTGCCTCGTGTCAGGCCAAACATGTCACACAATTCGGTTGCGTAACTGTCATCCCAACTTGGATAGATCGCTCGTGTAAAATCAATCAGCTCGCCAACACACATCCAGCTTGGCAACGTGTCTTCTTCGGTCAGATAGCCAACCTTTTTCAAGACACCTTCGGGATTCAGCGTTGGATCTTCGCCCAGCACCAAAACGCTTCCATGTTTGGCTGCCAATCCTCCCATCAAGTGCCGAATCAAAGTCGTTTTGCCAGCGCCATTGAGTCCTACCAATCCGAAAATCGAACCAACGGGAATATGTAGCGTGACATCTTTGAGAGCTTGCTTGCCCTTGAAGGCGCGACTGAGATTGTCGATTCGAACTGCGTAGTTTTTCGCTTCGCTCATGATCGCGTCTCCGATTTTTGAAGTTCCGTGTCACGTTTTTCGATCAGCTCCATCAACTGATCCAAAGGCAAACCAAGCTGGCGAGCTTGAATGAGAAGTTTGTCGAGCGCGGGCGCGATTAGTTTGCGACGCTGCGCGACCCCCAGTTTCTTGGGTAATTCACAAACAAACGTACCGGTCGTACGACGTTTTTCGATCAACTCATCGTGTTCCAGTTCACGATAGGCCCGAGCAACCGTGTTGGGATTCACCCGCAGGCTTTCCGCCAAACCACGAATGGTGGGCAGTTCATCCCCGCCTCGCAATTGGCCAGAAACGATGCGAAACCGAATCTGATCAACAATCTGTTGATAGATCGGCGCGCCGTCAGAAGAAATGTGTAATAACATGCTTGCACCCTTGTGTTAATCCATTGATACAACAAGGGCGCGGCCGCTGTCAAGCATTTTTCAAGAAAATTTGCAAAACGGGTAGTGGAAGTCGACAGGGCTTGCGCTACCGTCTTTCAATCAAGGCCTACTACCGTCTGCGGCACTGGAGTTCGCTAACCGACATGCCGAAGCGCGTCGATCGGGTTTTTTGCTGCCGCGCGAATCGCTGGGTACAGGCCGAATACGACGCCGACTGCTACGGAGATGCCGAATGCGATCGGGATCGACCAGGGGATGAGAATCGGTTCCATCGTTTGGACCGTTTCTGGTAAGCCCGCCATCATCTCGGGGAATGCTTTGTTCAGTCCGTAGCGAATGAACTCGACCGCTTTGCCACAAGTCAGTCCACCCAAAATTCCTGTTACCCCGCCCGCCACACTTAATAGAATCGTTTCGATCAAAAATTGGC
This sequence comes from uncultured Pirellulaceae bacterium, assembly GCA_964652675.1. Taxonomy (GTDB): domain Bacteria; phylum Planctomycetota; class Planctomycetia; order Pirellulales; family Pirellulaceae; genus K23-9. Next base: position 3,886 of record CAZZDZ010000227.1, read on the forward strand.
GTGTGATGTCTTTGCGTCTTGCACCCAGGGCGCGTCGGATCCCGATCTCTCGCGTTCTTTCGGTGACCGTGGCCAACATGATATTCATGATGCCGATACCACCAACTAGCAGCGAAATGCCAGCGAGTAATCCCATCATCGCCATGAACATCAGTCGCGTGTTGCGTGCTTGTTCTAGTAATTTCAATGGCACACCGACTTGATAATCTTCGAACAAGTGGGTTCGGTTCAAAGCCTGTTCGACAGCGTTGCCAGTTGCCACGGCGTCATCTTGGTCTTTCAGTCGCAGTGTGATTTGCGACAAAGCTCGACCGCCGTTGTTGCCGACGGAATAGGATTCTCCAAATCGTACCCAATACGACTCAAGTGGAATATAGACGTTGTCGGAAAAATCTTGCTTGCGGCTCGTGTCTGCGACGCTTTTCATTTCGACTCGCGACGCGACGACACCGACGACTTGGAAAAAATCGTCCAAGATATGCACTGACTTTCCGACTGGATCCTCATGCTTGAAGAGTTTTCGGGCCACGTCGTTTGCCAGAACGCAAACATTTGTTTTGTTTTCGTTGTCGCTATCGAGCAGAAAACGACCGTTGGTGACGACCAGCGAATAGAGTTCTTGATATTGGGGCGTGCAGGCGTTGATTTCGCCTTCGACCAATCGATCGGCGTAGCGAAAATCGCGACCGGTGCGCCGATAAAACGGAATCACCATGTCCACGGACGTGACATTTTTTTTCAAATGCCAACAGTCTTCTTCGGTTAGGCCGAAATAGTAAACACGTTTACCATTGGTTTCGTCGCTGGACGGTCGCGAAGTCGTCACGATGATGTTGTTGGCGCCCAATTCTTGGATCTGCGAATTGGCTTTGGCAGCGATGCCTTCGCTGATCGCCAACAACCAAATCACGCTTGCGACGCCAATAAAAATTCCCAGCACCGTCAGCATGCTGCGCAGCGGATGCATAAACAATGTCTTTAAACCCACACGAACGTCTCGCATCCGCAATCGCAACTGTGATGGCCGACCGCGTCTAGGCGAGACATGCTCATCCCGTTTGGTTTGACTGGGTGGTCGAACACGTTCGTCGGATTCTACGACGCCGTCGCGCAGCCGAACGACACGACGGGCCCGCTGTGCGACTTCTTCTTCGTGGGTCACCATCACAATCGTGGCGCCCTTTTCGTTTAAATCGTCGAAAATGCCCAGGATTTCTTCCGTCGTCGCGGTGTCCAGGTTTCCTGTCGCTTCATCGGCCAAGATGAATTCGGGTTGGTTGATCAGGCTGCGTGCGATCCCGGCACGCTGCTGTTGTCCACCCGATAATTCTGTCGGACGATGGTCACTGCGATCGTCCAAACCAACCAAATTGGAAAGTTCCAACGTACGACTTCGGTCGTCTTTGGTCATGCCTCCGTTGTAGGCCAATGGGACTTCGATGTTTTCGACGACATTTAACTGCGGCAGCAAGTTGTAAGCTTGGAAAACAAACCCAATGCGTTGGGCGCGGATGGCGGAGAGTTGGTCGTCGGTCAGTTTGGCGACGTCACAGTCGCCAATCATATAAGTTCCCGAGGTGGGTGAGTCCAACCCGCCAAGTAGGTTCAGCAGTGTGCTTTTGCCGGATCCCGATGGCCCCATGATGGCGACGTAGTCACCATGGGGTACGTCCAAATTGATGCCTTTTAAAACTCGCAGCGGTTCGCCTGCAAGCATATAGTCTTTGCACAAATCTTGGATGCGCAGCGCTACGCTTGATTCGTCTGTTGAATCGTTCACCGATTCGATCGAATTCGATTCGGCCGACAGCGATTCATCAGGAGCTTTCTTCAGCATATTCCCGCTCTCAAGATTCGGCGGGCAGATCCAACATCGCCAGCACTTCGGCATCCGAGATGTTCAAAACGACTTCTTCGCCAAGCTCTACGCCAGAAAGAACGACGAGTTCGGTTTCGTTAACCGATCCGACTTCCAATTCGCGCGTCGCCACTGCACCTTCGCCGGTTTGCACGGCGCAGAAAAAGCGACTTTGGCGCTCGATAACAGACTCGATTGGGATTTGCACGGCATTGTCCAGTGATTCGACCATCACGTTGACGGCTGCCGTCATCCCGGGTCGCAAATCCAACGGCGGATCATCGATTTGAATTTGGACTTCGTACTCTTTGACGTGAGTCATGTAGATGCTGATGGGGGGCAGCGGATATTCGCTAACCGATGTGACTTTTCCGGTGAGAGGCAATTCAGAGATTGCGTCCAATTGAAGTGTCGCGACTTGCCCTTTTTGAACGAATCCGATTCGTGACTCGTGTACTTTGGCAGTCACACGCATCTTCTTTGGGTCGGGCAAGTTGATGATTCGCTGGCGTTCACGAACCGACATGCCTTCTTCGATCAGGACGGTGCTGGAAGAAGAACGGGATGTGTTGTTGGCATACACAACTTGACCGGCGACCGGGGCGTTGATGACACACTTGGCGATTTGTTCTTCGATTTCGGTTAACTGAAACTTGTCCAGTTCCCAAGTCTTTTGTCGCGACGTCAAACGAGCTTCTGCGGTCTGGATGTCGGCTCGAAACTGCGCCAGCATTTTTGTTCGTGTGAACTTACTGAGCACTTTCAGTTTTGTTTCGGCGACGCCCAATTCCTTTTTGGCTTTCTCCAACGCAAACGCGTCTGCTTCTAATTGGGCTTCGGGGATGTAGCCGCGTTCTGCCAAACGTTTGCTGTACGCCAGATATTCTTCGGCGCGACGCTTGTTTTCTTTTTCAACGAAGACTTCGCTTTCTTGCTGGGCCAACAGTTCCTTGAAAGTCCCTTCGTCATACTCGCTTAACGCCAACTTGGCCGACTCAAGATTGGCTTTCGCTTCGATCACGGTCGCTTCGCTGTTACTGCAAACGATTTGTTGTTCGATCAATCTCGTCTGCAACGCAGAGTCGTCTAATCGAACCAGGAAGTCGCCTTTTTCTACACAGGTTCCTTCGGGAACGATTTCTAAGATATTGACGCCGGACGATGATGTCCTGCCACGAACTTGGCAACGCACTTCGATGTTGCTGGAGCTTTCTACTTCGCCGCGTTCTAAGACGTTGTGAACGAACGGTCCTTGTATGACTGGCGCGGTTAGAAGACTGACCGTTGGTTTGTCGTCAAAGAAACCTGATATCGTTCCGGTAATTCCACCAACAAAAAAGTGGGCGATGAACCCGGCCGCGATCAATACGCCCAAAGCGAGCGCGAGGGTTGATTCAATCGAACCCGATCGGCAATGAATTCGTTGGGCTGGAGACTGCTGGAGGTGGGACATCAAGCAAGCAATTTTCGGTGGGACAGCTCGCAAAGGTGGGATCTGGCGAGCTTCTGGGAAGGAGGTTTATTGTACCTCCCCGTCACTTTAAATTCAGCATATTAAGAGCGTCCGCTCCACCGATTCAGCTGTTTGCTTGCTGATTTTTTGCCGACATGACTGAAAAACCCATAAAGCCAGCTCCAAGACACTGTTTGCCAACCATTAGCCACGTCAATCCGCACAAACTAACAGGTCCAAAACGCGGCCAGAAATCAGAGTAAATCGGGTGGGACCAGGTCGATGGAGATTTCTTGTTCATCTAACAATTCGTCTTCCAATAATTCGTCCAGCGTTTCTCCCTGGGGTGGTCTCGTTGAGCTTCTTTGCTGAATGGGGCCTGGATCAATCCAATCGCCGCTTGCGTTTAGCTGCATGGTGCCCATCTCAAAGTCCAGCAGGACGCGTAACACTTCGTAGCTGACCCAAACGTTCAGCATGTCGTTTTGCGCATCCAGCAAATCCGTAAGCGCATCGACCAAGTCACGCGCGGCGGTTGGTGACGTCTGGTTGTTCTGACCGGGTTTCAGTGGCGGGTTTAGCCTAAGTCGCGCGATATCGACTTGGGTGATCGCGACTTGGACTGCCGCACGACGCACTTCCAGATTGATTTGGCTCAGTTTGATCAGTCGGATCGTGTTGCGAAGGCTTTGTGAGATTTGATCCTCAAACAGCATGTACTCGCGGCGTGCTTGTTGGTATTCAATCAGCGCGGCGCGATACTGATTCCGCTCGGCCAGTCTTGCCAGTGGCGTGTCGAACTGGATGCCAAGCCGGATTCGGCTGCGATCGTCATCAAAGTCCAAGACGTTGTCTGGTCGGGTTGCGATTTGTCCGTCGACAAAAATGTCCAAGTCGCTCTTTAAGCCGTTCGCGAGCACTTGGATCTGACGCCAGCTGTCTACCAAGTTCGCACGGGCGTTCTTCCAGTCAAGTCGATGCAGTCGGGCTGCGTCCATTGCTGCGGTGGACTCAATGTCGATTGGCAACAAACTGATGCCTTGCAATCTGACTTCAGCATGAACAAGCGATAGTTCCAAAAGGAGGTTAGACATTTCTGTCGCCAACCTGTTCAAAGTATCCCAGCGAAGACCGCTTTTCGACTTCTTTGGTTGTTCCGCTTCTTGCAACCTTATTGCCATCGATAGTTGGTCTAGCAGTTTCGCCTCAGGATCGTCAGCGTCTTTTTCGGTATCTGCATCCGAGACGTCTCTTTCGTCCTCGCTCTTTGTTGATTGCGCGTCGTCGTTTGACTCCGGCGTCTTCGCAAGGGCAACGCGGTCTTCGGCGTTCTTTCGCAAATTTTCGCCGATCTTTGGTAGTTGTTTTTGCAAGAACTCGATTCGCTGTTGCAGAGTCGATTTGTCGTAGACGCGGCTATCTACATCGGCGTCCAATTCCGAAATCTGCTCTGCGACCCGTTCAAGCTGATCTTTGCGATCCGGCAAATGATCGTTGAGCTTTTCTAAATCGTTTTCGACGTTCAAGAACAGACGTTGAACCAGTTCATCCAGTTCAGAGATGTCGTCCAAAGTGTCATCAACGAAACGATTCGTCGGTGTGTCGCGTTGCTTGCGAATGGCCGTCAGGATTTCAGCGATTGCGTTTTGCAGTTCGGTCAATTCCGGATCAATCAGCACGAATCGATCCAGAAAGTCATCTTTGATTTGCAGTTGTAAATCAGGCGGCAGACCGAGGTCGACTTTGAACGCGTCGACACGACTTTCGTAAGACGCCCGCGACGAAAGGAGAATGCTCTGAGCATCCAGCAGAGCCTGTCGTGCTTGGTCAATTTGGAATCGACTGTTGATGCGATTGGCGGCAAAGGCTGCTTCCAATTGTGCCAAACTATCTCGCAACGCGGTGATGTTTGTCATTTGGTTGCGGATCTCTTGTTGCGTTGTCAACAATCCCAAGTAGCCACCCGCGCTAGGGGCTCCGTTGCGTCCACCAGGAAATCCCGCGATCAGTCCCAGACCGGCTTGCCCGATACTGTTGCCCAGCGATGGACCCGGGCCGCTATTACGGCCGGTGGCAATTTCAACGTAAAACCCTTGTCGAAATTGTTGCATCTGTCGCACGTTGGCCAGCAAATTGCGTTCGCTTTGCGTGAGCGATTCTAAAACAAACGAGCGGCCACCCAGCCGCAGCAACGGTTGTACAAGCGAAAAGTCGATTGTCGATGTAAACAGATCACTTCCGCTGCCCCACGAATCCCAGAGCAACGAATTCGCTAGACCGACGACCAGTTGGCCGCCGGTCGCGGACAGTTTTTGAAGACCAGCGGCAGAGTTCAAGGTCGTTTCGCTGCTTGCGCCGACGTTACGCCCGTTGAATTCTTGGTCGATTCCTGTTCCGGCAAAAAACTGACTGTCAAAATTGAAACGCTCGAACGAAACGTCCAAAGCAGACAGGTACAGGGTTTCCAAGTTGCCTTGGTAAGGTCGCGAATGGACTCTGGCAACGCGAACGGCATCTTGAAGATTCAAGCTGACTTGGCCGTTTTCATCGGTCGGCAGTGACTGTCGCCAAAAATCAGGTTCAACCTTGGAGACGTGCCCGTTTTTGTCCCAGCCATCGTATCCCGGTTTGCCATCGACGCATCGCATCAGTTGGTTGGACGCGGGGTCGTCCGAAGGCATCGGGGGGCAGTCGACCGCGTTTGGGTCATGCAGCCTGGAATCCGCTTTGGGGTAGATCGTACCCCGATCCAGATGGCCACCCTTTTCTTGAATGATGCTATGAGCTTCTTCGTCGGCCTTTTTGCGAAACCAGTGACGCGAACAGGCTGGAAAGAATACGCATAGCCCCGTCGCAAGCAGCAGACGAATCAATCGATGATTGGCAATACGAACCAAGAAAGAAGCTCAATCAATGACGAAGCAATTCTCCACAGGCGTTCGCCGATCGGGAGCACAGACCTATTGATTGTTTATCGGAAGCAATCAGGCAAAATATGAGGATTTTTTGGCCTGTCCGGACAAGAGCGTGGATCAAGGCGAAGTTGAGCTTGATGCGCTCGAAATACCAGCACGCAGCGCCAGCAAGTGAATCTCCTGAAAACGCCCAGGATTCACTTGCTGGCGCTGCCAGGTTGTGAATTTTTGGAACTGACCTGCCT
>CAZZDZ010000228.1:0-10331 GCA_964652675.1 uncultured Pirellulaceae bacterium
GGTGTAGGTTGGGTGGACTCACACATTCTAACGCTGACGTTTGTTGGAACAATTGCCAGCCTCTGTTTGGGTTTGCTGTTGAAGTGGTCGCGGGAGAGCAGGTCTCGTGATCCAACGCTGCTTGAGACTCCGTTTTTTCTAGCACACGATGCGGAAATATTTGAACGCTACCGGGAAATAGCGAGGCAGATGCTTCGTATCAGTGTACGGGGTGAGCCTAACTATCGGGCGTCAGCGCTACGCGAGTTGGACGATGTTGTCAAACGACTCACGGAAGTAGGCGACGGAAAGATTGTCTTCAATGGCACTGAGGCTTGGCGGCTGGTCTATGAACAGTTGCTGCGTGATCCAAGCGTTCTTGTCTACCGGTCAGTTGCCTTGGTCAGAGGTCCGTCGTACTGGCAGGATGGAGCTGGGTTGCAGAGTATGCAGCTCAACTTCGACCTAATTGCTCGCGCGGTCATCACGATTGAGCGAACGGTCATCCTTAAGAACGACCTTTGGCCAGCTGGCGATGAGCTGCCGGTGGAAACACTCAGGCAATGGATTCACGAACAGTCAGTGAATGGCGTTTTTGTTCGTTTAGTGAGGGAATCAGACCTGAAAAATGAGCCCGAACTGATTCGTGATATGGGAATCTACGGCTTCACAGCCGTGGGAGTCCAGGAGTTTGATCAGTCCGACCAGCGCACAAGCAAGTTTACTTTGGACTTCGATTTCAATTCGGTTCACTTGGCAGAAGCGAATTGGAACAGGTTGAACGTCTACGCGACAGCGTACAAGGACATACTGGATCGCTTTAGCCTGAACGACTAAGATCGAGTGAGCACATCGCAACGGTACTCACAGTGTCAGTTCTCTATTTAGACACCGCCAGGCTGGGCAGGACTTGTGCGGCCGCATCTCAGGCTCAGCTCGACGTCAATCGGCTCTCAGTCGACGATCCGTCGCTGTACTGCGAGAAACTCTTTCGGGAGGGTGCAGGCTGTTGGCCTGAAAAACGACTTGCACAGTATCCATCGTTTCAGAATTGGCACGGACTGCAGTCACTCCAGCGTTGGTTCGCCCAGCACTTCTTCGTCGACAATCCGGAGAACGTATTTTTCGCGAGCCGCTCAGTTCAGCTGGTAAGGATTGCTGCTCGCCTTATGTTTCGATCGTGTCGAAACGTGCTGACCTGCGACATGAATTGGCCGCATTGGCAACACCTTGTCGCCGATGAAGCAGCCAGAAGTGGTCAGAGTATTTCCGTCGCGGCAGTCCAATCAGCGGTCTTTGAACGCGGAATTAATGCCGAATCCCTCATTGAAAAGCTTGCCACGACATTTCTTGATCAAGACTGCGACGGCATCTTCCTCCCTGCGGTGACCAATCTAGGAATACGCCTGCCAATTTCGGGCCTTCTTTCACGACTAAAGCCTAGCGGTCGGCTGCGTTTCGCTTTCGTTGATGCGGCACAGAGTTTTTGCCAGCTACCAGAACCATCCCCCACCAAACACGTTGATATAACGATTGCCGGATGTCATAAGTGGCTCGGTGGCGGGAATCCACTTGGCGTAGCGATATGCGGACGTCCTATCGTGGCTGAGCAGTTTCGCCAAATACTTGACCCTGGGCATTGTCCTGAACTCGAAGACCCTTTACTGAGATTCAGCCAAGAGATCGGCGGAGACTCGGTGAGTCGGTACTTGGAGACCGTGAACGTCGCTCCACTCTTCACTGTGAATGCTGCAATCCAAGAAGAACGAACGAAACGCAAGCATCTGAAAGAACAACTCGAGCGTCAGCAGGGGAACGTAGATTCTGTAGAGCAATGCGTCGCTGGCACGCCTTGGAATTTGCTGGACGTTGATAAGTCGCTCCGCAGCGGAATTCTGTTGCTCCAATCGCAAGACCCGCTGCATCGAGAAGCGGACTGTCAAGCACTCGGCGACCGGTTCAGGAAGCAGGGCGTTGCGTTCAGTAGCTATCCCCAAGGAGTCATCCGAATATCGACGCCGAACTCGCTCGTGTCTAATCACGCGACGAATGTGATGGAGCAAGCCTTCCAGTGTGTTGCCTAGTCCATTTTGTTCGCTGGCATATCAACGACGTTTAATGCGTGACAAAGGACGTTATGGTGCGTTACTGTCGACCGGAGGGAAAATTATTGATTTGCAATTCCCGAACAAGACCATGCGTGAAACGATTGCCTATTTTTGCGATCGCTGCTTGAATAGCCAAGGGGATGGATGCGTACTGAAGCAGACGAAAATGAAGATGAACAAGAATCCGTGATCGTGAAGACGGTGCCGGCTGGTGGTATCGTAACGGGGAATCACGGCCCGTTGCCGAGTTTGATTGCGACGTCCGGTACCGCCGCCGCGTTTGCTTGGGAAGAGTTCATCTTTGGGAAGATTCGCAACGCGAACACGAGATCCGCCTATGAACACGCTATACGGAAATTCCTTGATCACTGCGATTCTATGGGTCGGCAACTGAAGTCAATCTCGCCTGCGGACATCGGTTGTTATCTCGACGAACTACCATATGCTCCAGCGACAAAAAAGCTTCATCTGTCCGCGCTCCGTCACGTTTTCGATTCGCTTGTCAGTCGGCATGTCCTGATGCTCAATCCTGCCGCTTCCGTACGTGGCGAGCGTCTGACCGTCGTGGAGGGAAAAACGCCCGAGATCTCGATTCAACAAGCAAGGCAATTGTTGGAGTCGATCTGCGACTCAAACATCATCGGGCTTCGCGATCATGCGATCATCTGCGTGATGATTTACACTGCCGCTCGCGTTGGCGCGGTTGCTAAGTTGCAACGTCGCGATTTCTATGACCTCGGCGGTCAACACTGTTTGCGATTCCAAGAGAAGGGCGGAAAGTCTCGCGAAATTCCCGTTCGGCATGACCTTAAGCGGATCATTCACAACTACGTATCCAAGGCCGGTTTGGAATTCGCTGACAAATCAACGCCGCTATTCCGCACGACCGTCAGAAGAACTCGCCAATTGACGCCGAACGGAATGACATCTGGCGACATGGCCCGAATGATCAAACGCAAGCTACGAGTAGCAGGCTTGCCTTCGCATTTTTCACCGCACTCATTCCGAGTCACAACGATCACCGATTTGCTCAGCCAGGGTGTTCCGCTTGAAGACGTGCAGAATCTGGCCGGACACGCTGACCCGCGAACAACGAGGCTTTACGACAGACGGAATCGCAAAGTCACTCGTAACATCGTGGAACGCATCACAGTGTAGAAGCCGACGTAATCGCAATGTCGTATTGACTCTCGATGGTAAAATAGCATCCTGGAGTGTTGCTTTTTCGCTTGGCTCTATTGGAGCGTCAATCGCATTTCTATTTGCCTTGTGGGCACACAACGACAGATACACGAAACTCGTCATCTTCTGACGCGAGATCTTTCTCAAGGGCTACCGCGTTCTTAAGTCGGACTTCTGGGTCGTAAACGAAACAAACTAGATGCGTGTAGTCGGTTTCGTGCCGGTAGTAGCGTGAGTCAATAATGAGTTGATCGGCTACGTGACGCTGAGTAAGGCGACTTCCAGTGTGCTTGACTTCGATGGCGACCTTGTGATCCGGAAGCACGAAGTCGATTCGGTTTTGGTTGCCGGCGTATGATGGCGTCCAGGGCTCGGCACGCACATCGTCGAAGAACAGACGCAAAATAGCATGGAACGCATCTTGAACGTCGTACTCATCAACCATTTCAATTGTCGGTCGAGGAAGCCTATCCGTTGTGCCAGTCTGCTTCACATCTTTTCGACGTTTTTTAAGTTGACGGGCGAACAACGGAAAGTTGCGGCATAGCTGCTCAATCAACCGCACAGCGTCAAGATTCGTAGCAGGGACGATTGACGTCTCATTGAGCCGAGACCGAAGTCGGCGTTCGATGCTGTGTTCCAAAGCACCTAACAAAATAGTGGCATCTGCAACATTCTGAAGATCGAACTTGCCGATAGCGACGTCGTTTAGGATTTTGTCCTCGACGGCTAGGACGAGGTCAGGGTCAATTGGCACTACAACCGATCGCTGCATGTCAAGCCATTTGACGACCGCTGCCACCTCCAACGTCATTCGGTCATCCGAAGGTCTTGGCATTTCGCAAGACGTGTCATCAAGCAGCATTTCCGCAAAGTGATAAAGCAAGCGAGATTTCACATCGTCGTTGGCTTTCGTCAAACAGTTGCGGACCGTTGCAAGGAAAGTCGCATGAAGCGGGCTTGCCGTCCCAACCAGATGCTTGATGCCATAAGCAATACCAAGCACCTCGATTGGTCGAAAGGGAAATGCCTGCCGATCAATCGGAAATAGGTCTCGACTAAGAACCGACTCGCATGCATTGGGCCATTCGTCATGGAGTTTCTGTTGGTACTCTGGATCAGTCGCCAATAGAAATCCAAAACAAGCAAGAGCCTGCGGATACTTGAAATTTGTATCCGATGGCCAGGGCGGAAGCGGATTGTTCCCCGAGCGGTCGTCGTCATTCAGTGAACGCAAGAAGAGCGAGAACCCGGATTCTGGATTTGGCAGCGGGCAATTTTGCTCCACGAACATGCGAAGATCAGCGGCGGTTTTTGCGAAGCTCTGTGACAAACGCTCATTCATTACAGAAACCACTTACTGTTGCGGAGTTTGGTATTGAGGACCGCTGGCGACCAATCGTCCACGGACTTGAGGCGGCCCAGCAAGTCAGCGATGAGTGACGAGTAAAGAATCGTGACTGGCTTCTCCGACGGCAGCGTTGATCGCCACGACAGCGTCGTGAAGTTCAGCACCTGCTCAGAAAGGTAGGAAAGGTCGCGGTAAGTCGATTGCTTGTGCAGGTGGATCAGCAGGGGCCTGGGCAACGCAAGGTTTGCACGCTTGACCATGTGGGGACCGATTGACGTGACGAGCCGTGTGTACCGTCCAACCTGAGCGGTCATTCCTCGGCGAGGAACGTAGACGCCTTTCGTCTGGTTCTTCCTCGTTATTCCTCGCTGAGCCATATCCAGCAGCGTGAACGAATGGTCCAGCGAGACATTCAAGAAAGCGAATTCAATCGTCTGCTCACTGCCGACTTCTTTGACACTGGACGCGATGATGTCCGCGATCTCAACATTCTTCAGCGGTTTGAACGCATGAAAAACGATTCTCACTGTTTGTCCGGGCAGCCAGTTGTTTCGTTGTTTGACTTCGCGAAGGACCGCGATCGTCGATTCGCGAAGCACGTCGGGGTAGTCTTCGTATCTGCACTCTTTGGACAGATTTGAGAGAAGGTAGTTGCCGTCGCCACGGAATACCGTGGTGATTCCGATATGACGTTGTCGTTTCTCGAAGCGGCTACCGGAAAGTTCAGCGTTCCCAATTCCCACAACCAGTTCATCGTCAACCGTTTCGCCGTGATCGACCGTCCAAGGGACTCCGCCCATTTTTGCGTACAGTGCGGTGGCAACATTTCTGAATGTGTGCTGTAGCGAATATTCGTTTGCGGTTAGTGTCGACACCCTGGCTTCTTGCACGGGGATTCCATGCGAGAGCAGGATTGATTTGGCAACCAGATACGGGTTGTGCGAGTCGGGGAGATTGGCGTGTTCATCCAGCAGGATGTTAAACGCGGCATCGAAATCATCATCACGGGCCAACTTGTCTTCGATTGCTTTTCGATATTCTTTGCCAACATCCGATCGCTGGACGCCGTCCAATTTGACCGAGAGCGGGAAAAAGGGTGCGCTCGAAAGATGGAAAGTATCGAGGAATCCGTCGTACATGCTCGATTGGCTCGACCCGAACCCATCGCGAAACTTCTTTAAGGCTTGGCTGACCTTACCGGATGCCGAATCGGGTGTCACAAGCAAAATGCGCGGGGACCGTGTGGGAAAACTTCCACGGTCAAACGGCCCGAATCTAGCTAAACCGTCCCAAGCGTATGGATGTAGTTTCGTTCGAGATCGGTCGAAGCAGTATTTGCTTTGCGGCAATTCGACGGTTGTCTTGTAGCCGGGCTGATTAATCAGCTGAACTCGCTCTCCGACAGAGACTTCCACACCGCCATGCAATTGAATCGGGCTCTTCTTCGCAAGAAATCCTTGCATTTTGCGAAGCTCACCGTCAAACCCAGGACCGCCACACAGCTTCCCATACTCATTGTCCACGGAGTGCATAAAGCTGGTGTACCGATTGCCAAGCAGACGCCGAAGACTTGTCGCGAAGACCTCCTTTGATCCTTCGATTCGGACTCGCGAAGCAGCGATCTTGTCTTGGCCGTCGTACGCATCCTGGAGTAGAGCGTTATCTCCTTCCATTCGGTCGAAAGTCCCGACCAAGCTTCGTTGTCCTGGCTCACGATTCCTGCGAATCAGATGCATTCCCCGGACTGGAACGTTCTCGTCGATCAATTCATCCACACTGGCGTTGCAGATCCAGCGAGTGGTCAGATTGAGTGCGAGCATCAATTCCAGCTCGCCCGGCCGGAACTCAACCACTTTTGCTTCTAATTCATACTTTGGTCGAATCTCAAACTTGGAAAGCAAGCTAGGTCTAGGTTCCAAACTCTCGGCAGCTAACGCGACAAGATCAACATTCCGAGCCAGAAAAGTAAACGGGCGATCGCGCACAGGATCGTACGCATCAAAGACGCCTCGCATCGCCTGATCGAGCATGGCTTTTACGAAACGCAGCCCGAGGTGGTCCGAGAGCACCAAGAGTTCCGTCTCACCAAGCCCGCCCGATGCGTTCGAGTTCTTTGCAAGCGAATAGAGGTGCCCTTCGTGATACATCGTAAACCAATCGTCGCCAAGCGAACGTCGCGTTTCCTTGACGTCCGTCGGTGCGATCTTCGACTTTAGTACCGTCAACGACCCACCGGCAATCGCGATTGAGAATCCGTTTAGTTGCAGCATCAGTGTCTCGTGTAATTTTGATCTCGGTTACAGCGCTAGTTATTTGCTCAACTTCGCGACCGCTTCGATCGCTTTTTCGAGTTCTGGGACCAGCGATTCCTTCGATTTGACGATCGCTTCGCGTAACGCCCCAATGTGTGGGACGGCGTCGATGCGTTCTTCAATGCTGCAGTCGACCAGTGGCTTCCAGTCAATGTCTTCTTCAAAACCCTGGTAATGGAAATAGTGGGCTGCGTGGCAAAGTCGCCACCCGCCTTTCAATCGAATCATTCCGATGTACCAACTGTGCTCGCCAACTGTGCGCCCGCCGTCGAGTTCCTCTCCGGTGCGGTAACAGTGCCGTGTTTCACGAGCGATCATCATCGCCTTCAATTCAGCTTCTTGTTTTTCAATTCCAAGGTTCAGCTGTTCAAGACGAGATGTGAGAGCTTCGTTGAGCTCGTCGTTGCGTTTATCAATGGTCATTTCAGGTTTCTCCGGCATTTGGAAGGCTCCGACGTAGAAGCCGTTGATGCGGTTAAATGGCATGAGACATCTCCGACGCCTGCGATTGAACGCGGGCGCAGAAAGTGTGGGCCTTGGGGACACAAGAGAACCGTTCCCTCGTCGCCATCAGGCAAACTCGTAATCAAACGAACTGCATACGGGCGATCAACCCGGCGAGCAGAACAAACCGCCGTCACAGCGGTGTGGGCATGGCGTCAACCCATCTCCACAACCAGAATCCTACGTACGATTCCTTCGGCGTCAATCCCTGTTTTTGGTCATCTCTAGGTCGTTGAACAATTCGGCGACTTCATCAGCCGTTGTCCAATACCATTCCTTGCCCAACGATTCTTCTACGCGACCGCCTCGACCTCGCAGGGCTTTGTGGATCTTGTTCTCGGTCGCGCGGCCGTTGTCACAGCGGCCGATGAATTGAATGTGGGCGTCCTGTGCGATTGCCGATGGGAATTGCGATGCAACACGTTGCACGGCTCCGTCGAGACCACTCGTGTAGCCAATTTTCATTGGGTACCGGCCAAGTTCGCCAGCGACAGCTTCGTCGACGGCACTGCGATAAGTGTAGGCGTACACTTCGTCGAGGCCGTGGCCAACGATCTTGCAATCGGCTTGATTGAAAAACGGGAGTTCACGTTTCCACCCTGATGCTGATTCCGGGTTTGCATCGAATGGCGTGTCTCGAAAGCTGGCGATAATCTTTGCCGAGAGATCTTCGGCCATGTCTTCACGAACGAAGTCGATCCAATAGATGTCGACGTCCAGGCTGACTCCAGAGTCAAACTCTACTGCTACTTGAAGGCTTGTCCGACCGGGCTTGATTGAAAAGCCAGACTCGGGAACCGTCCATCCGAGTTGGCCTTTGAACAACGATGAATCGACGCGTCGCAGATCCTCACGCAGGATGACCCGCTCTCGGCATGGCTGCGTTCCGGTTCCGCCGGCGCGAAGATGCTTCTTTGTTTCGTAAGCCCACTTTCCCTGCCGCGTCGGCGAAACGTGCTCGTGCTCGATCTCGTAGCCCGGAAACGGATCGCTCGGCAAATCGTTCAGCGATATTGAAACCGACGCCGAATCAGGCGGCGACATCGGAACGAATCTCGGTGTTGGGCCTTCCTCGATGATCTGAAAAGCGTCCATGACTTCGGCAATCTGGCTGTCGTACCAGACTTCGTGATCGTCTTCGGTTCCGACCAGAACAGGCTGGCTGCGTTCAGCCATTGCTCGGTGCACTTCGCGCCACACGAAGGGGCCATTGCTTGTCGACAGCACAGCAAGAAGCTGCACCGGCTCAACCAGTCCAGTCGGGTCACCTGAGAAACGTGTCCGCAGGTGTCCAATCGCCGGTTCCTCGTCGGACGTGAACGCCGGAAAGTGGATTCCGAATTGAAAGCACAGCGGATAAGTCGCTGCAGGGTCGATGGTTGCCCGACGGGTGAAACGCCCAAATGAGTACACGGCGATTTCATGTTTGCCGTCGCCAGCGAACCGGCACGTCGACGCATCGACCAAGAATTCATCCTGCTGGTCAATGCCGTAGGTCGGCCACTTCGTTCTGATTGTCTCCCAGTTCGGATCCATTATTTTGCCTCGCCTCGTTCTTCGCCAATCGAATGTCAAACGCTATCCTGTCTTAGGATAAGGCTACCGACAACGAGCCCAACTAAGTTGAACTCAGGAACAAAAAACAATGATTCCGAAACGCATTGACGCAATTTCTGGTGACGATTTGCGAACAATCGTTTCCGAAGGAGTGAAGGAGGGACGGACCCTTGAATTTAAAGAATCATTGCCAGGACGCGGGGACTCTGATCGCAAAGAGTTTCTCGCTGATATCACCTCATTTGCCAATACATCCGGTGGCGATATCGTGTACGGGATGAGGGGTGAACGTGATGCAGATGGAAAGACCACTGGCGCAGCGTCAGAATTCACGGGGCTAAAGGAGATCTCGACAGACGCCGAAACGCTGCGGCTAAAGGAGATGGTGCTTCACGGCGTCGCACCCAGAATCGTCGGTCTAGACGTTGTCGAGATCGAGGGCGGTGATGAAGGCCCAGCGATACTCGTCCGCATCCCAGATAGCTTTCAGAAACCACACATGGTGACTTTCAAAGGAAGTTCACGATTTTACGCACGGACGAGCGCTGGAAAGCACCAACTCGATGTCGGCGAGATCCGAACGGCTTTCGTCCAGTCGGCAAAACTACCGGAGATGCTTCGAGCTTTCGTTCTTGACCGGCTGACGAAACTGCTTGACGACGCTGCCTCGATTTCATTGATTGACGGCCCGATCGCTGCAGTTCATTTCGTCCCAATTTCAGCGATGCTCGGTTCGCACAAAATTGATCCTCGAGAAATCGAGCACCCCCAATCGCTGAACTTCGCTCCGTTTGGAAGGGACGGACTGGAGCGAATTAACTTAGACGGTTACGCGAAGTACACAGCGACCAGCGAAGCTGATCGAGCACGAATCTATGGACAATTGTTCCGAAACGGTGCCGTTGAATTTGTTTCATCATCCGTCCACGTTAAGAACAGCGGCGAGTCGAGTGATTTTTCCGCTACGCACCTATGCAACGACCTGCTAACCGCGCTCATAAAGTTGCGGAATCTCTACCATCATCTCGACGTCGATCCGCCCTATGTCATCTTCGTATCGCTCTTAAATATCGCACCTTGTCAAATTTACCTACCGGAACGGTTCCGACATTTCATCGACACGGTCACAATCAAAACGAACCAAATCACATTCTCCGAACAGCTGATTGACGAGCCGATCCCCGATGACCGTTCGCTTCTCGCCAACATACTTCGCCCACTATTTGATGAAATGTGGCAGGCGTTCGGTATAAAGCAATGCATGGACTTTACACAAGAAGGCGAGTGGCCCTCTTAAGTTTTCGGTGATCCGGTCTCGGGCGTTCAACATCAAAACGC
>CAZZDZ010000229.1:0-10310 GCA_964652675.1 uncultured Pirellulaceae bacterium
AAAACCCAGCGTGTTAAAACCCAGCGCGGTCATGCCCCTCGCACACAAAGCTCTGTTCAAGACACATTGCTTGGAGTGTCACGACGCAGAGACTCGCGAAGGAAAAGTGGACTTAGAAAATCTCTCCTTTGACTTGGGGGATATCAAGACGGCCGAGGTTTGGCAGAAAGTTCTCGGCGCGATCAATTCCGGTGACATGCCACCGAAAGACTCTGAGCAAATTGCGTCAAAAGCAAAGTCGCAGTTTTTGGAAGACCTTTCGGCCAAAATCGTGACTGCCCGAAAGCTACTGAGCGATTCCGGTGGTGTGATCACCATGCGGCGGCTGAATCGACGCGAGTACGCAAATACGATGCGTGATTTGCTGGGCGTCGAAGTCGACGTGGACGATCTCCCGGAAGATGCGACTTCATCGGGATTTGATACGAACGGATCATCTCTGTTTTTTTCCAGTGATCAATTCGAGCAATATTTGCGAATCGCGCGGCTGGCTTTGGACGATGCAATCTTGCTCGGCCCGCTTCCAAAAACGAAGACCCATCGAGTTGAAGCAGAAGTAGCTGCCAACAAGATGATCCGCGCACGACTTAAAGCGTTCGATAAAAAACTAAAGAAGCTCCAGGCCTATAGAGATTCCGGCAAACCGCCCACCGCGTTTGGGTTCATTGACGAAGACCGTGTGAAGTTCGAGCAAGGCCAGTACGATTTGAACCATCCGTTTGTTCAGTGGTATGCCAATCAACCAGAATCGAAAACCGGCGCCCTGATGGTCACTTCTTCGCAAGGGGCCTACCTGCACACGACACCGTTGCCCAAAGTTCCCGGAGACTACATCGTACGTGCACGTGTTGGGGTATTGCCCGGCACCGAACCGCATCGCCAGTTTTTGGAGTTTGGATACAAGACGAATGATAATCGCGGGGGCGAAATGAACGTCGTTGGTTGCCGTGCGGTCACCGGTACGTTCACCGAGCCTTGCGTGATCGAAATTCCAGTGAAAGTAACCAAGAGTAGCCCAAGATCATTTTCACTTCGCGAACGCCAGCCGAACAACCGTGATGCGATGCGTCGCGTGTATCGCGCCGCCAGAGCAAAGAACAAGATTGGTCCATCCGCATCGATTTGGGTCGATTGGGTCGAAGTCCAAGGGCCTTTGGTCGAACAGTGGCCATCAGAATCGCAGCAGCAAATTTTCTTTGACGACAAGGCCAAGAAGAAAAACGATTACGCACGCCAAATCATCAGCCGCTTTGCCGCCAGAGCCGCGCGAATCAAAGAACCCAGCGATTCGGTGATCGACAAACTGATGTCGCTCTATCGGGTCGAACGAAAACGGGGGCGAACGTTCGAACAAGCCGTCAAGGAACCGCTGGCAGTGATCCTTGCTTCACCCAGTTTTCTGTATTTAAGCGAACCGAATGGCAAGAGAGAAAAACGTGAAGTGAGCGATTTGGAGTTGGCCGTTCGCTTGTCGTACTTTTTGTGGAGTGGTCCACCGGATGACGAACTGTATGCGGTCGCGCGCCGTGGTGAACTGTCCGACCCAGCGATCTTGGCAGCCCAAACCGATCGGATGTTAGACGATCCGCGTGCTTGGGAGTTCATCAGCGGATTCGCTCACCAGTGGCTCCACATGGAGCGATTGGATTTCTTTCAGTTCAATGACCGCTTGTACCCCGAGTTCGATGAAAGTGTAAAAGATGCGGCGCGGCAAGAGATTTATCACACGATTCGAATGCTGCTGACAGAAAACTTGTCGGTTGGCAAGTTGCTCAAGAGCGACTTTGTCGTGATCAACGATTTGTTGGCACAGTATTACGGCATCCCCGATGTGGTGGGTGCGGAGTTTCGTCGTGTTGACTTGCCGGTTGATTCTCCGCGTGGCGGATTGCTTGGAACGGCCGCTGTGTTGGCGATGGGCTCTGACGGCGAACGTTCTTCTCCGGTCGAACGCGGCGCCTGGATCATGCGAAAACTGCTTCACGATCCGCCACCGCCCGCACCGGCAAACGTTCCTCAGTTGAGCCGTCTGGATGGAAAACCGCTGTCGTCACGAAAACGACAAAATGCTCACATGCAAGAACCCCAATGTGCGCAGTGCCATCGCAAAATTGATCCACTTGGTTTTGGGCTCGAAAATTTTGACGCCGCGGGAAAATGGCGCGTTGAAGAAATCGTCAGCGTGCTTGGCAAAAAGAAAGTCAACAAGACCGTGAACTTCCCGATCAACCCCAAGGGTACGTTGCCCGACGGCGCAAAGTTTGAAGACTACTTTCAACTGCGAGACCGGATTGCCGATCACGAAAACGACTTTGCACGTGGTCTGACCGAATCGCTAATCGGCTACGGACTCGGTCGCCCCTTCGGTTTTTCGGATTATGAGCTCGCCCAAGAAATCTTAGCCAAGACGAAATCGCAGAATCATCGATTCCGATCATTCATTCACTCACTTGTTCAATCGAAACCGTTTCGCACCAAATAGCCTTATGAACCAATCTGAATCAAAACCCGTGGGGCTTAGGCGTCGTGCTTTTCTGCGCAGCGGTAGTGCCCTGATCGCATTGCCGATGATGGAGTCATTTGGCTGGCGCCGGTTTGCTTCTGCGGCGAGCGCGGTTGCACCACCCAAACGCATGGTGTTTTTGGGTTTTGGCTGGGGCGTCACTCGCGAAACGTGGTTTCCCGATGTAAAGACAACCGGCAAAGACTACCCATTACCAGTCGGGCTGAAGCCGCTCGCCCGCCACAAAGATGACATGACGGTCATTCAGAACTTGACCAACCAGTTCAATAACGAAGCTCACTGGGGAAGCACTTTTTATCTCACCGGTGCGAATCGATACGCGGAACCGGGGCAGAGTTTTCACAATAGTATTTCGGCCGACCAAGTTGCGGCGGATGTCTTTGGCCGCGAAACACGATTCACATCGCTGCGACTTGGAACCGAAGACGCTGGCAATTCGGGTCATGGCCCGGGTCTTTCTCTGTCCTGGAATCGGCAAGGCAAACCGATGGCAGGCTTGGACACGCCGATGCTTGTCTATCACAAACTATTCTCGAAAGAAGAAACGTCGTTGGCCGAGCGCCAAGCGATGTTGAATCGGCAACGCAGTATTTTGGACACCGTTGTTGAAGACAGTAAATCGGTTGGTCGCGGATTGAACAAAACCGACAGCAACAAACTGGACGAGTATTTGCAATCGATTCGCGATATCGAAACGCGGATTGCAAAAGAAGAACAGTGGTTGGACGTCCCCAAGAAACGCCCGGCCAACCCCGTCGATGAACCAGGAGAAATCGTTGGCGTCGAAGAAGTTCGTGTGATGTACGATTTGATGTTGGCGGCGATGCAAGTCGATGCCAGCCGTGTCTTTACTTATCGCCAACCGGTGCAGTCGTTTATTAAATCCTTGGGGGCAACGATTTCGGGGCACAATATGAGCCACTATACCAGTGGCGAACGACGAACTGTTTCTGAGCAACGCGACGAAAAGCAATCACAGTTGTTGGCCGGATTCATTGACAAACTGAAAGCGTCCAAAGAACCCGATGGCAGCAGTTTGTTTGATAATCTTTCGCTCAGTTATGGAACGAATATCAATTCGATTCACTACCTAACGAATTGTCCGACCATTGTGACGGGCGGCGGCGCTGGCATCGATCACGGAAAACACATCGTGACAAAGAAAGGCACCCCGCTGTGCAATCTCTGGTTGAGTCTACTGCAAGGAGTCGGCTTGGATGTTGATTCACACGGTGACAGCAACGGTGTGATTAAAGAGTTGTTTAACTCGTAATGTTTTGGCGTTAGCCAGCAACCCCACTCGAGAAACCTAATGTCAAAACCAGCCATCTTGGCCTGCATCGCGATCTGTTTCATTTCACCGTCGCTTCTTGCGCAAGAAAAACCATCCACCGCAACCGCGACTAGGTGGTTTGACTCGCAAGCGAAGTGGAAAGGCTATGACCAATTTCACTTCAAACATTCCGGTTCAAAGTGTTACTTGATCGTGCCCCCGAAGGCCTTGCCGGGTAATCCGTGGATATGGCGAGCCCGTTTTCCTGGTTTCCACGCGGAGATGGATGTTGAATTGATCGGCAAAGGATTTCACTTGGCCTACTTTGATGTCGCTGGCAAATTTGGTTCGCCCGAGACAATCGACCGCGCGACGAAGTTCTATGATTATTTGGTCGATGAACACAGCCTGAATCCCAAGCCGGTCATGGAAGGCGTCAGTCGTGGTGGGCTGTTTGTTTACAACTGGGCCGCCAAGCATCCCGATCGTGTCGCTTGTATTTATTGCGATACGCCGGTTTGTGATTTTCGCAGTTGGCCAGGCGGGAAAGGTACCGGCATCGGTAGCCCGCCAACTTGGAAACAGTGTTTGAAAGTTTACGGCCTGACCGAAGAACAGGCGGAAACTTACAAGGGATTGCCGATTGATCACGCACCGATCATCGCCAAAGCAAAGATACCGCTGCTGCACATTGTCAGCGAGAACGACGTCGTTGTGCCGCCAACTGAGAACACTTACGTGTTGCGAGATCGCTTGAAAGAACTTGGTCATCCAATGGAGATTATTTCAGTCTCTCAAGGCACCGAGAAATCAAACGGTCATCACTTTACGCACCCCAAACCGCAGCAAGTGGTTGAGTTCATTCTTAAGCACGGCAAATAAAGTATGCGTCAGTTTATCTGTTTTTTGATCACCTACGCGTTGGCGTCTCAGCAACTGCCTGCCGACGAGATTCGATTCAACCGTGACATTCGTCCGATTCTGTCGGAAACCTGTTTTGTCTGTCACGGACCCGACGAAGCTCAATTGCAAGCTGGGTTGCGGTTGGACTTGAGAGACAAAGCAACCGGCGAATCCGATTCGGGTGAACGAGCGATCGTTCCGGGAGACGTCGACCAGAGTCATTTGGTTGCCCGCATCTCCAGCGACGACGAATCGGAGCGAATGCCGCCGCCAGAGTTCGGCAAAACACTGACGCCAAAGCAAATTGCCATCTTGAAACAATGGATCGCCGAGGGTGCGAAGTACGAAGGCCACTGGGCGTTTACGCCACCGGTGCCCCCGTTGATTCCAACGGTCGAAGCGTCACATTCAAGTTGGCCACGCAACACGATTGACCACTTTGTGCTGAGCCGTTTGGCTGGCAAAGGTTGGAAGCCGTCTTCGTTGGCCGACAAATCGACTTTGATTCGACGACTAACGCTTGACCTGACTGGTTTGCCGCCCACGGCCACAGAAGTCGACGCTTACTTGGCGGACCGTTCGGATGATGCTTACGAAAAGTTGGTGGACCGCTTATTGATGTCACCCAACTACGGCGAACGAATGGCGTTGCCCTGGTTGGACTTCGCTCGCTACGCCGATAGCAACGGATTTCAAAGCGATGGCAGCCGTACCCTTTGGGCTTGGCGTGATTGGCTGATCAACGCGATCAACGAAAACAAACCGTTCGATCAATTCACCGTCGAACAGTTGGCCGGGGACATGCTGCCCGACGCCACAAAAGACCAAATCATCGCGACGGGATTCAATCGCAACCATCGACTCAACGGCGAAGGCGGCCGGATTGTCGACGAGTGGTTTGTCGAAACCGTGATCGATCGTGTCGAGACGACCGGCATGACTTGGATGGGACTGACGTTCAATTGTTGTCGCTGTCACGATCACAAATACGATCCGATCAGCCAAAAAGAGTTCTATCAGATGTTCGCCTTTTTCAATTCCGTAGAAGAGAGCGGAGTTTTGGCGGCCGGTGGCAAGAACGGTGACAACACACCGCCGCTGTTGAGCCTTGGTACCGACGAGCAAGTCGCAGAATTGGCAAAGCTGCGAAAAGTGGTGACCGACGCGGCCGCAAAGATCAAAGGTGTGAACAAAACGCTGCCCAAGCGATTGGCCCAGTGGGAGCAGCAGCAAAAATCAAATTCACAGCAACAGGCCGCTTGGACGCCGTTTTCTGAACCGAATTCTGTATCAGATGGCGAAGCTGATTTCAAAACGATCGACAACGGACGCTTGTTGGTTAAGGGCAAGAACCCAAAATTTGATACCTACACGATCAGCACTGCGATTCAATCCAAGACATTGACGGGTTTGATGCTGGAAGTCTTTCCTCACAAATCGCTTGCCAGAAAAGGATTGGGCCGCGGAGGCAACGGGAACTTCGTACTCACTCAACTTAACGCGGTGATCGAATCGGCAGACGCCCCGCCTGTCCCAATTTCGTTTGACCAAGCCGACGCGGATTTCGAACAAACCGGATGGACGGCCGAGTCACTGCGAATCCAACAACACACCCAGCTGAGCGATGCTGCGAAACGCAAAGGCTGGGCGATCGCGGGCCACGAAAAAAAGAACCAAGTCCCACACAAATTGATTCTGTCGGTGAACACGCCGATCGAATTGCCTGCCGACGCAGTGCTCCGCGTCACGATGAAGCATGC
Organism: uncultured Pirellulaceae bacterium; assembly: GCA_964652675.1. Taxonomy (GTDB): domain Bacteria; phylum Planctomycetota; class Planctomycetia; order Pirellulales; family Pirellulaceae; genus K23-9. The sequence continues at coordinate 6,461 of CAZZDZ010000229.1, forward strand.
TTCGCCGTACGCTGGGCACAACATTGGTTGCTTTCGCCTGAGCACCAGTGACAGTGACCCGACGACTCTGAGCGTCGACGGATTCAAGTTACCCAAGCCGATCCAGCAAACATTGGCAAAGAAGCTCGGTGACAGAACGGCGGACGAAAAGAAGAAGCTGCGCGAGTATTTCTCAAAGGAAATCGATGCCCCTTTGAAAGACGCAGCCGCAAGCCGCGACAAAGCCAAGGCCGCGGCGGATGCGTACGAGAAAAAGATTCCCACCACGATGGTGATGAAGGAAGCGGCGCCTCGCGATGCCTTTATTCTGCTTCGTGGCGAGTACGACAAACCTGGCGACAAAGTTCAACGTGGGCTACCAAGCGTGCTGCCACCGTTGCCCGAAGGCGAAAAGATGGACCGTTTGGGATTGGCCAACTGGATAGTCGATCCATCCAACCCGCTGACCGCTCGTGTTTGGGTTAACCGCGCGTGGGAACATTTCTTTGGAACCGGCTTGGTCAAAACCACCGAGAACTTCGGGTCGCAAGCCGAGTACCCGAGTCACCCGGCACTGCTGGATTGGCTGGCGACTGAATTCATGGCGCCGACGAAATTGCCGGACGTCAACGGCACAAAAGCTCAGGCTTGGGATACCAAAGCGATCCATAAAGCGATTGTGATGAGCGCGACTTATCGTCAATCATCTCACGTGACGCCGGAGTTGATGGAGCAAGATCCGCATAATCGGTTTTTCGCCAGGGGGCCTCGGTTTCGATTGGCGGGCGAATTGATTCGCGATTCAGCACTTTTTGCCAGCGGACTATTGGTCAACCAAATCGGCGGACCGAGTGTTCGGCCTTACATGCCAGAAAAGGTTTGGGACGAAACAAGTGTTTACGGCAATCTGCGAAATTACAAACATGACACAGGCGAAGGGCTGCATCGGCGAACCATGTACACGATTTGGAAACGAACCGCCGCACCGCCAACGATGCTACTTTTCGACGCGCCCAATCGCGAAACCTGCACGATCAAGCGTTCAAGAACCAACACGCCGCTGCAAGCACTATCGCTATTAAACGAAGTCACCTTCGTCGAGACCGCTCGAGCGTTAGCGGCGCGTATGATCAACGAAGGCGGTGTGAGTGCTCAGTCACGCATCAAGTTTGCGTACAAAACTTTGTTCGCTAGAGAACCAACCGCAGATGAATTGTTGATTTTAAAAGCCGGTATCGATTCAGACTTAAAGCACTTTGCCAAAGACACCGATGCCGCGAAGAAACTGATTGCAGTTGGCCAATGGAAGCCTGACAAAGAATTGGACGCGACGCAGTGGGCTGCCTACATCATGACGGCAAACGTGCTGTTGAACTTAGACGAATTTGTCACCAGAGATTAACCAATGAACATTGATCCTTCGCTGGCAATTCAAGACGCCATCAACCGACGACTTTTTCTGCGCCGCGGAAGCGCAGCGGTCGGTGCTGCGGCACTGGCGTCGCTGGTTGGTGACGATGCATCGGCCAGCATTGGCGCGGACATTCCCCATCATCCGCCCAAGGCGAAAAGGATTATCTATCTGTTTCAGTCTGGCGCCCCGTCGCAAATGGACTTGTTCGATCCGAAACCATCGATGGTGGATCACCACGGCGAAGATTTGCCGCAATCGATTCGCAAGGGACAGCGATTGACGACGATGACGTCAAAGCAAAAAACGTTTCCGATAGCGCCGTCGAAATTCAAATTCAAACAACACGGTGAATCGCGAATGTGGTTCAGCGAATTGATGCCGCACATGTCAACTTTGGCCGACCAGTGGTGCATGGTTCGATCGATGCACACCGAAGTCATCAACCACGATCCCGCGATCACCTTTTGCCAAACCGGTTCCCAGTTAGCTGGCCGCCCGAGCATTGGTTCGTGGATCAGCTACGGACTGGGCAGCGAAAACAAGGACTTGCCCGCTTACATAGTGCTGACATCCTTTGGCAGTGGGCGACCGAACGATCAACCGCTGTACGATCGACTTTGGGGCAGCGGTTTCATTCCATCGAAACATCAGGGAGTGAAATTTCGCAATACGGGCGACGCGGTGTTGTACTTGTCCAATCCTGATGGTGTCTCGTCGAATCTACGGCGTAGCACTCTGGATCGATTGAATGCGTTAAACACACAGCGTTTGCAAAAAGTAGGCGATCCAGAGATCCAAGCACGAATCGCGCAGTACGAAATGGCATTTCGAATGCAAAGTAGCGTGCCCGATTTGCTGGACATTTCCGACGAACCTCAGCATGTGCTGGACGCCTACGGTAAAGATGTCAAACGGCCAGGCAGTTATGCATCCAACTGTTTGTTGGCACGACGTTTAGCGGAACGCGATGTTCGGTTTGTGCAATTGTTTCACATGGGTTGGGATCACCACGCTGGTCTTCCCAAAGCGATCCAGGGTCAGTGCAACGACACCGATCAGGCAACGACCGCGTTGATCAACGATCTGCAAAAACGCGGCATGCTGGATGACACGCTGATTGTTTGGGGCGGTGAGTTTGGGCGAACGATTTACTCGCAGGGTTCTTTGACAAAAACCAACTACGGTCGCGACCATCATCCACGTTGCTTCACCGTGCTGATGGCTGGCGCGGGCGTCAACGGCGGGCACGTCCATGGCGAAACAGACGACTACTGCTACAACATCACCGCCGATCCAGTGCACGTCCATGACTTAAACGCAACCATCATGCACCTGATGGGAATCAACCACGAAAGGTTAACCTACAAGTACCAAGGTCGTGATTTCCGACTCACCGACATCCATGGCGAAGTCGTCAAGGAACTGTTGACGTAACAACGACATCGCACCTTAGTGCAAGTGAAACGACACGACTGGCGTGTCTACCACTCCAGGGCGTAGGCGAATATCAGCGGGGCAACGATCGACGCGTCGCTCTGGATCATGAACTTGGGTGAATCGGCTGACAGTTTTTCCCACGTGATCTTTTCGTTTGGTACCGCTCCGCTGTAACCGCCAAAGCTGGTGACCGCGTCGCTGATTTGGCAAAAGTAGGACCACAGTGGAATGTCCAATTTCAAATCTTGCCGCATCAATGGGACGACGCAAATCGGAAAGTCGCCCGCGATGCCGCCACCGATTTGGAAGAAACCGATGGGCGATTTTTGGGAGTTGTCTTGGTACCAGTGAATCAAGCGTTCCATTTGCGCGGTGCCGCTGAGAATCGCTGAGTGGTTTGGGATCTCGCCTTCGAAGACACGCGCGGCGTAAATATTGCCAAGCGTCGAATCTTCAAAGCCCGGCGTAAAAATTGGAATCCCGGCGTCTTTGGCAGCCGCAACCCAGCTGTCCTTGCGGGGGATCTGATAGTGTTGCTCCAGCTCTTTGTCGTCAAGCAGTTTGAACATGAACTCGCACGGCATCAGTGACTCGCCCGACTCGGCGTGTTGCTTCCAGTGCTTCATCAGGCGACCTTCGATATGACGCATGACGGTTTCGGGGATGCAAGTGTCGGTCACTCGGTTGTAGCCACCTTCAAGCAAATCGACTTCGTCTTGGGCCGACAGTGCTCGCCAATTTTCGACGATCCGATATTCATCGTGAGCGATCAGATTGAAAATGTCTTCTTCTAAGTTGGCAGCCGTGCAGGTGATCGCGTGGACTTTGCCACTGCGGATCATTTCAGCAAGCGAAAGCCCAAGTTCCCCTGTGCTCATGGCTCCGGCCAACGTGACCATCATCTTGCCACCATCGCCGACAAATTGCTTGAAGCTGCGAGCAGCCGCCAGCGTTTCGCGAGCGTTGAAGTGACGGAAGTGGTGTTCTAAAAAGTCAGAGACGTTCACGGGATGGCAATGG
>CAZZDZ010000230.1:0-10264 GCA_964652675.1 uncultured Pirellulaceae bacterium
AGGCTCTGAGCTTAAAGGCCGGAGGCCGGCGCAACCCTAGCTGGTGGCTTCAGCCACCAGATTGAATCCGAGTTCAGATCAAAAGGCCGGAGGCCGACACAATTACTTTCGCTGACCCAGGGGAGATCATGGCGACGCAAACACAATTATGTGCCGGCCTCCGGCCTTTTGCGTTTGTTTTGCATTCGGCCCATGGCTGAAGCCATGGGCTAGGGTTGTGCCGGCCTCCGGCCTAAAAAGCAGCGCCAGCAAGTCTTATGCGTCGGGTTACCTCCGAAGATTCGCGGGCTCGAATTAGTTCACAACCTATGCGTGCTGGTATTGCGAACGTGCCACCGAACTACTCGTCGATCAAAATTCGGTAGCTGACCGCTCCGATTGTTTCACCTGGCTTGGCATTTTTATAGTTGTCGTGACAAAGCGTGCATTTCTTCATGACAACGGGGACTTGAGTGACCGCTTCCAAGTATCGTTTGTCACCTTCGACAACGACGGTGTCGAAGTAGTTTTTGTCGGTGGTCAGCTTTTTGATCATCTTCTTTTCAAAATCCGACTTAGCGACATTTTCATCGTCGTAGGGATCGCCGGTCGCGTCCACCAACCGAGCTTTGTGCCATCCCTTTTTGTCCATCGCGTCCCACAAAGCCATCGCCGCAGCAATGGCAGGCGTGCTCGACTCGTCTTCTACGTACGTCTGAGTGACCAACACGACGGTGGTTTTGTAAAGATCGTCCAGCATACGAACCATTTTTCTTGTACGCTCGACCGCCTTGTCGGTTTCAACTTTCGATTTTTCCTGCGCGATCGTTGGCGTCTCGGCCATACGAGAAGCAACGAAGAAAGTGAAAACGACAAGCAAAGTAATGGTGGCTTTTGCAGCAAATGGGGTTTTCATTCTGTTCCGGCTCATCTTGAAGGGTTGAAACTGGATGCAAGTATCCAGTTTTAGCCAGCGAAAACTGGATGTCAAGGTCCAGTTAACATTGGTACAATCAAGATGCCGGCTCGAATTACTCATTCCACGACATAACCATGCTTTCTCAGACAGTCGAATATGCACTTCGCGCCGTGGTTTACTTGGCCAATCGGCCGGGTGAATCTGCGCGAACCAGCGAGATCGCAGAACTAACCAAGGTGCCGCCCGCGTATCTGTCGAAAGTTCTCCAGGCGCTCGGCCGCGAGGAGATTGTGACCAGTCGCCGTGGAATCGGTGGCGGCGTGACGCTCAGTCGCGACCCAAGTGAGCTGACTGTGCTGGATGTCGTTGAAGCCGTTGATCCGATTCAACGAATCAATTCTTGTCCGTTGGAACTGAAAGCGCACGGCGTCCATCTTTGTCCTCTTCATCGTCGGCTGGACAACGCAATGAAAGCAGTCGAAGAAGCGTTTGCGGCAACAACGTTAGCAGAAATTTTGGGCGAACAATCAGTCAGCATTCCGCTTGGCGATGTGCGAAAAACGAATTAACTCTCTCGCATCGTTCCGCATCGTTCATGGGCTAGCGGAGCAATAGTGCAATTGCCGTCTAGTATTCGATCACTGCGTTTTCCCATTCCTGAAGCGATTCGTAGACCGTGCTAAACCAATCCGGGTCGGCAATTGAATCGACCGCAGTGGGCGTCACCGATGGCAACGTTGCAGTCAGCGAGGGTGGGGAAGTTTGAATTCCAAACTTACCGCCTAAGTGATGCACAATCATGAACGCACTCAGCAAATCCATGTCCATTCCGATCGGCCATTTTTTCAGCGGAATCGCTGCCGCAAAGAAACTCGCGAACTGCTCAGGCGACAGGTCCGAAAAACTCCCTTCAATTCGTATCTGAACTTCGTCCGATACCACTTCCAAAAAGACACTTAATTTTGCGGGTTGATCTTGGATATCTGCCATTCGTCGAATCATGATTTCGATCAGACGTCCAAATAAACCGCGATCACTTTGCTTCACGAGAGATTCGGGGGCATTGAGCACGATCTGCAAATCATCGGACTCCAATTCACCTCTTTTCGCCTCAACCAAGTGGCCCAACGCAGCTCCCAAATCCACATCGGGTTCATCGCCTGTGGAAATCGCAGACGTATCAGCGCGGATCGTTTCAACGATCCGCACCATTTGTTCAGCCTGCTGACGCGCGATAACGGTCATATTCAGCTCTGCGATCTCGTCCATTTGCAAACGGATTTGTTCGTTTGCATTGGACTGCTGCATGTAGCTGACCAAGGCGGGCCACGCGTTTCGCAGTGTTCCGCTGAGCGCGGTTACTGCTGTCGCCAACCCGCGAACACGATCCATGACGACCAAGCGATGCAGCACGCCTAGTTTTTCGCTCATCAACTGATCGCGTTGTTCAATGACGTCGTGGAATTCTAACGCTCTTAGCAACGTACCGACCATTTCACCGTCATCCCATGGTTTGGTCAGATAACGAAATGCGCCTCCTTCGTTAACCGAACGGACCGCCGATTCCAAGTTACTGTATGCGGTGGTCAGAATCCGAATGATGTTGGGATGCTTGGCTTTTAACTGCTCCATCAGTTCCACCCCCGTCCGCTCAGGCATTCGGTGATCGGTAACAACAATTGCGACTTTGTCGGTATGGTTCGTCACGTACTCCCATGCTTCATCAGCCGAACCCGCGACCGCAATATGAAACTGGTCGCCAAAAAGTTGTTCAAAATACTTGAGCGCCTGCGGTTCATCATCGACGTACAAGATTTGTTTTTCACTAATTCGGTTCATTGAGTAGCCCTTTGTGATCAAAAATACCGTTTTGTTTCATTGCTAATGGTGTGTTCGAGATAGCGTGTTGGCCGCGCTGTTGTTCTTCTAATGGCAGGTCAAATGTGACCTGAGTTCCTTCGCCGAACTGGCTGGTGAAACTCAATTGCCCCCCATGCGACTTTATGATCCGGTTGCAAATGCTGACCCCTAGTCCCAGCCCTTCGCTGGTCCGTTCCAGAGAACTCGGGCCAAAAAGAGACTCTACTTTTTCGGCGGACATTCCAATTCCCCAGTCACGAACCATAATCGAGACTCGATCGTTATCCTTCGCCGCAGAGATCTCGATACGTTTTTTTGCGTCCGGTTTTTTATTTAGCGCGCGGCTTGCGTTGCAGATCAAATTCAAAAACACCTGAACGATTTGCCCTTCGGTCCCAACGACCCGCGATTCCATCGCTGGCCCATCTACAATCCGAATGACACCACTTTCGACCTCATTGACTGAAAATCGTACTGCAGTATCGATCGCGCCACGCAGCAAGAATGGTTGCGTGACTTCTTCGTGTTCCGAATACGCAAATGATCGCAAGTCGGACACGATCTCGCCGATGCGATCAACACCATCTTCGATATCACTAAGTGTTTCCATCTCAGACGGCATGCCGGATAGTCTCTTTTTCAGAACACGCACTGCCATTAGAGAAAAATTCACGGGATTGTTGATCTCATGCAACAAACCCGAGGCCAGCCCCGCAATCGCGCGGACTTTTTCGCTTTGGAACAACTGCAACTCTGTTTCGCGCAGTTGTCGCATCGACTTTTCAAGCTGAATTCGTTCATCACGAAGCTCGCTTTGCAATTGAAAGGCAATCCAACGGTTCCTTCGGCTGAAATGGGATATAAAAATGCAAACGACAGCAGATGTGACAAGAAAAAACACGCCCTGCGTCACTTCCGTCCGCGACGCCAGATCGATTGCCGGGTGCGAAAATATGGCGACCAAATACGCCACCACGGTCAGCAAACTGAACAAGATCGCTTCGCCAGTTCGAAAGCCCAGCAAGTGAACAATGATCATCAGCAAGATCAACCCAAAGTAGTATGTCGACCTACCACCATCGGTCAGGTACATCATCAGGGCCAATGCGAAAGCAGGGCTGGATATCAAAAAGAAACTTAACGGTTCGAAGGCACGATCAAGTTTTATCTTCAGTATCGCAATTAACCCAAGTGCTAGGATTGCGGTCGATACGATCCGGACGATCAATAAGTTGGCAAAGGCTTCGCGATACAAGATCCAATCAGGGAAAATGCCAGCCGGCATCAACGCAACCCCCAAGCCTAACGCCACGATCGCTCGATGCTTTCTGAGTTCTCGTTCGTTGCTGTTGAATTGGACATTCGTCGCCGAAGAATCGGAGCCGTTCATGGCGTCTCCGGTTTGCGAATTTCAAGGAACACGTTCACACCGGTATCGTCGACATACGTTTTTTGTTGTCCCAGCCCAGGCACAAGTTGTTGCATGTCCGACTCGCTGCGCAATTCCAGATTCCAGTCCAATACCAAGCCCATGATTGCGATCGACGAATGCGACGGCGTCACATTGGTAACTAGAACCAGCCCACCAGGTTTGACCCAACTGTAAAACAACTGAATCAAGAACCCACAGGTTGTGTCGCGAAAGTAATCAAACAGTCCCGCGCAATAGACCATGTCGTATGACGGAGTTTGTTGATGGTCTGACTGTTTTTCTTCTTCGCTCATCGATAACTGTATGATCTCATGCACGCTTCGCTGTTCGGTTTCGATGCGACAATCTTTGCGCAAACCGGCGATGGTAGGAATGACGTTTTCAGTAACATGTTCCAACGTCTCGGTGTTGAAATCCACCAGATGAAAGTCCACTTGGCCGCATTCCTCGTCGGCTGCAGCAAAGTGCTCGATCTCCACTGCGGGGCCGCAGCCGAGATTCATTATGTTGATCCGTTGCGAATCGCTCTGGGACGCTTTTTCGTTAAGCAATCTTTGGGTTTCGCATTTCAAAGACTGATGCAGCAATTTGATCCGATTGCGGTGCGCCGCGGGGGCATCGTGACGGAGGGCTGCCGCGTTAACGATTTTGGCAAACGTATTGCGTCCTTCCCAAGGTTCGTTAAGCATCATTCGCACCATTTCAAAGTCGCCCGCATAACCCAACGGTTTATTGAAAGCGCGGTTCATGAATGGTGACGACATAAACAGCGGATGTAGTTGTCGCTGTGCAAAAGCGCGATGGATCGGCAGATCCTTGCGAGGAACATTCAACGTGGCTTCCTCGAATGCCGCATTCAGGTCGGTAAACCGTGGCTCAACCTCCTTGTCCACATCTAAGACAAAATCCAACTGTCGGTGCGAATTTGGATCTGATTCGTGAACGCCCGCTTCGGTCTCCCAGTGCTCCAGATAGCGGCTTAACTCTTCCAAATAGTTCTGCAAACTGGATACGGCTGTTCGAAATGGTTGCTGCAGTCGACTGGCAGCTTCATTCCAATCGGTAACAAATTCACGGACAAAACCGCGCAGAACCGGCCCTGGTTCTAACCCCCGCAAATCTGACCATGGATCCACCAAAGATGCAGACACGATCAGCACCAAACCTGTGTTGAGCAACCCAGTGACGACGGCGCGACCCTGGTAAGTGTCACGGTCACCCTGGCTGATCTTCATCTCGGTGATCACTTCGGAAAGCTGGACCACCGAATACGGATTGTAAACTTCAAACACGACTTTTTGACGCGAAAGTTGCACGAGAGTGCCTTGGGCGACCAAGCCTTGTGAGTTCTTGAAACTCACAATCGATGTCATTGCCAGATTTTTCGTTTTCTTAACCATTGTCTGTCTCTTGTTCTGCTGGTGCTATTCAGCGAGCTCATGTTTGCAAATGAAATCCAACTGATCCAGAGCCAGTGTTAAGACAACTCCGGTTTTGGTGGTCGCTACCATCGTCCACTCATTTGCGGCATAGCGAATCTCCGAGACGACCAAAGCATGCTCCTTTTTCGCAACTCGGTCCCAGATCGCTAGACTCTTCTTTGAATCAATTGCACAAACTAAAAAACAAACTAGCTGCTCCCTTTTCTCAAAGAAATGGGTTTGAAAACCTTGCCCACTTGGCAGCGGCTGAGCAGCAAAGCTTAGAAGGGAAACGGAATCCGATTCTTTGGCTTGGTCATCGGAATCAACCGATACGTTTCGGGCCAATTTGCCTTGGTTCGAAGCTAGGTCTAGAGCGATTTGTTGAATGACCATCGCACTGGAAACGGCCGCAGGATCTTCACCTGCAAGTGAAGCCTGTAGAACACGCCCGAGTTCTTCCGTGTTGAGCGAACGACTCGCCCGAGACATTCCCGGTTCGCTGGGGACCTGGACGCAGTACGTTGACTGATCGACGTCATATTCAATTGTTAGCCCCAACTCCTTCAACATGGCAATGTCACGAAAGATTGTCCGCCGAGTAACTTTCATCTCTTGGGCCAGACGCAAAGCATCGTAGCGCGCGCCGCTTTGTAGAAGAATCAGAATACGCAGTCCGCGTTCGAGCCTCTTGTTCATTAACGCGTTTCATACAAAGGACGACTCGACTCGGTCATGGGAAAAGAACCTAAATCGCAGCTTGGAAAACAGCCCCACCTCGGTGCGCCGGAGAGACGGGTAGAGCTGTTTTTTAGACCAAGCCAGGTCAGCTTTGTGGCCACTTTTGACCCGACCTGACTTCCCTCTGACACCGATAAACGGTGGATTTCCAAATCTCCGACAATCCCAGTTTGTTACCTATCGACTAGCTTGTCCACAGTTGCTACTATACTTTTATCGGTGACAAATTTTGTCACCGCTAGCGTTCGAGGTGTTTTGCCCCAATGCCTCGAACGCGTTTTTTCTTCGCTCTTCACTCATCAAAATCGCCTCTGGTGAGTTCTTCTGGGTGCGTTGGATAAGGCGCTGGTTGTCCCATCAAAAAATGCAACCAACCCTGCGCGAGATCCGATCGAAAACCGGCACCACGAAATCATGGATGGCGCAAACCCCCATTGGTACTGTATGTTTCGTGGTCGTTTGGGCAGTGGTGTCAAACCATGTCAGCGCAAAAATTTTTTTACTGCGAAGATCTTTGGATGACGCCACGTTTAACAAAAATCCACATTGCGCGGCCGCTGAAACAAACTTGGCAGCTAAAAGAAATCATGATTGGTAATACTGGCGACAAATTTGGCGAGCAGAGCTCCCGACCAAACTGGTTCGTTGCTCTGCAACAGACGCAATAACTTGAAAGAAAGAGTTGATGCCCAAGAAACCTGAGAACCCTTATTCACCTCCGGGCAGTGCGGATGAATTGACACAACAAGTTCCGCGACCGAGTGGATACGAATCGACGGTGCTCTGGCATGGGGCGGTCTGGTTCTTTTTTGTCCTGTTTGGCTACTACGTTTTGAGGCCCATCCGCGAGCAGATTAGTTCGACGTATGGAACCGAAAATCTTTCGCGTCTGTTTGTCGTCACATTTGTCGTGATGCTGATCGCAATCCCAACCTTTTCGTTCCTTGTCGGAAAGTTCCATCGAAGACGACTCGTCCCATCGATCTATCTCTTTTTCATCGCCAACTTGATCTTGTTTTGGGCAGGCATGAAGTTTGGGCGTGCAGAATTACAAATCTGGATCGCGAGAGCGTTCTTTGTTTGGATCAGCGTCTATGGGCTGTTTATCGTTTCTTTTTTCTGGAGCGTGATCGGCGACATGCTTTCTACCGGACAAGGTCGACGCATTTTCGGTTATGTCGCGGGAGGCGGAACAATCGGGGGACTTGTTGGATCGCAAGTCGCCGGGCGACTGGTCGGTGTGATTGGAGTTGCAAACCTGCTGTTGATCGCTGTGGCACTCCTTTTTGCTGGTTTGGTCGTCTACGAGTTGCTGGAGCGGTCTGCCGCTAAGTTCACGGAGTACGCCGACCAAGAAACCAACGGAAAAGCGACCGGCGGGAATCCGTTTGCCGGATTTACTGCCGTGTTCAAGTCACGTTATCTGTTAGCGATCAGCTGCTACGGACTGTTTTTGGCAACTTGCGGAACGACTATCTATTTCCAGCAATCTGAAATCGTCAAAGCGACCTACGATCATCTTGATGTAGAACCAGCCAAGGAAGCAAAAACAGAGTATTTTGCCAACGTCAACTTCGCAACTTCGTTGGTCACGCTTGCGATGCAGTTTGTCGTCGTCGGTTTGTTGATGAAGTTTGCTGGAATCGGTATCACGCTTGCCGTGATGCCAATTGCCTACATCATTGGTATTAGCTGCTTGGCGCTGTGGCCCAGCATAGAAGTGTTGGCAGTGATCACGGTCACTGGTAGAGCCGCCGAGTATGGAATCACAAACCCTGCCAGAGAAGTTCTGTTCACGTCGGTTAACCGCGAAGACCGTTACAAGGCCAAGAGTTTTATCGACACGATCATTCGGCGCGGAGGTGATTCGGCGGTCGGTTCGGTCTACACAGCGCTCAGAGAGTCAGCCGGTTGGGCGATGTCGACGCTTTCGTGGGCCATCATCCCAATCGCAGTGGTATGGTCGTTTCTCGGGGTGTACATCGGAAAAGAGAACAAGCGAGTGGTCAAAGAACGCGAAAGCTGATTGGTGACCACCGAGCTTTGATTCTGCCGCGTGCCTCTATTTTGGGATCAAGCTGACACCAGCGGGTGGTTTCAATCCAGAAATGTACCAAGCGATCTTTGCGTCTTTTTGTTGACGCACAAGTTGATCAAAAAGAGCATCAGTCGCGTCGCGTCGCAATTGCGATTGGTCAGTCAAATCCTCGAAGGCCAGATCTGATGCTTTGAAATCGTGAACGAATACAGTGTGCAACCCCAGGGGGCTTCTGACCGGTGGGCTTATGTCTCCGACCTTCGTTGCTCGGACTGCTTTCATGACGCTACTGGGCAGATCGCCGTCTTTTTCGACCCAGCCAACTTGGCCTCCCGTCGCAGCCGAACCGGCATCGGAATGTTCACGAGCGGCAGCCGCAAAGGCGACCTCTGGTTCGCTGGACTTGCTCAGTTGATCAACTAATTCATCCATCCGCTGCTTGGCAATTTCCAAAGTTGTTTTGTCTTTCGGGTCGATCTCTAAGAACACCTGGGATACCTCCCAGCGTCCGCCCGCGTACTTTTGTCGATTGCGTTCGAAATACTTGCGCAGATTTGCATCGGTCAGTCGGCTTTTTAAGTACTGGCCCCATGCGATTTGCCAAGTCAAACTGGCCTTCAATGAACGTTCGTTGCTGCTACGTTGCTGGGCGTGTTTCTGCAAACTGCTGCCACGTCGCTTGGAATCGTTTGCGAAATCCGAAATCTGTCGATCCACCATTGCTTGTAGCGTCTCACCGCCTTGAGCGAACAGGGTCTTCAACGCTAAGTGTTGCCGCACCAAGAGCGCAGCGGTGGCCTGCTGGACATCCGGTTTCGCCTTGGAGAGGTCTTTGATTCGCAGCCGGTCCACCAGGACCAGATTCAATTCCCCCAAAAAGACCGGTGTACCGTCAATCGACGCAATGGGATCTTCTGGACCAAATTTTTCTTGCGATTTCGCTGTGCCGCCAAGACACACAACGACCAAAAAACAGAGAATCGATCGAATCACGGTAGCGGGATGTCCTGAATAACAAAGTCGACTTCGTTGTTGACCACCGCCGTCGGCGATTCATAGATCAAGTTGTCTTCGGTGTACTTTTCGCCCAGATCAAACAAGTAACCGATCCCCACACTGGTCTTGCTTTGGTCGTAGACCTCGTACCCTAATTGATCTGAGCGAGATCCATCCTTTCGCAAAATGTACAGTGGGTTTTCAAAGATCCAGTGACGGTGGCTTTCCAAAGATCGCTTGGCGTCGTCAAGCGAGATTCTGACTCGCACAGCATGCAACGGGCCGTTGGCTCGAATGTCTTCGATCTCAACGGTCATCGCATCCTTTTTGGATTTCTCGCCAGTCTTAGCGAGCGAGAGTTTGAAGGTATGTTTCTTGCCGGGTAGCATGGCACGCAGCGATCCACTGATCGATTTGATCTTTTCAGGATGACCCGCCGGTAGCTCCAGCGGTAAGAATAACTCTGTAAAAGCAACCTCAGAATTAGTCTGGACATCGATTGTGTCCCCCGATTCCTGCGGCTCTAGCGGTCCCTCGTCGCTGAATTTTCCGCTCAGTTCGGGGATTGGCAACGTTAATCCGATCGGCGTCATCCTTGGTTCCCATGCGATCTGCATGCTAACGTTCATGCTGCTTTGGTCTGGCTGATCCAAAACGCGCCGCGAGTTGACCGATGTCGGTTCGATCCGATACACCCCCGCGTAGGCTGCCGAATCAACACGTGAAGGGCGTCCCTTTTCTCGTGGCGTCAAAGCCAAAACACCTCGCTGGCCAGCATAAAAGTTGACATCCATGTCGGCCTGATCCAAAACCAAATCGACCGCGTGCCAAAACGAAAGAGGCGTTTCGACCGGTTCAATTTCGATCGATTCATCCGC
>CAZZDZ010000231.1:0-2913 GCA_964652675.1 uncultured Pirellulaceae bacterium
CTCAGATTGTAGACACGCAAGAAATCGAATGCTCCGCCACGTCCGATGTATTCGCTGGTCATTTTCGTATCCATCACAATGTTCGCGGTTTGGTGTCGCCCGAAGATATCCGTCGGGACACTTCGCACCGCCGCCCGGGTTGCTTCACCGGCAATCGTTGGCAACAGATATTCATCGTCGGCTTGAAATAAACCAGCCATCACCACGTCGTCTTCGCCGCGACCGTCTAACCGCACCGCAGACATGATGCCGGGCATCAACGCAACCTCTTGGGGTGCACGGCCCAAGTCGATTCGTACGTTGACGACCGAGAACGTCCACGCTTGGCTAGAAGGAGGTTGAGCGGCGCGGAACCAAGCGACCAATGGGTCATACAGAATTTGGTTATCCGGATCCGCGACCGTGTAAGTCTGTTTGCGATCGGTTTTCACACGATTGACGTCAAAGATAAATGCTAACTGCTCGGATTGATCCGCCGGCCCAGTTTGTTGGCCAATGATGTAATCGTAGTTCCGTCCCGCTTCATTGGCAGCATCCGCCAGCCGTGGAACAATATCGCGTTCAACCGATGCGATTTGCTGCAAGGCGATGATGTCGAACTGTCGTATCACTCGCATCAAATTTTGACGAGCGATCGGATTGGCCAACTTGCTGGGCGTAAAGCCATCCAGTGCCCAAGATGCGATACGAATATTCCGCACGCGACGACGTGGCACGACGGTCTCGGCTACTTTCAGTGCATCCGCAAACGGATCGTCCGCGATCACGTCACTTGTGCCGACAAAATTGACCGTTGGTGGAAACGTGCTGGTCTGGTTGTAGCTGATGAACTCTTGGTCGGAGGAAACCCGCCGTTCTTTCTGATAGATCGAAATATGGTCTAAGCCAGCGACCCCAAAGTAGCGAAAGAATAGGAAAGTGCCGCCGACGAGGGAAAGCACAAGAAACCAGCCGGGCATACCGCTTCGGTGGTCGTGGTCATCGTGAAAGGCGGCCATGGAAATTGACAGTGGTTGCTGGGAGGAGACAACGACAGTGGTCGGCGCAGCAACAAAACGACCGCGTCTTCTGAAAGAATCGTTCGTGCCAAGGCTGTTTCTTTAGCTCTCGGGGCGAATATCACTCAGATGTCTATTCCGAGGGGCGATTTTCCCTCCAAATCCTGCTATTCGAATCGCTGAAAAACTTTGCCCAGCCCACACTACAGCGACCCGCATCGCTGCGGTATCCTTCAGGGGGCGGCCGATAGAAGCCTAGTGCGAACAGCAATAAAAAGTCAGTTCATTTCATCTCAATAAGCGATAGTTCCTGTGAGCGAAATAGTAAAGGTCGAGATTCCTACCGTGGGTGAATCGATCACCGAAGTCCAAATTGGTCGATGGCTAAAATCCGAAGGCGATTGGGTTGCGTCCGGGGAAGACTTGGTCGAAATCGAGACAGAGAAAGCGTCGGTGCAGATCCCATCGCCGGCTGCTGGATTCTTAGAAAATGTCTTGGCCAAAGAAGACGACTTTGCCAACGTCGGTGATCAAGTGGCGTCAATTCGTGTGGCCGAAAAACCCGCGGGATCAACTTCGGATGCTCCATCGGGTGCGCCAGCGACAAAGGAAACGGCTGCATCGGGATCCGCCGAATTCGTGATGCCAGCGGCGCAACGATTGCTTGATGAAAACGGATTGTCAGCCGACGACGTCGCAGCATCTGGGCCAAACGGTCGTTTGCTAAAAGAAGACGTATTGGCACACTTGAAAAAACAAAAGTCTGGTGCAGGTGCGCCCGTGCCCGCTGCGAAACCCCCGGCTGCGAAACCAGCGGCCCCGCCAAGACCCAAGCCACCGTCGTCGTTAATTTCCGATTCGGCGCCGCACCGCAGCGAAGAAGTCAAGCCATTGAGCATGTTGCGACGCACGATCGCCGCACGCTTGGTCGAAGCCCAACAGACGGCCGCGTTGTTGACGACGTTCAACGAAGTCAACATGAAACCGGTGATGGACATTCGCAAGAAATACAAAGAAGCGTTTATTCAAAAGCACGGTGTGAAACTAGGGTTCATGTCGTTCTTTGCCAAAGCAGCTGTCGAAGCGTTGCGTGCGTTCCCAGCGGTCAACGCAGAAGTTCGTGATGACGCCGCGATCTACCGCAACTACCACGACATCGGAATTGCAATCGGCGGAGGCAAAGGGTTGGTCGTTCCCGTTTTACGAAATACCGAACGCATGTCATTCGCAGAAATCGAATGGACCATCGGCGACTACGCCCGGCAAGCAGGCGAAAACAAACTGCAACCCAAAGATTTGATGGGCGGAACGTTCACAATCAGTAACGGTGGCATCTACGGTTCGCTACTAAGTACGCCCATCGTGAATCCGCCGCAAAGCGGAATCCTAGGCCTGCACTCGATCCAAGAACGACCGATGGCCGTTAATGGAGAAGTCGTGATCTTGCCCATGATGAATTTGGCACTGACGTACGATCACCGCATCGTCGACGGTCGCGAAGCCGTAGGATTCCTCAAAACAATCAAAGACGTAATCGAAGACCCGGCGAGATTGTTCCTGGAACTGTAAATCACGGAGCTGTAAATCACGCGTGGATCGCCCCACACTAAGGCTTTGCTGACTTCAAATCCGCGATGCTTTTTTCAGTCCACTGGGCGACCGAGTTGTCGCCCGAGAGAAAACTGTGTTTTGTTAAGAATGCGTCGGTTTTGCCCAACACATCTTCAAACATTTTGCGGCCGCCTTTGCTGATGTGAAAGAAACCGTGCGATTGTCCTTTGTAGACATGACTTTCGCAAACGTTGCCGGCATCGATCATTTGCTTTTCAAACGCGTTGACGGTCGCGACGGGAACATGTTTGTCTTTCGTGCCAAAGAACATGATCGTTGGTGGCAGCTCGCTGCGAATATTGTG
>CAZZDZ010000231.1:3013-10226 GCA_964652675.1 uncultured Pirellulaceae bacterium
GCGGTGTGGCTTTTTTTCGTTCGGTATTGAGCCGAGATCGCAACCAGTCCGCGGGAGGCAAAGTACTTGGAGTAGCCGTAAAACTGTTCCGTCTCGCCGCCGCTCCAACCGCCGCCAAAAAAGAACACGATGCAGGTGCGTTTTTGCGATGCCTCGAAACCTTCGGGTAAAAACAAATCCAGCTTCAGTGCGGAACCTTTGTCTGGTTGCGAAAACTCAATGCTCTTGTCGGGACGATGTCCCAAAGTCCAGCTATGCTTTTCGGCAGCACGAGCATTCTGAGCAAAGCCCACGACGAAAGCAAAAACCATCAGCGACAATAGCGAGTCGCTCACCAAACTATTCATTTCGATTCCATATTAATTCACCAAAGCTGAACGTCACGCGTTGGCAGGTTACCAATCCGCGGTGGACAATCACATAAAGTGGACAACCACATCAACATGATACTACGGCGTCGGTATGACTGGGCTTCGCGGTTGGCAGAATGCCTTGGAATCTTTGTTGCGTCATTGGGTGTGATGAATCCGATCGACTTTCTATATTGAGTGTCGCGGCGTCGATGCGGAAAAGAACCGCCAGATGTTGGCAAAGAAAAACGCGGGGTCTGAATCGGTATAAAAGATGAAACTTTACCTTGGCATCGATCTGGGAACGTCGGGCGTTCGCACCTCGGTGATTGATTCTGATGGCAAGCTTCTTTCAGACGCAGCGGTTGGGGTCGAAGCACCGATTTTGGTGGACGATCGCCCTTGCCAAGACGCCAATCTGTGGTGGGCGGCGGTTGAGCAGTGTTTGGTTGCACAGAGAATAGACCTGAAAAAGAACGGGCATTCGCTCGATAACGTCGACGCTTTGTCAGTTGATGGAACATCGGGCACTCTGCTGTTGACCGACGGCGATTTGAATCCGCTGACGCGCGGTTACATGTACAACTCCGGTGGCTTTGATCGCGCTGCGGAAACCGTCGCCCGTTTCGCTCCCGATGAAAGCTTGGCACGAGGAAGCGGGTCCGGGCTTGCCAGGTTGTTGTTCTTGCAGGAGCAAGCCGGATCCGACGCAGCGTTTGCGCTTCATCAAGCCGATTGGATTGCGGCAAAGTTGATGCGGCGCGGCGGACTGTCAGACGAAACGAATGTTTTGAAAATGGGATACGATGTTCAGAAACGATGTTGGCCGGATTGGTTCGTCTCTTGCGGCGTGAATACTGATTCACTGCCCGAAGTAAAACCTGTGGGTGATTCGTTCGGTGTGATAGATGACGCGATCGCGGCGCACTTCGGGTTTGCAAAACACACGCGGGTTGTCGCCGGAGCGACTGACTCCAACGCAGCCTTCTTGGCGTCGGGTGCAACCGAAATTGGCGACGCGGTGACTTCGTTGGGCACGACACTGGCGATCAAACTATTGTCCGACAAACCAGTGTCTGATCCAAGTCGCGGGATCTACAGCCACCGAATCGGCGACAAATGGCTGCCAGGCGGAGCGTCCAACAGTGGTGGCGGGGTGCTGCTGGATCATTTTACGACCGATCAAATACGTGATTTATCGCAGTCGGTGGACCCATCGGCGCCAACCGGATTGGACTACTATCCGTTGTCGCGTCCTGGTGAGCGGTTTCCGATTTCCGATCCGAAATTTCCGGGGCGACTCGCGCCCAGACCCGAAAGCGACGCCGTATTTTTCCAAGCCATCTTGGAAGGCATCAGCGAAATAGAACGAACCGGGTACGAAGCTTTGGCGGATCTCGGTGCGCCAAAACTCAATCGCGTTTTCACTGCCGGTGGCGGAGCCAAAAACGCCTCATGGACTCAAATACGACAACAGAAGCTGGGCGTGGCTGTGGTCGATTCGCAATCAGGCGAAGCGTCCGTGGGTGCTGCCCGAATCGCCGCCGGCCTGATCTGAATAGCGGCAAGACATTTCACGTATCGCGACGCACTTGGTTGACTTCGCCACTGTGGCAATGACAGACGCCTGCATCCGTTTGGATCATCAAATCGCCATTGTCGTTGATGCCGACGCACTGGCCTGTTTTTTGGAGATTCCCTTTTGCATCGGCGTCTTGAAAACGAACAACCGTGCCGGTCAACCAACAGCGCTTGCGGAATTCGGCGGTCAGTGTCGATGGTGAATCAGCCAGTTCGACCAAAGCATCCGAAAGTTGCTCGACGATATTCTCAAGCAATTCAAATCGGCAAACATTACGCCCGACCGCCTGGGCGATTGACTTGGGCGTCGCGGCCAGATCAGTATCCGGTAACACGGGTGCCGCATTGACATTGATGCCGATTCCGATGACGACATTTTGCGGGGCAGTGTGTGAGGTCTCCAACAGAATTCCGGCGACTTTTCCACCGTCAATGTAGACATCGTTCGGCCATTTCAAACGAGTCTGCAAAGGAGCGTAGGAAAACTCAATCGCGCGGGCTATCGAAACACCGACCGCGATCGATATCAGCGTGCTGTCTTTTCGTTCGTACTTTGATCGTTCGACCAGCAAAGAAAACGTCAACGCATTGGTTTCGCTGATCCAAGTGCGCCCGTGTCGGCCGCGACCAGCCGTTTGATTGTCCGTCAAAAACAACCTAGGAAGCAGGTCGGGTGCTAAATTTCCACGCAGTGTTTGTAGCGCAAGTGAATTGGTCGACTGTAACGTTTCGTGGTAATCGGCCGAAGCGATCAGTCCGCTTTGGATCATTCGGTCAATTGCGGCGACACCCGATGGATCGACGTTTGGAGTTTGGGAAACGGACATGCAAAAATCACCGATTCGCTAGATGAACAAGTAGCCAAAGAAGAACAGTAGCAGCAAAATCACGGCAACCAATCGCCAATGCCGCTTCGTCGCAAGATTGGTATCTGCACCATAGATCCCATCGCCTAGGTTATTGTCACTCAAAAACTGCTCGTACTCTGCATCCTCGTCATCTGGGCCGTAGTCGTCGTACTCTTTCCATCCATCGCTATCACTGCTACCGCAATGGCGACAGAAAGTAGCGTCTGATTTGATGTCGCCGCCACAGTGTGGGCATGAAACAAACTGGCTGGTCATGATGGAGCACTTTTGATTGCCAAAATTGACTCGACGGGTGAGCCCGTCCTGCTTTGTTATTATTGACACGATATACTTTCATCGACAGTGCATGGACCCAATTGGGGCTCAAAATTGCATGAACGCGACCCGAGAGCAAACCACTAGATCATGACCAGCGAAGAAGATGCTGACGAAGAACTGCTGCGAGAGTTGATTGTGGCAACCGATGGCGTGTCGATACCTGTTTTTGGCATGGCCCCATCGGGACTGCTTTCAAAGTTTTTGCGAAAACCTGCGGCGCCGACTTTTGCAGTCGAATCACGTCGGATCATTCGGGTCGAATCGGAGCAAATGCCCAAACGGATCTTGAAGCATTTCAAAACGCTGCAGACTCCGATGTCAAAGCTCAGTTTTAAACACAATTTCTTTGCGACGATCCCCGTGATCGGTCCATTGGGAATTGGGATGATGTCGATGGTTACGCCCAGCGGACTGAGCTGTTTTTTGGCAGTTCGGACCGTCGTTCGCAAAGATGGAGAGCTGGTCGATGCAGGGCACTATGGTTTTTACAGCTATCTGGATGCCGGCCAAGCATTAGTGACGCTCACCCCCAACCAACTTTCCAAGCCACGTCCGGGTATCCATTTGCAAATTGCCAAGAACACGGATCCTGAAGCCATGCTGCGCGAACATCGCAAACGCATGCGTGAATATAAAGTTGATCCAGTCGATGCGTCCGATGTGGTCGAGTTTGTTCGGCACCACAATTGGCTGGACGTCAACGACGGCATCGAACGCGACGTGCTGCGGGGAGCAACTAACGGGCAGATTTCGCGCATTCGAGGAAAGTCTAAGCGTTAGCAACGACCACTTCGGCAACGATGCACAGCGAGGCTACGGCCAAGCGAATTGTCCAGCTATGATGGATGCCTGAAACCAGACGACTCCGATTTCGATTCTTGAATACCTTTGCCCGCAATCCCGCCCCAAAACGACACGTTCGTTGATCCGCTTGTCGATCGCTTTGGTCGTGTTCACGACAGCATTCGGCTGAGTGTGACAGATCGCTGCAACATTCGGTGCTTTTATTGCATGCCGGAAACCGACGCGCATTTTATGCCGCGTGATTGGTTGTTGACGTTCGAAGAATTGCATCGGCTAGCAGACTTGTTGGTGCGTCGCGCTGGAGTGCGTGACATTCGCCTAACTGGCGGCGAACCGTTGGTGCGAAAGGAATTGACCACGCTGATCAAGATGCTGTCTGATATCGATGGCATCGAAGACCTCTCGATGACCACCAATGGTTTGTTGTTGGCCGATCATGCCGCGGAGCTTCGTGCCGCTGGACTGCGCCGTGTGAACGTCAGTTTGGACACGCTGGACGAAGCGTCTTTCAAAAAAATCTCGCGACGCAGTGGCGTGGACAAAGTCATCGCGGGAATCGATGCGGCGATCGAAGCTGGTTTTGACGCCGTGAAGTTAAACACGATCGCAATTCGCTCCATCACCGAACCCGAAGTCATCTCGCTGGTGAAGTTTGCGAGCCGTCGAAACGTTCCGCTACGGTTCATCGAATTCATGCCACTGGACACCGACAAGGCTTGGCAAAGCGACGACGTGCTCACTGGCGACGAATTGTTAAGCATGATCCAAGACACGTTTGGAGAATTGACCGAACTCAGTCGACCACATCCGTCGCAACCAGCCGAAGACTTTGAATTGCCAGATGGCGGCCGGATTGGGATCATTCGCAGCGTGACGGCTCCCTTTTGCAGTGCTTGCAACCGATTGCGGATCACGGCCGACGGATCGATGCGAAACTGTTTATTTTCACAAGACGAAACGCCACTGCGTGATTTGATGCGGGCAGGAGCGACCGATGACGAACTGCTCAGTGAGATTCGGGGCTGTGTCATGGCCAAAAAATCTGGCCACGGAATTGACCAAGACGGGTTCACTCCGCCCGATCGTCCGATGTACGCGATTGGCGGGTAATTCGATTCCTTTGCGCCTAAAATTCGTTGCATTTTGGCACCTGTCCGATAGACCGCCAAACCATTAAATTGGCGTCCATGAAAGACATATTTAGACTTGATGATGACGTGGCCGTCGTAGTGGGCGGCACAGGCGAACTGGGTGGCTTGATGGCCGAAGCGGTGGGGGCGTTTGGCGCCAAAGTCGCTGTGGTCGGTCGCAATGCCGAACGCGGCAACGCCCGCGCAGGCAAAATCAACGACGCTGGTGGCGAAGCAAAGTTCTTTGCCGCTGACGGTTTGAAAGCCGAATCGTTGGCCGAAGCTCGCGATGCCATTAAAGCTTGGGCGGGTGCTCCCGCATCGGTGCTGATCAATGCGGCCGGTGGCAATCGCCCCGAAGCAACGATTGGACCAGGTGGCGATTTTTGCAAGTTGCCCGAGGACGCTTGGCGTGGCGTGTTTGACCTGAACTTGGTCGGCGGCGCTTTGCTGCCCAGCCAAGTATTCGGTCCCGACATGTTAGAAGCCGGCGTGGGTAGCGTGATCAACATCGCATCGATGTCCGGCATGATTCCGCTTTCGCGAGTCGTTGCGTATTCGGCTGCCAAAGCTGCCGTGATTAATTTTACGATGTGGCTGTCACGCGAATGGGCAACCACGGGTGTGCGAGTCAACGCGATCAGTCCCGGATTTTTTCCAGCCGAACAAAATCGCAAATTGTTGTTCAACGATGACGGCAGTTACACCGAACGTGGCGGCCAGATCATTGGCCACACTCCCATGGATCGCTTCGGTAAGCCCGATGAACTTGCTGGCGTGGTCGTTTGGTTGGCAAGTCGCAAAGCCGCGTCGTTTGTGACCGGACAGAACATTCCCGTTGATGGCGGATTCGCTTCGGTAACGATTTGATTTAGTTCGTTCTCACTCCTCCAAGAAAACCAAACAGATACAGAAGATGATTGAATTACGTAGCGACGCAAAATATGCCATGGTCATTCCCACCAGCATGGGAACCCGCCTGACTCCAGTGAACAACCAACCGTTTCACTGTAGCGATACGTTCAAAATGCAAGGCACCAGTGCCGAATCGAACGTCGGTAGCGTTTCATCTTTCTTGGGTCTGCCTGTCAAAATTTTGACCGCGTTCGTAAAAGACAGCCCCGTCGCGCGTTTTATCAAAGACGATCTGGGCCGTCGCCACATGGATTTCGAAGGCCCCGAGTTCCCACAAGAAACTCCTTGGGGAGTTCGTCATCAAATCAACATGGCCGACAGCGGCTGGGGATCGCGTGGACCACGCGTGCAAAACGACCGCGCTGGCGAAGTCGGCCGTTTGCTGAATGCAAAAGATTTTGACCTGGAGCGAATCTTTGGCGACGAAGGTGCCAAGATCGTTCACATGTCGGGTTTGATCGCGGCGTTGAGCGAAGACACCAGTAACTTTTGTCTGGAAATCGCACGAGCGGCCAAGAAGCACGGCGCGCGAATTTCGTTTGACTTGAACCACCGAGCATCGTTTTGGAGCGGTCGCGAAGCAGAGTTGTCTGCCGCATTCAAAGAGATCGCAAGTTTGTCGGACATCTTGATCGGCAACGAAGAAGATTTCCAATTGTGCTTGGACATCGAAGGTCCCGAAGCTGGCGGCAAAGACATCGGCGAGAAGATCAATGGCTTTAAGGAAATGATCGGCCGAGTCAAAAAGGAGTATTCCGATACGACCTTGTTCGCGACGACGTTGCGAGAAGTAGAAAGTGCGAATTCACACATGTGGGGCGCAATCGTTTCACACGGTAGCGATTTCTGTGTCGTCGAGCCGCGTGAAATCGGCGTCTTGGATCGCATCGGCGGCGGTGATGGTTTCGTTGGTGGATTGCTTTATGGCGTGCTCAATGGATGGGACGTCGAAAAATCGACCCACTTCGGTTGGGCCACCGGCGCGTTGGCTGCCACGATGTTGACCGACTACGGCCAGCCAGCCGACGAAGACCAAGTCTGGAGCATCTGGGAAGGCAACGCTCGCGTAAAACGCTAAGCCAACGTAGCGAAACGTTTTGAATGCAACATACCAGTTGCGCTTTTCTGGTAACCCGACGCGTTAGCGAGGGACAATCGATCTTGACTCGGTCCCTCGCTCACGCTTATTGAAGTTGCGCTTTTGCAAAAATGTATCCAGATTCGATCGATCGACTGTGTGAATCAA
>CAZZDZ010000232.1:0-10211 GCA_964652675.1 uncultured Pirellulaceae bacterium
TTCCGTTGGGTGAAGATTGCGTATCCATGTGGTGAAAGCGAACGGCATTGACACCCAGTTTCGCGAGGTGTGGCGCCAAAGAATCCGACACTTCGTGCGTTGGAAAATTTGCTGAGAAGCAAAGGTTCATGCCCCAGAAACGAATTCGATCACTACCTGCAAAGAAATGGTCGTCGGCGACGCGAACAAAACCGTGTTTGCCGGCGGGCGCATCGAGCAAGTTGTTTTGGCTGGTGACGCTTTGCGATCCATCGTCACCAGGGATCACAAACGTGAATGACTGGGCAAAGCCAACAGAAGAAGTTGACAGAAATAGAAATACGGCGCAGCACGCCAAGAGAGAAGTGCGAATCATCTGGTAATCAAGAGCCTTGTGCATCTAAAACACTGTCTGAACTGGTCAGCGCCAATGGTCGTAGCTACGCTCGCCAGGACGTCGGAAAACTGGCTTGACGTCTGGGTTGGGTTCGTCAATAGCATAGACGGAAAGCCGCTTAGACGCAGGCTTTCGCAACACGCAAAAATCAAAACTTGCAGCGGTGTGTTAGAGGAGAACCACGCCTCTACCTAGCGCCACGACAGAGCCTTTCCTTTTTCAGACATGAAATAGGCCACTGCGGCTCCCGCCACGACTCCAAACAGGTGACCTTCCCATGAAATCTGGCTGTTTATTTTTGGGATGATTCCGCTGATCATGGTGCCTCCGAAAAAGAAACCAACCAACAACGCGACACCGATCGATACGAGTCGTTTTTCCAAGAACCCATTGAGAATCAAGAATCCCATCAACCCAAAAACCAGACCGCTAGCGCCGATGTGATTCATCAATTCTCCTTCGCCACTGACGCTTCGGGCAAGCAGCCAAACCAGGGCACCGTTAATCAAGATGATCGCGCCCACAATTGGCCAATGGTTCTTTTGTGAACCAACCAGCAAGAACATCAGAATCCCAAGCGACACCGTATTGCTGAACAAGTGCGAAAATCCACCGTGCAGAAACGGCATCAACGGAATTCCAAACAGGCCCCGGAAAGATCGCGGATACACGCCCCAGCTATTCAGATGTGCTGGAATGAACGCGTCGACGAAAAACACTAGCCACATGACCAGGATGAATATACCGGCAAAGTAAAGTTCTGATTTCATGCTGCGCGATTGTGAAATGCTGATTGTTGCCATGATTGTATGGCTAAAACGCGCGGCTGATGAGGCGCTGAAAAACAAAATTTTCCGCAGTCACTGCGATAATTACTTGTTGGACTGCGTGATTTCGATTTGACGATCAATCCCGTCGATACGCTGTGTCTGCTGTTGACCGCCTGGCCACGTGACTTGGACGCTTTGAATGTTATCGTTTTCCCCCAAACCAAACGTCAGCACACGTTCACTTTGGCTTAGATAGCTACG
Organism: uncultured Pirellulaceae bacterium; assembly: GCA_964652675.1. GTDB lineage: Bacteria > Planctomycetota > Planctomycetia > Pirellulales > Pirellulaceae > K23-9. Next base: position 1,408 of record CAZZDZ010000232.1, read on the forward strand.
TGTCGGCATGACTTGCTGAATTCGTGTTTCATCGCCGACTTGGATCGACACCTGGGCACCGATCGCATCGCGGTTGGCCTGAGAGCCTATCAAGTGAACACGTAACCAATGATGTTCAAGCTTTTGGTCGTTGCGGAATATCCTTGGAGATCCATTGCTGACTGAGACCACAATGTCTTGGTCGCCGTCACTGTCAAAGTCGCCGAACGCAGCACCACGACCAACAATGGGTTCACAAAATCCGCTTCCAGTGCAAGCTTCCTCGACAGCGATTAACTCGCTGCCCGATCCTCGTCCAGCGTTCCAAAACAACTGGGGAGATTGAGCATACTTTTGTGTTCGCTGCGTTTTGGCAATGTCTTCTTCTAAATGGCCGTTGGCGCCGAAAATATCCGGTCTCCCGTCCAAATCGACATCGAAAAAGAAGAACCCAAAGGTAAGACCCAGTCGCGTAGGCGGCCCCAAGCCCGTTGCGACTTCGGCGGGAATGAACCCGGATCGTTTCGATTCGATAAACAACGCGCTTTGTTCGTTTGCAAAGTTGCCGATCCCAATCGCCAGCGCTCCGCTGGGGCGAAAAATGGTCGTGTCGATTCCCATCGCACCCCGGGCGTTGCCGCTGATGTCGTAGGCGATTCCATGCAGACGACCTGTTTCGCTGAACGTGCCATCCTTGTTGTTTTCAAACAAGAAATTGCGAACGGTGTCGTTGGCAACCACGATGTCCATCCAGCCGTCTTTGTTGATATCCACTGGCGCGACACCCATCGCTTTGCCAAGTGGTACGTCCGTGTCGTCGTTGCGAACCTGAATGCCAGCTTTCTGGGACACGTCCGAAAACTTGCCATCTCCATCATTGTGATAGAGATAGGAAAAAGAACCTGAAAAGGCTTTCGGCGGACCGTAGGCCCGGTTCTCTCCGTCCAGTGTGGATTCGTAACTCAGGTCGGTCTCTTTGCTCCAAGCAACATAGTTGCAAACAAACAAATCCAACCGACCATCATTGTCGTAGTCAAAAAATCCGCAACTGGTTCCCCAAGCTTCGTCAGAGCCTGACACTCCGGACGCTTCGGTGACGTCCGTGAATTTGCCATTGTCATTTCGCAGCAATCGGTCTTTGCCGACCGCAGAGAAAAACAGATCGCTGTCGCCATCGTTGTCGTAATCGCCAACTGCGACGCCCATCGCGTAAAACGTGTTGTCCAAACCCGCTTGGTCCGTCACATCGGTAAACTGAAATTTTCCATCGCCAGCAAACAGTCGGCTTGGTGATTTGGCATCGGGTTCTTTTGCCCACGGCCAGTGGCTTGAATTGACAAACAAGATGTCTTGATGACCGTCATTGTTGTAGTCAAACACAGCGACGCCACTGCCCATTGTTTCGGGTAGCAATTTTTCTCCTTCGCGACCCGTTTCGTGCTTGAACTGAACACCGCAAGAATCGGAAACGTCAGCCAGAAACAACGCGGGGACTTCGTTCTCGCTGACATCGCGAACCGTTGGATCCAGAACCTCTTCGACTACCGTTTTTGTCGCTTTTTCTTTGGACAAGTTCAGGTAGATCAGGTATCCGATCACTGGTAGCCCCAGCAACATGATCACAACCAAAGAAGCTCGAAAGGCACTACCAATGACGGCATCGTTTTCAACATCATCGTCTACATCAACACCATTAGAATTCGTTTCGTCGGTCATTATTTGGTGTCGGCTTTGGTAGTGGGTACGGCGGCAGCGCGGGGAGGTTGTTCTTGCACAGCTTCGTTTGGAATTTCGGCAACCGGCGAGAGAAATGCTTCTTTGCGCTGCAGATCATAGATCACGAGTGCTTCGGCCGCACGACTGGCTGCTGGATATTTTGCCCTGGCCTTGGTAGCGACTTCGCTGGCGTTATCGTCTGGTTTAAAACGAGCGTGCATTTTGCGATGGTGTTTTTCCAAGACATCTTGATCCAGTAAGTCGTAAATCTTGGCGAGGTTGGCATGCGCGGTCACATTCTCCGAATCGATCTCCAAAGCGGCCAGGAAATGCGTCTTGGCTTCTTCAATCGCCGCGTCGTACGCGTCATCATCCCCTTTGACTTCGGCTTGGTTGGCAATTTGGATCAAGGTGGTTCCTAATTCATTTTGCACGCGATAATCCTGAGAAAAATCGAACCCGCGTTCAGGAATCTTTGTTTTCAGTACGCCACGAAACGACTCAGCGGCTTCTTGTAAATTACCTTGCTGGCGATTGATCATGCCGCTCAACCAACCGTGTGTCCACGAGGGAGGCTTGGGATCCATCTTTGCTGCATAAACCAACGACTTGGTTGCTCCGGCCAAGTCTCCTTCGCGAAATTGAACGCGTGCGAGATTCAATGCCCCATCGTATCGCCCTTTCTTGGCTACTTCGACAAATGCGGCCGCTGCCTGCCGCAGTTCCGCTTTTCCTTTCAGGAACAATCCGATTCCGTAATCATTCCATCGTTGCCAAAGAGGGAGTGGGCTTTTGTCTAACGGATTAGGCGATTCTTCGGCTCCCGTGTAGGTTGCGTCTGAAATTTCAAACACAACTTCGTCTTTGCCGACTTCGATGATTGGCAAATCGTTTGGATCGCCCACTTTTCCCAGATTCAAACGATCGCGATTTGGGTCGCGGTCTGCCCGAATAAAGTCCAAATACTCGGTGTCAAATTTTCGATACAGCAATCGCGCGGTAACGGTGACCGGCTCCTTCGAATCACGAGGCACTTGCATTTTATAGTGAATCGTTTGGCCAGCGCCCGGTGGAAACTGGTGACTATAAAGTGGCGTGAAAATGTTCTGTGCGTTTCGTCGGTTGATACGATCTCCGTTGCGATCAAGCATGAATGTATTGACGAAATGCGACCACGGATCGACTTCGCCACGTTCATTTCGATGGCCGCTCTTTCCGATAACCTTTCCGCCTTGTGTGGCCGTCAACTCAACCCAGACTTGATTGGAGTCCGTGGTTCCTTGCGTGAAATGATGTCCCAGTGTCATCGTGCGCAAGACAGTTTCGATCAAATACGACTGCCCTGGTACGACGGCCGCACCTTGAACACCCAACGGTGCGTAAAGTCGACTGTCGATCTTGCCGCCTTCGCGCAACCCGAACAAATCAACTTTCACGGACCCTGCTAGCATCTTTCGATGCGCCTCAATCCCTTCCTTGTCCTGAGTCCAATGGCTTATCGCCGAATTAGCACTTGCGAAAGCGTGGTTGTGCACGGCCAGCTTTTTTAGTTCACGCGAGTACTTGGCACCAAAATCTTTGCTTGCCATTTCGGGCATGTGACATTGGTTGCAGTTTTCTTTTGCGACTTCGGGATAATAGAAACTAAGCGCACCGTGGCCGGACACGCCGCTCAAGTGATAGCTGTCATAGTGGTTTTGCCCTCGCAAAAATTCTTTGTAATCGGTGACTTCGCCTGGCAAAGAAACTTTGTGGCAGGTCGCGCAAAATTCGGCTGTCTTGTGAAACGGTTTCAGCATCTCGTGTTTGTGAAATGCCGGTTTGGCTTTGACCATCAACGAATTGAGCGATTGCAGGAAACTATTTTCGCTGTAAGCAAACGGATAGTGCTTGGGTTCGTCAATCGTGTAATCCGCGTTGCCAACATTGCTGTCGATTGACTGAATCGCGTGACAGGCTGTGCAAGTAATCCCTGCGTGAGCCGTTATGTCACCAACATCGTCGTAGTTGGGATTGTCAAACTTTCCTGAAAAGAACGGCACGGGGTCATGACAGCCCGCACACCAACGCGACGCTTGAACGCTGCCGGCTCGCTCGGTCGCAACCTTTCTGGTTTCACGAACCGAAGCGCGATATGCCGGGTTATTGAAACTGCTTAACTTGTGAGCGCTGTGCAACCAACTGTTGTGAATATCACTATGGCAGCTCAAGCAGTACTCATCGTTCATAAGCGTTTCGGCTTTGATGAATTCGCCCGTCGCAGTGCTTGCCAGCGATGGCTTGAAATACTTGTCGCCATCGGCTGGTTTTCGACCGTCACTTTGGCGCGGGTCGTATGTTTGTGCCGCAACGCCAAGAGCAACGAAAACGGCAGCGACCAACGCGACACGTCGACCGATGTACCACTTGATTCTGGGCCCCACCAGTCGATGCAGCCAGTAGAGCCAGATCGCAACAATGGGTGCCAATATGTGCGCCCAATAAACGACAAATCGAGCACCCGGACTAACAATGTTGAATTTGCCAACTCGCATCAGCAGCAGACCGCTAAGCAAGATCGTAATGGCAATCGCGAACAGAGAGTAACCGATCCAAATCGCACGCTTGTTTCGACGTTTTCGTGAACGCAACATGTGCACGAACCCAAACCCGATGGTGGGCAAGATCAACAGCAATCCCATCCCCAAGTGGGCCAAAAACATGAGCTGATAAAAGTGAGTCTCATAGATCTCACCGGTCGTTTCTTGCAGCCAAGTAATGCTGGCCAGATAAACCCCGTTGGCCGCCAAAATGCTAAACAGCACCAAGACGACATACAGCACATACCGAAGACGTCTGGACACCGGTCTCTTACGCTTGTGCCGCAACCCGCGCCTGCGGGCGTCTTCCGACGTTTCTTCCTCGTGGGACAGTTCGTTGGAAGTATCAGGCGAGTCGCTGTTAGGGGCGGGAGACATCAATCAGCTTGCGTGAAAAGGGATATACGTAGTTGAGACAACAGTGCTAAGACAACAATGCTAAGACACCAATGCTAAGACACCAATCCTAAGACACAGTGAAGCAAATTTCTGTCTTACTGAATCCGCTGACTATCTAATGATTGTAGAGACGGCAAGTTGCGAAAAGGATTTACCGTGAAAAATGGGCGAAAACTACCTAGAATCAATCGATACAAACGCATTTCCGCTCTGCGCCTGTAAATTGACATGCCAAACCCGCCGAGCGTCCCGCCACACTCATCAACTCTCCGGCCTATTCCAAAAAGCGCGAAACGACTGATGCCTCCGCAAATGGTCTCTGTTTTTTTCTTTCACGCTTTGCGACTTTTTTCTGTCATCGACACTGGGAGGATACGAGCTCATGTCGCGAAACGGGATGGGGCCGATCGTTTGTCCGCTGAGCGTATTAAGATCAGCGTCCTTGTCCCAACCGACACAGTGTAAAACAAAATCACGTTTCCAGCCTTCCGGAATCGGTTTTTCGGGAACCGAAAACTCCACAGCGATTTCGTCACCGGCGCCGATCACGACCATCAAATCATCCCAAGTTCCCAGCAGCGTCTTGCAGTGCCCAAAACGACTCAGTTCGCCTCGCAATGGGGGCCACTTGGGGGCTGTCGAAACCGATTGATAGTCGTAGGTCTCTGGATGTTTGGAACTCTCTTTGATCGACTTCGAAAATCCTCGATGCGAAACTTCTGCACTCAGCAAACTTGTTTCTTGCGTCACGATCTTTGGCACGTCTGATTGAATCGCCAATTGGGCGCAATCCCAATAGATCTGTGCCGATGTTCGCACTCGTAACCTGGGGTCGTCTTTGGAAATCGAATCCGTGACATCGACCACGATTGTTTTTGTCTTGCCGCCGGGGAACCCCATGAACGGAATCACTTTGCGCCACTGAGCTTCTGTGTCGGGATCCGGTACCCAGACCGACGGAAACTCGATCGCGGGCAAGGCTGGGTTTTGATCGATCTGAATATTCAGTGATGTGTCCGTTGGCAAAATCCAACCAGTCAGAACCATGTAGACGTGGTCGTCATCGGCAATTTCCACATCGCCAAAATCCATGTCGATCCAGTGTGGTTCGCACAATCCTTGTCGCAACCGCCGATCAAACCCTTGAACAAAATCGCGATCGATTCTGCCAAGCGATTCAGTTACGTCGCGGCCTTTTGTGTCGACCGCATTTGTCAGGTCGTGAACATCTTCGGGAGCAAAAGCAAAAATCGTTTGCTTGGCGATGTTGCCAGGGCCAACTTTTTCGTTTGTCCAAACATCAATGTCCGCTGGATGGTCGACTACCGTCAAAGCCAACTTGTCAAAGTAAGCGACTTCCCAAAGTTCTTCCGTGATCCGAAAACTGTATTTGCCGTCGCGCGGCTGGATGTCAGTCCCATCGACTTTCAAGTATTCCCACGGGCGATCTTTGGCGACCACACCATCAGCAACTTGTAATCCCAACGGGGCTGCCCACAAACAATCCGTCACAAACACGTACTTCTCGCCATCCCATGCGTACAAATAAGGGCATGATCCTTTTAGCGATTGTTTCTCTTCGACGATCGTGTCGACTTTGGGCTCGCGGATCGTTTGTGTCAAACCGTTTGGCATGATCACACGCACGCTGCTGGCGGTGTCGAAACCAGCGATCCCAAAGTGCGTCGCCGGTGAAGTGACAATTTGTGATCGGTAATGGGGACCAAACCGGGCTTCCAAAACGGATCCGATACCAAAATGATTGACGCGGCCGCTGTTTTCTGCGTTGTCATTGATGCCTTTGAAACGAACCATTAAGTGTTGGTGGTTCGTTTCGGTTTGATTGATCCCGACCGTCAGTTTGTTGTCGACCATTGCGACGTAATCCAACAACCCGTCGGCGTCGAAATCGGTCAGATGCAAACCGGTTATGGTCGGCATCGAATCGATTGGCTTCAAGTCGCCGATTCCCCAAGGGCCAATCCGAACGACGCCGCCATCGACAAGCATTTCATTCCATGAATCGTTGTCCAAATCAGCCAACGCCATACTCCCCGACGCCGTGTCTTTTTTCTCCGCTCGTTCGACCGTCCAAACGCCCGCGTCGGCGGTTTGCGAGAAAACGACTGCTGTTTCAGTCGGCCCGCCGTAAATCACGTCCCAAGAAATATTGCCGTCTACATCGGCGATCGCCAAGTTTGACGCATCTTTGATCGTGGGCACGTTTTCGATCATGCGTCCACGGAACTGTAAATGCAACAAGTTCTCCAGAACACCGATACGGCCACTACCTGGATGCACGGTGATGATGTCGAGGTCCAAATCGCGATCGATATCCACGATTGCCATTTTGCCAATCGGGTCCGACTTGTCGAATCCGCCGTCATGATCCGTGATTTCAAAGAAAGTTCGATTGCCGCGGTTGACGAACAGTCGCAATCCGTCGCTTTTCGTTGCGACTGCCAAGTCCAGATCTCCGTCGCCTTCAAAATCGCCCGCGATCACTTGCACTGCACCGCTGACGTCACCGAACCCGGCTTTGGTTTTGTCCACAATTTTCAACCGTGATGATTGAGCGGTTTTTGTTCGACTGTCCAACGCGACTAAATCGATTCCGCTGTCGCCGTAGACAACCAAACTGGGATAGGTGTCGTGACGTATCTCCTGTCGTTTGACATCCGACTTTATCCTCTGCGGGTGGCTGCTATCGACCATGAACAAATCGGCAACCAGTAATCCGTTTGGTTCACCCGCGACATTGATTTCGCCAGCGGCCACCCAGTCCAAATCATCGTTTCTCCAAAGCCGAATCAAACCAGCTTTGGAGAGGGTTGCGAGGTCATCGACCAAGTCCAAGTCAAAATCCAAAGGCGTAAACGCGATGGTATTGTCGGCGGCATCGATCGGTGACGCCTTGAATCCAATCGCAGAATCGCCTTTGCCCAACGGTTGCGATTCGATATCGGTGGTATTCATTCGCCGCAGTGTTTCAAAGCTCAAGCGATCCAGCGGGTGCGGATCAACGCGTCGCCTGTCGGCGCGAACAATTTCGGATGGATTAAGCACATTGAGCCAGAAGCTGAAATTCGTGCTGGCTTTGTCCCAATCGCCCGCCTCGATATCGTTCTCGATCGCTTCGACCAATTCTGTCGTCGTTTTCTTTAACGATCGAAATTTGTCGTCAAGTAGCGGATTAATCGGTTTTGAAAGTCTCGCGACTCGATCGATATACTTGGGCGTTTGCTTGTTTTCATCAAAGAAATTGTTCTGGGCCGCGCGCACTGCCAACAAAAGGTTTTCGGGATGTTTGTCGGACAGTGCACTCAGTAACTCGGTCGTTTTGGCTTCGGCAGAAGCTGGCAGCCGATCACCCAAAGTATCCAGCACTTGAATTAGCGGTGCGCCCAAGATGATGGACTCGGGATCGTCCCCCAAGTCGGCCAAAAACCGTTCGCTGACACGATTAAAAACTGCTAGTTGCATCGAATCGGTCATCGAACGCGGAAGCAAAGACGCTTCGTGCAAGTCGATCCGACTGGACAACCAAAGGCTCATGACCTCATTTTTTGACACGCGTTTGAAATCCGTTATCGCATCCCGAGCGACTGAGATACTACTGGACGCTTCTATGCGGGCGGCCTTTTTTTCGTCCGCACTACTGTTGGGGCTATTGATCGTCTCGGCCAGTTGATCGATTCGCAAGACTCGATTGAGCGCACGATTGCGTGCAAGCGAGGCGTCATCGGGCATCAACTCCAAAAGCGAATCCCAGTCTGGTTGCGCGGACACGGTGTCCAAATTTTCTGTCGCGACCAAGGCCGACCGAAGCTTGGTGAGGTTCGCTTGCAGTTGAGTCGCAGCGCCAGGGTCTCCGCCACCATCCCCACCAATGCCATCCCCACCACCATTGGGGAGAAAGAACATCAAGACTGCCACAATGACCAGAGCTAGTGCCGCAGCGGCAAGCACCCCGATCAGAGAAGACTTTTTTTTGTCGGCGGTCTGTTTTTCTGGTTGTTGTTCAGTCACTTCGTTCTCCGATCCTCCCGAAAGCGTCGCTTTTTCGATATCCTTACCCCATGAACGTAACAAAATTTATCGATTCGGCGGGGATCGCGCGCGTTGCGATCG
>CAZZDZ010000233.1:0-3367 GCA_964652675.1 uncultured Pirellulaceae bacterium
GTGTACGTCTGAGCAACTTGCTCAGTGTAAGGAACGCTTACTGTGTAAGCTTCTTCAACCGTGTAAGGAACCTGAACGGTGTAGTTCTGAGCTTGCTGAGTCGTGACAGGAACCTGAACAGTGTAAGTCTGTGCGACTTGCTCTGTGTAAGGTACCGAAACTTGGTACGACTGAGCAACTTGAGTCGTTACAGGAACCTGAACTGTGTAGGACTCAGTGTCCGTGTAAGGAACAGAAACCTGAACAGTGTAGTTCTCAGTGCGTGTTTGCTGCTGAGGAACGTTCACTGTGTAAGCTTGTTGCTTTGTCTCTACGCGAGCAACTTGCTTAGTAACAGATCGCATGCGTGTGCGAGTCTGTGTCTGATAAGTGGTCGTTGGGACCATTCGTGTTTCCGTAACGCGTTGTGAACGCATAACGGTTTGTGTCTGGTAGGTAACAGTTGGTGCACATGGATTCGAGCCTGCACTATAAGCAGCTCCACCACTGTAAACCGAACCAGCGCTATAAGCGCCTGCTCCACTACCATAGACAACGGCACCGCTGCCGCCGCCAATTGCTCCGCTGGATACACATCCGGAGTCGCTTGCGCAACCTCCGCATGACCCACACTGAGCCTGAGCTGTTGCAGCGAACATAATCGCTGCACACAACCCAACTAAATTTTTAAGCACTTGTGCTTTCATCAAAGGTAACCCTCCAAAAGTCTCACAGCCTGTGAGCAACAGTAGAAATACGAGGAAGTTTAACGGCTGCGCAAAATGGGTACAAAGACCCTGCGCCCTAGAATCTAGACGCTAGCTTCAAGGTGTCAATGATTCATTGGTGGCAAATTGGGGCGAAAGGGCAAATTTGTCTGCCGATGTCCGCTATTCGTCTCTCTGCCGAATGTGCCATCAGAACTAGTTGTATGTTCACCACAGGCAACAGGCAAGAAAAACCCGTCATTGGCGCTGTTTTTCCCGGGCATCCGTCACGAAGTGAAAGTGGTCTGTTGAATTCTCACCAGTTGTCCAACATTTCCTCGACCTCCAAAATTCTTTGTGCAAACCTAGAGGTTTCCCTTACTGAAACCGGCGACTGTTGCTCGATCTGAACAGGCAAGCCGGCATTGAATACTCGGTTTCAGATTTAGCTTTTGTGATGCTTACGACGGCAACGTTTTGATTCACGCATCGCATAAGCCGTTCGCCGCTTTCGTTGCGGTGCGCTGACCAATACTGCAGCGACCTACAGGCAGCTCACCTGCCGTTGCAGGCAGATGGTCATCGACTCAAGCGATCGGTTTGAACATCAGCCGAATGAGCGACAACACAAAACCAGCTTGAGCACGTTGAGTGCATTGAACGAAGTGCATTGAAACAGTGGCGATCCGAAATCAGTTTGCCGATGTATCGATGAGGGAATTCATTGCAATTTGCAGAACATGACTGTCGCATCATGACGTCTGTTCTTTATCATTAGAGAAGCAGGCGAGGCGGTTGAGCGCAAAAGCTTTAAGTGCAAATTGTGAATTACCATGCAAGCCGCGTATCGAACGGGCAGCTGTGATGCAGTTGCAAACAACCCAAGTAAGTAACTGAACATTTAGTTCGAAACGGTTCCGGTTGTTTCGGAGAAGATCGATGAATCGATCACCTCAATCAGACTTCCCTTCTGAGAAACCTCGCAAATTGATTTGTGTAGGTGACCCGCTCTCTTTGCCTTCGAATGTCGACGCCGACGAAGTCATTGTGATCCAAACAGCTGGCGCGGTTTTGGATGAGTTGGAAGAACCATCCATCGAAGGAGTTTGGATCGCCCGCGATCAGCTACCGCAGTTGAGTGAACTGCGAGGGATTTGCCAGAGCGGATTGATGTTGCGTGATATGCCCGAAGGCGTCGCACTGCTTGATGCGGACGTTCGGGTGTTGTGGGCAAATCGGCGACTGCGCCGTTGGGCCAATAAATCCGACGAAGCGCCTGTTGGAATGACGCTTTATGAACTGCTGGGCAATCCCGAAATCATGGGCCCTGACTTTTGTCCGTTTCATACTGCCTTGGCAACGCAAGACGAAAGCAACAGCACGTTGCACAGTTCCGACAATCGCTACTACCAAGTGCATGCCGCGCCGATTGTTCACGTCGATAGCACGCGACAATTGATTGTAACGATCAGCGATATCACCGAAGAGATTTTGCAGCAGCAAAAACTAGCTGCGATCCATCAAGCCGGCCGCGAACTGGCCGATTTGCGTCCGTCTGAAATCTTCATGATGGAAGTTGACGAACGAATTGATCTGCTGAAAGAAAACATTCGTCACTATCTGAGCGACTTGCTAAATTTTGAAGTGATCGAAATTCGTTTGCTTGAACATTCCACGGGCAACTTGGTCCCACTATTGAGTGTCGGCATCGACCAAGAAGCGGCTGACCGACAGTTGTTTGCCCATCCACAAGGCAACGGAGTTACCGGCTATGCCGCGGCAAGTGGCATGAGCTACATCTGTCACGACGTCGTCAATGACCCGTTGTTCATTCCCGGCGTTGCCAATTCACGAAGCTCGCTGACGGTGCCATTGATCCTGCACGACCAAGTTCTTGGGACAATCAATGTGGAGAGTCCCGAGCCGTCGGCTTTTGGTGACAGCGATTTGCAGTTCTTGGAGATCTTTGCTCGCGATGTTGCGTTCGCGCTCAACACGCTGGAGTTGCTTGTCGCACAGAAAGCCAATACGTCTCAGCAAAGTTGCAATGCGATTCACAGTGCGGTCGCGATGCCGGTCGACGAAATTCTGAACGACGCTGTCAATGTGATGGAAGAATACATCGGACACAGTAGTGATGTATCGGACAGGATTCGTCGCATTTTGCAAAACGCTCGTGACATCAAGCAAACGATTCAGCAGATTGGCCAGCGTATGACTCCACTGGAAGCCGTTCCGGCTGGAGTTGCATCGCAACACGATCAGTTGACCGGCAAACGCATCTTGGTGGTCGATGCCGATGACCAAGTCCGCGAAGACGCCCACAACTTGCTTGAGCGGTACGGGTGCGTTGTCGAGACGGCCCACAAAGGCGACGAAGCGGTGCTGATGGTGCGCGGCAGTGGCGGCGCCAGTAGCTACGATGTGATCATCAGCGACATCAAGCTGCCAGACTACAGCGGATACCAGTTGATGCTCCGCCTTGGCGAGATCATGGACCGCGTGCCGATGGTCTTGATGAAAGGGTTTGGTTACGACCCGGGACATTCTATTGTCAAAGCAAGACAAAACGGGCTGCACCCCAAAGCTCTGCTTGCGAAACCGTTTCGCTTGGACCAGTTGGTTGACGTGGTAAACACCATGATCGAAATCAACGAGGAGAATCCTCCCAAGGCGGTTGC
>CAZZDZ010000233.1:3467-10188 GCA_964652675.1 uncultured Pirellulaceae bacterium
CGCTCCAGTTCGTCTTCGGTTCCTTTTAGCTTAAGCATGTTTTCGACACGCTTGACCAGTTCGATCTTGTTGACCGGCTTGCTAAGAAAATCATCGGTGCCAGCCTTCACCGCTCGTTCGATATCGCCAAGTTCGTTTAACGCGGTGACCATCAGGATCATGACCCGGCGTGTCTCTTCGCCTTCTTTTAGCTGCTTACAGACTTCAAAACCACTTAGTCTTGGCATCATCACGTCAAGCAACACCAAGTCGGGATTGAAACTTTCGACTTTTTCCAGGGTGTCTTGGCCATCAACCGAAGTTTCGATCTCGCAATCGATCGAAACCAAATAAGCTTCCAACAGCTCGCGGTTTGCGGCGTTGTCATCGGCGATTAGAATGCGATGATTTGCGTCTGACATAAAACAGTCTTGGCTTTCGTAAGTGTTTTCGTTCGGAAACTAGTGCTGCAGACCTTCATTGAAAGGCTGCCAACTTTGGCACTAGGCCGTTGCCGAACCACGCAATGCTGGGACGGGAAAGTGATCGCACATCTCTTTGACTTCGCCGCGGATCGTCGCATGCAGCGAACTGTCATCCGCATTGGTCAACGCTTGATGAATCCAGGCGCCCACGCGTTTCATCTCGTCAACGCCCATTCCCCGAGTCGTCAATGCGGGTGTTCCAATCCGGATACCGGATGGGTCCATCGGTTTTCGAGTGTCAAACGGAATCATGTTCATGTTGACAGTGATTCCACACTCGTCCAAAACGGCTTCGGCTTTCTTGCCGCCCAAATCTGCAGCGGTCACATCGACCAGCATCAAGTGATTGTCGGTACCACCGCTTACCAACGGCAAGCCAGCCGAAGTAAGCGTTTCCGCGAGCGTTTTGGCGTTGTCCACCACCGCTTGGGCGTAGACTTTGTAGTCAGGGGAAAGTGCTTCGGCGAAACAAATCGCTTTGGCTGCAACGATGTGCATCAACGGACCACCTTGAGTCCCCGGGAATACACTGCGGTTGATTCCTTTTAAGTTGTCTTTTTTACAGAGAACCAGTCCGCTGCGAGGCCCGCGAAGGGTCTTGTGTGTCGTGGTGGTCACAAAGTCTGCACAGGGGACAGGACTGTTGTGAACTCCCGCTGCAACCAGTCCAGCGTAGTGGGCCATGTCGACCATCAACAACGCACCGACATCGTTGGCAATTTCGGCGAACTTGTCGTGAGGAATCTCGCGAGGATAAGCGCTGGCACCGGCGACGATCAGCTTTGGCTTTTCTTCGCGTGCCAGTTTGGCGATTTGGTCAAAATCCAATCGATGCGTGTCTTTGTCGACACCATAACTCTTAAAGTTGTACAGCCGACCACTGATATTCAGTTTCATGCCGTGTGTCAGGTGGCCGCCTTGGGCCAAGTCCAGCCCCAAAACCGTATCGCCCGGTTCAAGGCAGGTCAGATAGACAGCCATATTGGCTTGCGAACCACTGTGCGGCTGAACATTTGCAGCTTCAGCCCCGAACAGCTCTTTGGCCCGATCGATAGCGAGTGTTTCGACAACATCGACGTGCTCACAACCGCCATAATATCGGCGACCCGGGTAGCCTTCGGCGTATTTGTTGGTCAAAACGCTGCCAGCGGCCTGCATAATTGCTTGGCTGGTGTAGTTCTCGCTAGCGATTAATTCCAGTCCATCTTGCTGACGGGTTGCTTCCGCTTCCATCGCTTCCCAGAGGGCGGGGTCTTGTTGTTGCAGTGGGTTCATATTTCGGTGTCGCTAGAAATGGCTGTTTTTGGAAAGTCTGATTAGCTGGGCCCTACCGTCGACTGGGCACAGCCCTTAATTGTCCACGGGCGAGAAAAACCGTCAATGAGCACAAATCTAGACGTTTCGACTCGACAGCCAAGGGCCCGTGGGCACTCAATCGGGTAAAATCACAGCGTTTGGATGTTGTAGGCTGTATCGGTTAGAACAGTCATAGGGGCTGGGCTATTAATTTGGCGTTTCGCGTTCGCCAATTTGACCGCCCCTTCAAACACGAAAATTAGAGCCGAACTAGGCTAATATTACACGGCCGCTATTGCGGTGACCTTTCCTTTGAAGGATCCCCCTTCCTTCCATAACCGAGTGCCGGGAATGAAATTCACAAAGTTAATACTTGCTTCGTTACTGTTTGTGTCCTGCTGGGTCGCTCCAGCGCATGCCGACCTGCCCGCTTTTGACAAAGTCTCTGAAGGCTACGAAAAAGTCGCAGTCTCGGACATGCAAAACCCCAAAGGGCTGTTCAACATTTGGCAACGTAAAAAAGACGGCCAGATCATTGGTGAACTGCCAAAGAACTTTGCGGGCAAGAGTTACTTCATTGCTTTGACGGTCAGCAGCGGCGACAAGTACGCTGGATTGCAAAGTGGAGACTGGGTTGTGCAGTGGCGCCGCTATGACGAACGCATTGCATTGATCGCTCCCAATTTGGACATTCGCGCCACGGGCGATGCCGAATCCAAGGCATCTGTCAAACGATTGTTCACCGACCAAGTTTTGCTGGACATGCCCATCATCGCAAACGGACCATCCGGTGGTCCCGTGATCGACCTGGACTCATTGCTGGTTAGCAACGCGAGCACCTTTTTTGGTCGCAGCGTTCGCATCACCAACAGTCGATTGAAAAAGATCAAGTCCGCGAAAGTGTTTCCAAAGAACGTGGAAATCGCATTCGAGGTAGTCGGCAACGGCGGTCGATTGCAAACGTTGCACTATTCGTTCAGCGAAGTGCCGTCGTCAACATCATCCGGATTCAAGCCACGTAAGGCTGACGAACGAGTCGGTTACTTCACCACCGCGTTTTCCGACCTTAGCAAATACAAAGACGACGAAACGCGAGTCCGCTACATCAATCGCTGGAGGCTTGAAAAGCGTGACCCCAAACTGAAGCTAAGCCCACCGAAAGAACCCATTCGGTTTTTTGTCGAACACACCACACCAGTGCGCTATCGACGTTGGATCAAAGCCGGCGTTGACTATTGGAACAAAGCGTTCGAGAAAGTTGGTTTGGTCGATGCAATCGTCATCGAATACCAGGATGCGACGCCTGGCATCGAGGCTCACATGGAGAAAGACCCCGAGGACGTTCGCTACAACTTCATTCGTTGGTTGAACAATGATGTTGGAACCGCGATTGGCCCAAGCCGCGTGCATCCATCGACCGGCGAAATTTTGGATGCAGACATTGTTTTGACCGACGGCTGGATTCGTCACTTCAATTTTAACTTCGAAGACCTGATGCCCAAGGTTGCGATGGAGGGCGCCAGCCCCGAGACGCTTGCTTGGCTTTCCCGGCATCCGCGATGGGATCCTCGCGTGCGTTTCGCTCGTCCAGAAGCAGCCGATCAACTTCGCGCTCGCTACGCTGCCGACGCGATGCGGCCCATGGCTGGATTCGGAATGGCTCAAACAGATGCCGCATTGATCGGCGACGACGAGTTCGATGGTTTGATTGGCCTTGTCAGCCAAAAGAATGGCCTGTGCATGGCTGCCAGCAGCCGCTCGCTGGACCTAGCCCTGTCACGTATGAACTGGGCATTGGTGCTATTGGACGAAGATGACGAGAAAAAGAAGAAAGACAAGGACAAGGACGACACAAAGAAAAAAGAAAAAGACACGGAAGACAAGGACAAGGACGCAAAGAAAAAGAAAGCTGACGACAAGGAAAAAGACGACAAGGACGAGGAGAAAAAAGACGAGAAAGCTGACGACAAGGACGACGACAAGAAAGACGAAGACAAGCAAGCCAAAAAAGAAAAAACTGAGCTGCTAGACGGCATGCCAGAATGGTTTGTTGGTCCGTTGCTTGCTGATTTGGTTGCTCACGAAGTCGGTCACACGCTTGGCTTGCGACACAACTTCAAAGCATCGTCCTATCGAACCTTTGCCGAGATCAACTCCAAGGACGTCAAAGGCAAGAAGACGTTTGCCGCGTCGGTCATGGATTACATCCCAATCAACTACCGATTCGAATCGGGCGAAGTCCAAGGTGACTACGCGATGATCGACATTGGCCCTTACGATTTCTGGGCAATCGAGTACGGATACACATTCAACACCAAGGAACTGCCTGAGATACTGAAACGCTGCAGCGAACCCGCTTTGCAATATGCGACGGACGAGGACACAAGTGGTCCAGATCCACTGGCGCGTCGATACGACTTTGGCAAAGACCCGCTGGAGTACGCTGACGAACAAATGAAGTTGGTCAAGCTTTACCGCGGACGCATCTTGGACAAATTCGTCAAAGATGGCGATAGCTGGGCGAAAGCACGACGCGGCTATGAGCTAACGCTGGGCTTGCAAACGCGTGCGTCCGGCATGATGGCCAATTGGATTGGCGGAGCTTTTGTTTACCGCGACAAGAAAGGTGATCCCGGCGATCGCCCACCGGTTGAAGTGGTTCCAGCGGACCAGCAGCGTGCAGCATTGAAATTCGTGATCGACAATTCGTTCAATGACGAAGCGTATGGTTTGACGTCCAAGTTGCTGGAGCGAATGAGCGTCGACAAATGGTTAGACGGCTCGTCAGGACATGGAATGTCCAGCGAAGCAGCTTGGCCGATTCACGATCGCATTTTAAGTGTTCAAGCATCCGCGCTGACGTGGTTGATGAACCCAACGACTTTGCGTCGCGTCTACGATAACGAGTTGCGTTTGCCCGAAGACGAAGACGCACTGACGTTGCCAGAACTGTTGGGCACCATCAACAAAGCCGTTTGGACTGAATTGGACAAAGAATGTCCAGAAGACCGCAATGATCGCAAACCAATGATCAGCTCGCTTCGCCGCAACCTGCAGCGTGAGCACATGCAACGTCTGGTCGATCTGATCCTAGAAACGTCGGACGACACGGCAGCGCATAAGCCGATCAGCAACTTGGCGAGAATGGATTTGCGATCGCTATCCAAGCGAATCGAAGCCGCAATCAAAAAGTGCGGCAAAAAGATGGACGCCTATTCATTGGCACACGTGACCGAGGTCAAAGAGCGAATCGATCGTGCCTTAGAAGCGGGTTACACCTACAACGCCGTTCAGCCTCCTGCTCCGATGCTACTGTTCGGCAAAGAGACAGGTCAGAAGTAAGTTAACTCTGGCAAGAAAAATTAAAGGCCACGCGATCATTCGCGTGGCCTTTTTTATTGCAATCGCCTATCGATCAATCAACTTCTGGATCGTCTTTGGACTCACGAACCAGATAACCAAATGCTTCTTTTTGGATGATAACGATATCCTTTGACGCTTCGATCATCTGGCCTTGGGATTTCGCGGCATGCTCTTTTCCTTCGACCCGGATCGTGCCGAATGGGGCAAGTTGAGTCACGGTGATGCCCCGCTTGCCCACATACGTGTCTTGCTGAGGTGTTTGGCTTTCAACAGTCCCCGAATCGTCGTTGCTGTCCTTTTTGCCATCGTTGCAACTGTCGTAGTAAGCAAAACAACAGAGATCGCCGTCGAACCAACCACAATTCGATTCGCCGTCGAATCCACTATCGCAGTCGCATCCATCACAATCACATCCATCACAACCACCACAATCGCAGTCGCAGAATCCGCCTCGCTCTTTCAAACGTTTTCGCCGCTTGCGGTTCGCCTTTGCGTCGGCCTTGTCATCCTGGCTTTTCTTTCCACAACAATTGGGCTCGCAACAAACGCTTGCGTCAACAAGCCAACAAAGGCACTCCAAGTCGATCGCGCCGGACCGAAACGCGAATTGCCGTGACGGGGCCAACTCACTGGCGCGCGGGTTTGCGATCGAGTTTCGTCGTTTTGCAACACGTTGGACTTGGTGCCGCAAAACGCTGGCGCTGATCGATTGGTGACCAGTCGATTCGGCAATCAACCAGCCGGCAGCCACCAAATCCTGCAGGCAACGCTCCATTGCAAGCTCAACCCCCTGTTCGCCTTGGAGCGGATTGTAATCGCCGCTGCGTTGGTCTCGTTTCCAATCAACCGCACAGTCAAAGGCGATGATGGCCGCACCAATCTTTTCGCCAATCGCCTCGAAGTCAGAGATGGAATTCCCTGACTGCATCAGGCGGGGCAGCAACCCAAATACTCGCGCGAATGCTTTTGCTGTTGGTCGAACATATTCACTGATCATTGGCGCTACGGTCGAAGACTCAAGGCGCCTGTGATCTTCAAAGCACTTATCGAGGTCATGCTGGAATTTCGAGTCGATTGTGTCAAGAAAGCAGCGGCTACGGCCAAAGGGACGCCGCAAGGCAAGATGGCCCAACCGGCCTAGCAGACCGCTTGCGGAGAACTTTGGTGAGTCCTGAATGTCGTCAGCCAATTTCGTCTGCACCAACAGCATCGCAAGGTGTGCACAAAATTCCGCAGCCAGTCTTTCTTTTGATTCCCAAGCGAAACGAGAGGCTTGTCTTGCACGACAACAATGAGGGTCGTTTTCACGTGGTCGAGGTATGAGCTGAAAATCGATCGCTAAACAATAGGCGAATACGCTCTCGTACGAGATCACGGGGAGAGATCGGTATCCGCAAACCGATCGCTGCATGCTGCAACAACGGGCGTAAGCTTGTCGATAGGCGGGCTGCTTGGGCCCGCGTAGAAATCCAAACATGCCTTTGTTGTTGGTTAACGAGTTCGGTCGATGTGATTAGGCGAGCGGCAGATGAAAATCTACCTGTAGCGGAAGCGTCAAGACTTTCGGCCTCCACCTGCAATGGCCGAAAGTCTTGACG
>CAZZDZ010000234.1:0-10182 GCA_964652675.1 uncultured Pirellulaceae bacterium
GCTTCTTGGCTGGTTGGTGTCCAGGGCACCAAAAGCTGACCGGCTATAGCTGGCGAATGACTCAGCAAGCGTTCGCCAGGCTCCGTTCGTGAGGCTGAACTAGAATGTTTCGGCGAGCGGCAGATGAAAATCTACCTGTAGGTTAACTTTTTCGCCGTTCGCCTTACTTCAACATGTTGTTGACGAACGGAATCACGTCTTTGTGATAAGTGAATCCCGATTGTTCGCCGGAATCGACAAACTTCTTGACCAGTTTGCCGCCGGCATCGTAAACCAACACGGCCGGAATCGAATCAAAGTCGACTTTGGAATAAACATCTTTGTCGGGTGTGCTGCAGATGTAAGTGGTAAAAGTCGCTCCGATGGAACCAATCACTTTGGCAACATCTTCCTGAAAGGATTCGGGAGGCCTGCGTTTGCTGCCGTAGTAATCGATGTCCAAAGCAATGCATTGGACTTTGGCACCCATCGACTGGTGAATTTCTTGCAAACCGGGCAACTCTCTGATGCACGGCTGGCAGCCAACCGACCAAATATCGACGACGGTTACTTTTCCGGCAGACGTTGCCAACTGGTCTACTTCGCCCCAGCTTGCAAATTGAATATTGGATGATGTGCCGCTAGACGTAGAGTCTTTGACATCGGGCATTTCGATTCCGCCTGTTGATTTCGGATCGGCGGGCGTAACTGCTTGTATCTCTTTGGGCATCTCCATCGTTCCGGGTGGCTCGCTGGTCGGTTGCTCCGTTTGTGTCGTCAACGGGGGCGGAGTGACCGTTTGGCTGGCTTCTTTTTCGCTTCCGCAGCCCAGAGCGAAAACGACTAGCAAGCCAATCGTCACGCCGAGGTATCGCAAGGGAGTGAAGATAAAGTTATGGGAATCGGCCATAGGTCTTTCGCTGGCTTGGTATAGGTTTTGGCAATCAAGTTTTGATTCACGCGATTGTATCGCGCGGGTGGCAAAGTCGGTAAAGCGACTTGAGAAAAGAACGGAAGTGGCTGGAAAGTGGACGCGAAGTAGCTGGGGACGCGCGAGATTACGGCTGGTTTTTTTGGAAGCAAAGCCGACAACGCTCGATTTTTTGGGATCCGACAAGATGGTCGACGGCGATCACCCCTTGGTTTTTACAGGGTAAATCGCGCAAACTGAACCCGGCGGGTCAATTCTCGCCGACAGTCTGATTCACACCCATTTGCTTGCCTCGCTAAATAAGTTTCGTTTCCGATGAGTGTTGCCTCAAACGCCAAGCACCTGGATTTTGGCGGGTACCGATTTACGATTTCGCGGCCGCATTCGTTTGGATTGGTTATCGAAGGATTCGCCGATGGTGGCCAAAGCGACTATTTGCACGATGTATTGTTGACGCCAGAGAACCGAGACGATTTCTTTGATCTGATCGACGAAGAAGGTTTAGTGGTCTGCCGTCATTTGCAAACAAACGCGGATAGCTATCGCAGGGTAAAGGGCAAGTCCAGCCACGGCAAGCTTAGCCAAGCCGAGTACTACCATCACGACGGTTGTAGCCTTCCCACCAATCCACGTGTGGTGGAAATTAGAATGCCACACCAATCGGTTTCGAGGAACATTCACACGGCGGTGGCCCGATTTCCCGATATCGTCAAATCAATGTTGATGGCTTTGCCGAAACACTTGCTTGTCGACAGTCAATTCGCGGACCAATTGAAATCGTTTTCCGGCGATCCTGAAAGTTACCCGCCGCCAGAAAGTTGGGACAAGATTCAGGGACAGGTGACGCGATCTGTCCGGCGCGAGATGGATGCGGAGTCATGCCGCGAGTATTTTCGCCAGGTCGATTCGCTTGCCGATGCCTACGCACTGCCGTGGGAAATGGGGGAGAGTCGTTTGATGGTCAATCACCACCAAGATCTTTCTAGAACGATGCAGCATCGTCGGGCCTACCAAAAGCCACGCTTGGCCAACGAGCAGAACGGCAGCTTGGTCAAGCGATGGACGGCCGAAGAAACCGGCTAGTCGTGCCGTTTGAATCGGTTATCCGGGCCATTTTTGGTTCGCATTTGCTGCCGAAGCGCTCATGCCAAAGGCGCTCCAAACGCGATTCGGGCGCCAAGAAGCAGTGGCATTGCGTACAGTGTGTAGATGTGTTCCCCCGTTGTGACCCCACCTGGGCGTCAAAATCGGAATTTTCATAAACGTGTTTTTGCACCTGGGGTTAAACGCGGTGGACGAAACGGCGACTGCGCGGTTGCGACGTAGATTTCATAAACACCGCTTACCTCGAAAACCACCCGATGCGCGCTACACCGCCTTCAAAGACCCCCGACCCGCTTCGGCAAGAGCCGTCTCTGGATAGCGATGCGCAGAGTGTACGAGATGTGCAAAGTGTGCAGGGGCACCGAGGTTCTTTGCGGAGCAAGTTGGTGCTCTCGCTGGCCGCCATGTTCGCGATCTTTCTGATGGTTGACGAAGTCGTGCGCTACAAAGTCATCAGCCCCGTGTTCGCCGACCTCGAAAATGCTGCAGCGTTACGCGACAACAATCGCGTTATCGCCGCGATTCGATTGGAGTCGGATCACTTGCGGGACGTCGTCGAACAGTCAGCGGCGAAGTTTGATCCCACCGAATTGGTGCCATTGGACGAAAACGATGGGGACACCAGGGAAGTCTACACCAGCATGCCCAACGTCACGCGTGCTTACTGGGCAGCAGTTGTGGGCAGCGATGGGTCGCGGCGTTGGATTCATCGCGGACCCGATATCGACCAATCCGAAAGAGTCGATCAAGAGCTACTCGACTCCATCGTAGCCGCGTTGAAAAATATCGGCCCCCACAGCATCGATGGTCTCGTACGGGTCACCGATCGAGAAGCATTATTTGCATACGCCGCCGCACCCGTCGAACTTGGAAACCGTCAGACCACGTTCCATTTTGTTGCTGGTAAGGCACTTGGTGAAAGAGCGATCGCAGAAATTCGTCACCGAACTCAGGTGGATTTTTCTATCCAAATTTACCGCAAAGAAAAGCTGCAACAAGAGCTTTCTGTGTGGGAAGCTGACGAGAACAACCTAGTGGTTGAAAGTCCCTTGGTTGGTACCGATCGCAAAATCATCGCCAACCTATTTGTCCAAGTTCCACGTGACGTGGTACGTCAATCACAAGAAGCCGATGCGGTTGCACGAAACATGTTTGTTTGCGGTGTGTCCGTAGCGTTATTGTTATTGTTGCTTTTGCTGCAAAGGATTGTGGTCGGACCGTTGAAAGCGATCCGCGAACACACCGAACGAATTGCCGAGCACGGTTTGGATGCGGGAAGTCTGACACTGGCCAGAAATGACGAAATCGGCGCGCTAGGAAACGCCTTTGACCACATGCGGGATCGGTTGGCCGATACGCAAAACCGATTGGCAGACGCATCCCACGCAGCAGGCATGAGCCAAGTTGCCGACACCGTGATTCATAACGTTGGCAACGTATTGACCAACGTCAACAGCCTGATCGAAACGGCTGCCGACCGAGTCGATGGGCTGCGGGTCAAACCGCTGGGGAAACTGTCGGCGCGATTGCAAGAAGCATCCAACGACAAAGAACTTCGCAAAGCGACGCCAGCTTACTTGCGAGGCTTTGCAACACACCTGGAAAACGACAAACAAGAGCTTTCGGAGTTACTACAAACTCTCGCACACAATGTCACCCACATTCACAATGTGATTCGCGACCAGCGGCGTCACACGTTCAAGCAGGTCGATAAAACACGCTTCTCTTTGATGGAAATTGTCAGCGAAGCGATTGAGTGTTGTCGCGCTCGTCTGGATCAAGACAAAGTAAAAGTTGATCTGCCCAGCCAAGAAGATGCCGAAGTGGAATCGGATCGTTCTTTGCTATTGCAAATCGTGATCAATATCATCGGCAATGCAAGACACGCAATGTGGGAATCCAAATGCCGGAATCCCAAGTTGAAAATTTCGTTCTTCAACACCGAACGAACGGTCAGGATGCACATCAGCGACAACGGATGTGGCATGACCCCCGAAACGCTCGGGCGTGCATTTGAAGCACATTTTACAACGCGCAAGGCAGGCAGTGGTTTAGGCCTGCACTTCTGCGCGATCACGTTGAAACGACTCGGTGGATCGATCAGAGTGCAAAGCGACGGACCTGGAAAGGGTTCTGAATTTGTCATCGAACTTCCACTGGCAAAAAACCAACCAGAGCAATTACCACCTGCGATGGCAATCGCCGCCCCAGTAACGACTCAGACTTTTGAGCCGACATTATGATTGATAACAATAAACAACTACGCCGCGTGCTGATCATCGACGATCAAAAGCACATCCACGACACGTTTGACCGAGTCTTTGCAGACAGCAAGCGGTTGGATGTCGTATTGAGCGACTTTGAGTCCACGTTTTTGCAAGACGGATCAGAGGGAGACGACGGCGATCAGAATCCAACCAAAGAACCGCGATACACGGTCACCCATGCCGAAAGCGGTGAAGCAGGGTTGGAATGTGTGCGCGAATCTGTCGCCAATTCCCGCCGCTTCTCGGTCGCTTTTGTCGACATGCGGATGCCAAACGGGATGGACGGATTGGAAACAACAGAACAGTTGTGGAAAGTCGACCCCAACTTGCAAATCGTTATCTGTACTGCCCATAGTGATCACACTTGGGATGATGTTCTGAAACGACTGGGATATAACGATCGTTTATTGCTGCTGAAAAAACCATTCGAGCGAGACGAAGCGCGTCAGTTGGCGCTGGCGTTAAGCGAAAAGTGCAGACTGGCCGAACTGCAACATCAACGAGTCGCCGAACTGAAACAGGAAATCACTCTTCGCCGTAAGGCAGAAGACGAAATGCGTGTCATGGCACATCGTGATGCGTTGACCTCGCTACCGAATCGACCGTTCTTGCTGGACCATCTTGATTCGGTTCTGGCAGAAAATGATCGCAGTGACAAGCACGATGCCTTGCTGTTTTTGGATCTGGATAACTTTAAGATCATCAACGATTCGTTGGGGCACGACGCGGGTGACGAATTGCTGAATCAAGTCGCCACACGCTTAAAAGAGTGCGTTCGACACCGTGATGCGTCGGGTGTAAAAAAGTCGCGTGACAAAACCGTTCGACTTGGCGGTGACGAATTCGTCGTCTTGTTGGAGAAAATGACAGATAAAGAAGATGCGTTTGTGATCGCTCGACGAATCACTCAACGGATCGCGGAACCCTTTTTGCTGGGCGACCGACACGTCAACGTTGGCACAAGTGTCGGTGTTGCCTTTATCGATGCCTCCGTCCAAGATGCGCACGAAGCACTTCGCAATGCAGATACGGCGATGTACCGAGCCAAAAACTCGGGCAAGGGACAGATCGCCGTCTTTGACCAAACGATGCACGACGCCATGATGGCTCGGCATGAATTAGAAACAGAACTGCGTATTGCGTTGAAAGAGGGAAAGCTGGAACTGCACTACCAGCCAATCATCAACTTGAAAACCGGAAACGTTCAAGGTGTCGAAACCCTTTTGCGTTGGCGAGATCGAAATGGAGACTACGTATCGCCGATGGAGTTCATTCCAATCGCCGAAGAAATCGGACTCATCGCCGAACTGGGAGAATGGGTTTTTGAAAATGCGATGCGCGAGTTTGGTGAAATGCTGGACTCATTACCCAGCAGCGTAGACCAAAATGTTTACTTGGGCGTCAATGTTTCTCGCCGACAACTTGCCGATCCGTTCTTTGCCAAGCGACTAAACGATCTATTGGAAAAAACAGGCTTTGATCGTAGTTTGGTTAAAATCGAAATGACCGAAGACGGTGATCCACGACACACTGATCGCGCTTTGGAAACAATGCTGAACCTGGATGAAATGGGTATCGGAATCCATATCGATGATTTCGGAAAAGGCAAGTCGTCACTGACCTGTTTCCAGTCCTACCCTGTCGAAACCGTCAAGATCGATCGCAGTTTCACCGCTTCGATCGCGTTGGAACATGGCCACGCCGTCATCACACAAGCGATCGTCCAGTTGGCACACCAGTTGAACGCCAAGATCGTTTGCGAAGGCGTTGAATCCGAAGAGCAGTTGCAACTACTCCGAACATGGGGCTGTGACTCGGCACAAGGATATTTGTTTACACGAGCATTGAATATCCAAGAGCTAAAGCAGTTATTGCAAAATCCTTCGCAGAGCGAGGGCATTCGGCTATTAAAACAAACACCGATCGCCCCGGCAATTCTTGGCTGCACAACACCCGAGCTGCCCGTGCAGTCCTCCTGATCAGTTGATCAGAAATGGCGGCGGTAACAAGCGAGCTTTACGCTCTAAAGAATCGCCAGCGGATTTCGTTTTGATTCCAACGTGCCGCGTGTTACGCCAACACGATTGGTCGCGTTGAGCTTCCGCCAGACTTCTTGTGCCGATACTTTGCCTGCGAGCAATTGTTGGTAGATATCGATCGTTTCGAGACTCTCGCTGGCATTTTGTTCTAGCAACTCGATACGGTACCAACAAACACCCGCACGACTTAGTTCACCTACGGTTTCGGCGCCGCTTTGTGGCGTGGCGTTGTAGAGCGTGTTGCGACAGGCCACGTCTGCTTGCAAAGTATGCTGGGCGCCGACCCGATCGCGCAGTTGCACCACGTGCGTATCACAAGGTCGACCACAATTTGTCTTGTTGGTGCCCGGTGAAATGACTGCGCAGAATACACAGTGCTCCATGTGGAACATCGGCATGTGTTGGTGAATCACGCACTCCATCCAAGATGGGTCTACCGCGCTAACCAAATCGGACAGTTGATCACGATTCAAATCATACGACGCTGTCAGACGCTCTGCGCCCAATGATTTGATCCACTGAGCAGACCGATGGTTGGCGATGTTCAACGAAAAATCTGCGATCGTCGCGATGCCTTCGTTATTAAAGAACCGTAGTGTGGCCAAGTTGCGCGCCAATTTTACGTCGGGTTTGTGTCGCAGCAGTACGCGTGCCAAACCCATCTCGCCTGGTTTTTGCATTCGCACGGTTGCGATACCAATTGGTTTTCCAGCGGCGTTCGCGATCGAAACCGCTTCGCCGTACTCTCGCACGTCATGGAAATCAACGTAAACCATTGCCACATCGCTCTGCACGACCGCTTTTAATTGCTGCAAGTCACGGCACAACACAGCCAATTGTGGTGGTGTGGTGGTGTCGGTGGATTGTGACGCGATGGGTTCCAGTAAAGCGCGTCCTGCCGAAACATCTATTTGACGCGGGGGAGCATGATGAAGTTTTTGGGCTAACTCACCAGCGAGTTCGCGTCGTGCTTGATTAAGCATCCCAACAGGCACCATGGGTCCGCCCCCGATCGTGGCCGAAAAATCCGCCAACCGAAACGGCGTGCCACCGAACCGTTCTAACTTACTGCGCAGTGCCGCTTCGTCTGCCGCATGCTTGCGTGCCTTTTCCAGTGGACGGTCCCCGACAACTTCGGCACAAATTCCGGACGCAAGCGTTCCTTGGACACGCAATACTTCGCCGACGTTGGCAACCACTTTTAAATCGACGCCCTGTCGCTGCACTGGATCGGCGACATCAAAGCTTTGGCGTAGCCGTTTGTTCAACTTTGGATCGTCATTCTTAAACACGGTTGTATCTAAGTCGACTTTGGTCCAATCGATTTCATCGCGACCAAAACCGATCCACGCGATCTGCCCTTCGCTCATTTGTTTGTGCTGGTTGCCAACATCATCGATTAACGAATAAATGCGGCCACCCTGAACCCCGCCGCCTTCGGTTGCTGGCATCGCCAGTCCGTCACCAAGTGCAACGGGAGCATCAATCCATACTTTGATGTGATTGTCTTCGATTTCGATGATCGTGCCCAATTCGATTCCACGTTTGGCACTTTGCAAACCAGGCACAAGTCGTTTGTGGTTGTTGCCTTCGATCCAACCGGGCGAAAACCCACGCGAAAACGACAGTTCCATTTCGCGCTTGTCTTGTTCGCTGACTGATACGGTTCCTTCTGCCAGCGTTTGGTCGATTGCGCGACGATAGTGGCCGGTGATGTTGGCCACGTATTCGGGAGTCTTCAAACGGCCTTCGATTTTCAGTGACATCACACCGGCGTCAATCAGATCGGGAATCGCAGCGTAACCTGCCAAATCCTGAGGGCTCAGCAGGTAGCGAACTTGATCCAGGTCGCGGTCTTTTCCATCGACGATCAGTTCGTACGGCAAGCGACATGCTTGAGCACATTGTCCGCGGTTTGCACTTCGGCCCCCTAACGATTCACTGGTCAGGCATTGCCCGCTGTAGGCAACACACAGTGCGCCGTGAATGAACACTTCCAGAGGCATATCGGTGGCGTCCGCGATTTTGCGAATTTCATCAACGGATAGTTCGCGTGCCAAAACGGCTCGTGACAAACCAATCTCCCGCGCGACTTCGATTGTCTCGGCGCTGGTTAGACTCATCTGAGTTGACGCGTGGATTTCCAACTCAGGGCAAATCGATCGAACGATACGCGCGACCCCAAAGTCTTGAATCAATACCGCATCCACCCCGGCGGCTGCTACTTCTTGGATCACATCGATCAACTGCGGCAATTCGGATGGAAACGCCAGGGTGTTCATGGTGACGTATCCGCGAACACCTCTCATTCGCAACAAACGCATCACATCAGGCAGATCACTGATTCCGAAATTCTGAGCTCGGTACCGCGCGTTAAATCCGCAATCTAAACCAAAGTAGATCGCGTCGGCACCATTTTCGATTGCAGCGCGAGCGCACTCCCAATTTCCTGCTGGAGAAAGTAATTCAATATCGCGCGTTGATTTGGATGAATTTGACATGGGTCGGGCAGTATGACCTGCTGCTGGAATCCGCTCCAGAGTCAGAATCGATGGAATCGCCGCATTTGCGGTAACTATTGATGCGAATCGGCTTTGAAAGAGAAGAATTCCGCCGCAAGCGTGACTTAATCGACTGATTCATCCAAGGCAAAACAAATCTAAGATGCGCCGATACGATTCGACGCCCAAATCAAGTTGGTCCAGCGAGATCCACTCATCGCTTTTGTGTGCTTGCCGAATATCGCCTGGCCCCAGCACAATGACTTGCTTGATGTTAGCAAGATCTCCTGCTTCTGAACCGTAGGCAACCGTCCTGGGTGTGGCGGTGCTAGATAGACCTGCACAGGCGACGGCAAAGTCGCTGTTTGGATCGCGTCGAAACGATGGGTTCTTTGCTGACAAGCAAAAGTCGATGCCGTGTTTGTCGGCCGCGTCACGAATCCGCTCAATCAACTCATCGCTGTGCGTGTTGGGCATCGGACGAAAGAAGATCGTACAAATACTCTGCGGCGCGGTGATGTTGATTGCTTCGGTGTGATCATTCACGCCGATGTTCAGGCAGACGGTAGGCGGATCGAATTCGTCGTTCCACCATCGCGGATCGCTTTCTGTTTCTTCATAGATCGCCTTCGCTTCTTGCAGGAACGGGATCATTGCCAAATTCGCATTCACGCCTTCTCGAGTGCTGGAATGAGACGCTTTGCCCTTGGCGGTCACCTTGATCTGAACGCCACCCTTGTGTGCGTACACGACGTCCATTGTCGTGGGCTCACCGACGATTGCCCGCGCGTCGCCCGCCACAAGATCCTGATAGATTCTAGATTGCAATACGATTTCTTTGATTCCGCGATGGTCCAACTCTTCGTCTGCGGAACAGCAAACGTAAACCGGATGCTTCAACGAATAGTCCTTCAATTGATCAACCGCAGCCAGCATGCAGGCGACGGACCCTTTCATGTCTGTCGATCCGCGTCCGTACAACCGCCCGTCGCGGACCGTCGGTTCGAAAGGCCCATGCGCATCGATCGACCAATCATCCACGGGGACCACATCGGTGTGCCCAAAGTACGCGATGCCTCCCGTGCCGCTTGCTCCCGCTGCACTGCCTTTGCGTCCGATCACGCTGACTTTTTTGACGCCATCGATCTTGTACGATATTTGCTCGGTTTCGAATCCGAATGACGAGAGCACACCGTCGACATAATCGCTGACGGCAGCATTGGATTTCGTTGACACCGTGTCAAACTTGATCAATTCGGACGCGTATTGGACAGCATTCATGTTGGTTTATCGGTCGCGCGCAGAGAATTAGCTCAGTGATGAGTCCACTGAGTGAACCCCGAACTTTGATCGTACTATAC
>CAZZDZ010000235.1:0-10122 GCA_964652675.1 uncultured Pirellulaceae bacterium
GATTAAGCAGCGCGATTTTGGCGTTTCAGCTTTTTGCGGAGACGGCGGCGTTCAGATTTGCTCATCGAATTCCAATCAATCTCATCTTCGTTGATCGTTTCCTCGGCGGACTCCTGAGCGACTGGTTCCTGGGCGACGGGTTCCGGCTCCGGCACTGGATCGGGCTCGTCGGCCTGGTCTTCGGCGGCTTCTGTCTTCTTTTTCTTGTTGCGCCAGGATAGCCCAAAGCGTTTCTTCTTTGGTTTGTCCTCTTGCTCTTGTTCGTCACCCGTCTCTTCTTGGGCTACTTCTTCAGGCTCCGTTTCCTCTTGATTGTTTTCGTTGGGGTCAAGTCGAAAACCGAAGCGTCGCTTTTTCTTTCGCTTGGGCGTCTCTTCTTGGGTGTCTTCTTCGGTTTCTGGCTTTGCAGCTCGCAGGCCAAACCAGCGCCGTTTTTTGCGAACTGGTTGAGTTTCGTCTTGGGCCGCTGGCTCTTGGGCTTCTTCTGGCTGCTGGCTCTCTTCTTGTTCGTATTGCTCCTCATCCCGAGCGTAGACTGGCTCTTCTTCCTCGACTTCAGGTTCTTCGACCTCCGGCTCTTCGGCCACGGGGCGTGTTTTTCGGCGTTTTGATCGGCGCGTTGCTGGTTCTTCTTCGGATTGCTCTGCGGAGCGAGTAAACCAATTCGCGGTTTTGCTTTTTAGTTTCTGTCGGATGGTTTCTTCGTCCGTGATACCGCGAACTTCACGATATAGCAGTCGCAAATATCCGGTGAACGCCAAGAATAGCGATGTGTATCCCAGCAGTGGTGCGGATGTGACCAACGCCCAGCGGTTCATATCTTCGACCGCAAACAGTTTCCACTTCGTCGCTTCGGGCAGCGCCAAAAAGCCACAGGCGATCAAGATTGCGGTCAACGCCCAACGTGATCTTCGGACTTCGGCAACCAATCGCAGAGCCAACACCACTCCGCCAACACCAAGCACGATGCGTAACCAGTCGTATCCGGAAAAGGCAACGCGTTTGCCAAACGCAGCATCCAAAACACTTCCGCCCCAATCGACCACCATGACCAGCGAATTCACGCTTGTCAGCAGCAACACAAATATGACCAAACGCCAAAGCCGGTAATGCCCGCGGTAGTCATCGTTGCGGTGCCGACGTAGTTGATAGATCAGTAGCGATGCGCCTGCCGATGCGACCAAAACCGAACTGATGAACCAACGTCCGAAACTGTCGGGGTGGTCCAATCGTAGCGGACGCGATATCTCGGGTCTGTAAACAAGTGATGGCCATGTAACAGCTGCAAAGTGCGCGTAGGTTAGCAGCAGCGCACAAGCGGCGATGACCGACGAAAAGATCAGCATGGTTCGACGCTTGACGGGCACCAACGAAAACCAGCGAGCTCGCAAACGTCGATGAACTCGAGCACCGTAGACCTTGGTGGGCTGTCTGGCTTCGCGCAATTTTTCCTTGGCCCGGCGGCTGGCAGCCGTCGGTTTAGATGTGTCAGCAGTTTGCGAACTGTATAAAATCCGCCGCCGACGATCGGTTGTCCGTCGATCTTGTGGCATCCGTGCCGTCTAAAAAGGAATTCCCTAAGCGTGAATCAGATCGTGACAGTACGGAAAAGCGAGCATCTGGGTCAACGCTGCCGCTGAGAATTCGGTCAACGCTGCCGCGGGGAATTACTTGCTAGCACCTCTGTGGTATTGCCGCTATTTCATTGGTGCTTTGCAGGGTATCGAGGCTGATGGGCCCTTTTGCGGGTAAACCGCGTGAAACCAACTTTAAATCAGGATTGGGAACTGGCCGGGCCTAGCAACGACCAAATATTTGTTTTCTGAGGAAGAAGATTCCAGCCGCGAGCCCGCGTCGGTGCTGACGCCGTGGTAAGTTTTTCGTCACGGTCCCGTTTTTTGGAGGTCCCGTTTGCAAAGGATCAGTTTGTGATGGCTCGGTTTGTGACGATTCTGTGCGGTCAAAAACAGGTTCGGAATGTGAACAGAATCGTTTGATTGTGTGATTGGTTGCGAACCCAAGTCCTGTGTCGAGGTGTCGAGAAAGGCAAGTTGATGATGACGCGCGACACTTGGGTAGGGAGAGAGTGCCGAGTTTTCCCGGCGAAAACTCGATTTCACGAATCATTCAACAGTGACTAAAATAGAAATCGAACGGCATGGGGATTCGTGGCGTTCTAGTTTTAAAGGGAAGGATCTAAGCGAAGATGTCTCAGAGCTTGCTCGACACCAATGTTCTAGTTTTGAACCGATTCTATATGGCGATTCGCGTTGTCAACGTGCGTCGTGCGTTGACACTGTTGTATCGCGAATGCGCCGAAGTGATTGCGAATGAGGATGGCCAATTCGCCAGCTACGATTTCGAGAGCTGGTGTGAATTGAGCCGACTTGCTTCGGTCGAAAAGCAACCGGGCGAAGATTACATCCGTGCTGTCAATTTTGAATTGCAGGTCCCACGAATTGTGCGACTAACAAGATTCGACAAGATGCCGATGCAATCGGTGCGTTTTAATCGCAAGAATCTTTTCGCGCGTGACGATCACAAGTGCCAGTATTGTGGAAAGGCGGAGCCAGCGAGCAAGTTGAGCTTGGACCACGTTATTCCGCGATCACACGGTGGTCCAACAACGTGGGAAAACATTGTTTGTTGCTGCTTGCGTTGTAACAGCCGCAAGGGTGGACGCACGCCAAAGCAGGCGCGGATGAAACTGATGAAGACGCCAGCCAAGCCACGCGTGAACCCATTGTTGGTTCAAAGCGCCGAAGACCCTCGGTATGAATGTTGGAAAACATTCTTGCCAAAGGCCGAAAAGGAAAAGAGCGGCGTGGCGTGAGAGCGCTCAAAGAGCAGTAAGAAAAAAGCCCAGTGCGAGAAATCTCGCGCTGGGCTTTGTTTTTGATTCGGCAAGTCATGCTAGAGCCGAAACTCTTGATGAGTTTCGTTACGCTTTGATTTGGAAGCGATTGAATCGACTGTGAAATGTCGGTATCAATCGTCTGCCAATGGCTCTTTCTTTTCCGTGATGACTTCACACTCTTCGGACTTGGTCGCGTTTAGTTCCGTGTAGCTCTTCCATTCTTCGGGAACATTGTCCTCGTGGAAAATCGCTTCGACGGGACACTCGGGAACACAAGCTTCACAGTCGATGCATTCTTCCGGGTGAATGTACAGCATCTGGTCGCCTTCGTAGAAACACTCTACCGGGCAGACAACAACGCAATCAGTGTATTTGCATCCCGAGCATGGCTCGGCAACAACGTGAGTCATGATTCAACCTTTCTCAAAAAAACCTGCAGCGAACATACCGCAGACTAGCACGGATAAGCGACGACACTGGCCGCGTATTCGTTAAATAATATCGGCTGAACGATCAGCCGACTGCATCTCAATCAATTGATTGTTACCAGTTGAGAGCATTTGGGCGACCGGGTCAGGGGGTAAGAACTCCGACTTTTTCGGTCCTGGCAACTTTGTTGGCCCAGAGCTAGGCAGATCCGCTGCCCCAAACCGGATCGAAACGCAGGATCTAATGGCCAGCTATTGAGAATCTCTCGCATTTAAGGGGCATTCTGCTTTGCGGTTCGATCGGTCATTCTTGGATGCTTGTTGCTGGGCGGATTCGGTATCGATCCGATTTTCCAGGGCCCAGTATCTTGATTCAACTAGACACTTCACTGCGACGGTCCGACTGTGACATTCTCCGATGAACCTGTTTCGCTGCGACTGAAACCGTCGCGCCAGTTTCCTTTTTTGGCTCGTCACCCCTGGGTTCATGCACACGCCCTGGCGGCCAACGGAGCCGATTTGAACTGTGGCCAGGTCGTCGATTTGATGGATCACGATGGCAACTGGGTAGCCCGTGGCTTGGTCAATCCAAAGAGCAAATTACGTGTCCGTTTGTATGGCTACGAATCCAGTTTGCAAATCGGCCCCGACTTGTGGCGAGAGCGGATTGATGCGGCTGTTGCTCGGCGACGTTTGGGGCAACCATTTCGTCCCAATGGAGCTGAACGTCTAATCTTCAGCGAATCCGATTTGCTAAGCGGTCTGATCGTCGACCGATACGCAGATTGCCTGGGTGTCCAGTTCACTGCTGGCGGATTATTGAGATGGAAAGAGCCAATCTTGGAGCACTTAAAGTCCAGCTTGCAGGCTCGTGCGATCATGGTTCGTGTCGACGAAAAAACGGCGAAGCACGAAGGGATCGAGCCGATCGAAGATTGGTACGGGGGTGCGGTGGTCGATAGCCCCGTTGAGTATGAGCTTAACGATCTGAAACTGACCGTTGATTTGCGCGCGGGCCAAAAAACTGGTGGCTACTTGGACCAACGAGACAATCATGTTGCCGCCGCAAGCTACTTTTCCGGACGTAGTGTTTTGGATGTTTGTTGCTATACCGGTGGCTTCGGATTGGTCGCGGCAAAAGCGGGAGCTAAGAGCGTGTTGGGTGTCGATAGCAGCCAAGCCGCGCTGACTGCTGCCGAAGAAGCTGCCAAGCGAAATGGAATCGAAATCATGAGTTTTCAAAAAGACGATTGTTTTGATGCGCTCAAAAAAATGGGCGAAGCGGGGGAGAAGTTTGACGCGATCGTCTTGGATCCACCCCGATTTGCCGGATCACGTCATCAAACAGACTCGGCGTTGCGGGCGTATCGACGCCTCAACTCCTTGGCGGTCGACCTTCTGCCCCCAGGCGGTGTCCTTGTAACTTGCAGCTGTTCGGGACGAGTGTCGCGTTCGGACTTTCTGAACATGTTGCTGGACGTGGGGCGCCGTCGGCGGCGAGACATGGTTGTTCTAGAAAATCGTGGTCCCGCACCGGACCACCCAGTAGCGGTGTCATGTCCGGAAAGCGACTATTTGAAATGCGTGATCGCCCAGGTCATGTGATCCGTTCTACTGATTTAGCCCGCAAAATCCAAGAATTAACGCAGAAACCCGAGGCCAGCACCGAAGTACCAGAAAGGTAGTTGGGCAACCTTTAAAAAACTGGCAAAAACGGATGACTACCACAGGTAAGCATGAGAATTGCCGCGGGTAAAAATGGATGACGACCACAGGTAAATTAGCGTTCCGTTGCAGGAGACTTTCTCCCTTTCCGAGTCTATACTATTTACTAATTCTCCCATCCTTTTCACAAGCAACTTTTCCCCTCGGAGGCCAACGATGCCGTCATCTGGTGTGACGTTGAAGATTCTCCATGGTGCAGACCGGGGTAAAGTTTACCAAGAACTTGAGCCGCCGCTGACGATTGGTCGCGAAGAAGGGAACGACATTCAATTGAATGACGAACGGGTTAGCCGTTGTCATTTCAAATTGCAGCGCGACAACGATCGTCTGGTACTGACCGATTTGGATAGCACTAACGGCACCAAAGTGAACGGAACCGAGTGCCAGCTTAAAATCTTGCGACACGGTGATTTGATCGCGGTCGGACGCTCACTGATGCTGGTCGGTAGCGAAGAAGAAATCGCGGCCCGTTTGGCAGCTCTTGGAACAGAGAACCCAACGCTTTCTCGCGACATGTCATCGTCCGAAAGTTCGATCGCTTTGGAATTGAATCACGAACCCAAGTCGCCGTACCCGGCTGAAGTGATGCAGATCCAAGATGTGCCTTCGATCCCCGACGATTTGAGTCCCGGTCAAAAAGCGCAACTGTGTGAAATCCTGGACTACCTTCAAGCAAAACTGCATCGCCTGATCGAAACGGCTGAGACCGACGAAGAAGGTTCGGATGTTACATTGAAGCTTAGCGCTTGGCAGCGTTTGTTGGACGCACAGTCTCGCTTGGCCGCCATGACACGTGATATCGCGGACCCCGATTGGTCGTCCTAACGGCCCGCTTCCCAGCGGCCTGCTGATCAAGCCCGCGGGTGAAACTGCTGATGCACTTTCTTTAAACGTGAGTGTTCTACGTGCGTATAAATTTGCGTTGTTTGAATGCTCGCGTGCCCCAGCATCTCTTGGACTTGTCGTAAGTCTGCACCACCGGCCAACAAGTGAGTCGCGAAACTGTGTCGCAAAGAGTGCGGACTGATCGAATCATCAATTCCAGCACGAATGGCATAGTGTTTTACTAGACGCCACAACTGAACGCGATCAAGTGGACGACCGCTGCGCGAAAGAAAAAGTTCTTCGGGCGGATGCGGACTTTTCTCAGCCAATTCACCACGCAGGTCGACCAAGTAGCGTTTGACTGCGTCGATGGCCGCTGTCCCAATCGGAACCATCCGCTGTTTGCCGCCTTTGCCTTCGCAACGAAGATGTCGTTCATCAAATGAAAGATCGCGAACTCGCAACGAGCAAACTTCCGATGCCCTGCAACCGGTTGCATAGAGGACTTCCAACATCGCAATGTCACGCTGCCAGAAACGATCGCTTTTGCGCGGAGCGGATAGAAATTCGTCGATTTGACGGCGGGTCAAAACACCCGGCACGCGCTGCCACATCTTTTGAGTCGCCAGTAGCTCCGCTGGATTTTCAGTGACCACGCCTTCCAGTTGCAGGTACTTAAAGAAAGTCCTGATGGCGACAATGTTTCTGGCAATCGAAGCGGGCGCGAGCTCGGATTCTTGCAGATGACCGATGAACTCGGTCAAGTCACCGACCTTCAATTGGCTAAGCTTTCGCTTGCCCAACCAAGCGACGAATTTCTGCATGTCGCGTCCATAGGCCGCGATGGTGTTGTCTGCCAAATGGCATTCACGACGCAGATAGTTCAAAAAATCTTCGCAAACCGTCTCCATCGCGGGGCCGGATTTCGCCTGCGGGCCGCTTTTCTGCAGCATTTGGAGCTTGGTCAGTCGTTTCGCCACAAGATACCTGTAAAAGTGTTCTGGCCTTAGAAACGGGGCGGCTTTATGTTCACCCAGTCGTATCGATTAAATCGTCGTCCGATACGACCTCTCGCCAACAAGAATCATTTCACGATCGTGCTTTGCTTGCATCGCGTCGCTGTTGATTCTGAGCTTGGCGGTTATTCCAATATTCAAGATTTTCGGACCTACAAGAGCTAACCAACATGAATGTCATGGTCGTCGGTGGAGCCGGCTATATCGGATCGCACGCAGTCCGTTTGCTATTAGATGCTGGCCAAAATGTGACCGTTTACGACAATCTTTCGCGCGGACACCGCGAAGCCGTTCCGGATGGAATGTTGGTCGAAGGCGAATTGTCTGACCGCGAGAAAGTCGTCGCGACTTTGAAAGACAACAAGATCGACGCCGTCATGCACTTCGCCGCATTCGCAAGAGTCAACGAATCGGTCACCGATCCCGCGCTTTACTACCGCAACAATGTGATCGCGGCCATCGAACTGCTTGACAGCATGCGCGAAGCCAATGTGAAAAAAATTGTCTTTAGCAGTACAGCGGCTACCTACGGCGAACCATCGGTGGTTCCCATTCCAGAAACAACTCCCAAAGCGCCGATCAATCCGTACGGATTCACCAAACTGGTGATTGAAAACGCGCTCGCCGATTATGCAAAAGCGTATGACTTTGGTTTTGCAGCGCTGCGATATTTCAACGCCGCTGGTGCACGGCCCGATGGCAGCATCGGCGAAGACCACGATCCCGAATCACACTTGATCCCGATCGTGTTGCAAGTCGCCTTGGGTCAGCGCGACAAGATCATGATTTTTGGCGATGACTATGAAACGCCCGATGGAACTTGTGTGCGAGACTACATTCACATTGATGATCTTGGCGATGCACACTTACGAGCACTCGAGCGAATCGAGCCCGGCAAAGGCCTGTGTTTGAATTTGGGTACCGGGCGTGGCACCAGCGTTCGCGAAATCGTCGAAGCCTGTCGTGAAGTGACAGGTCACCCAATTCCCGAAGAAATGGGACAACGTCGTGCCGGCGACCCGCCCGAACTGACCGCCGATGCTTCGCTGGCACGAAAACTGTTGGACTGGGAACCGAAATACATGGACGTCAAATCCATTGTCGAAACCGCCTGGAATTGGCACAAAAGTCACCCACAAGGCTACGCAACCAAGTCCGCCTGAGCGACAATTTCCAAGAAATCTGATCGTGGGTACTTTATACTTGTGTAATGCGTTCCAAATAGGCGGACCGATTGCCACTAGATCGGCCGGCGGAACTTTCAAAGGAATCGTGATGCGTCAGATATTTGTGCTGCTTTGCCTGTCCGTGTGCCTGTTTGCTTTTGGCATGACAAGCGATCGTTGTGCCGCCGCAGATCTTTCGGCGACCGAAATGAAAGCCGTCGATGCGATCAACACGGCCGTCAAATCAGCCGGCCAGGACTACGCTGCGGGCAAGTACGAATCGGCTGGCGGTCACATTCGCAACGCAATGAAGCAGATCGACATGGCGGTCAAGTCGGGGTCGCCCGATGTCTTCAAAGCCCTGTCGCCCGCGATCACACGCGTTTCCAAAGCCCATGCGATGTTGGAATTCGAAGGCATCGCATTGCCTCCGTTTCAAAAACCATCCGAGCCAACCGCGATGGCAACAAAGCCAGTCGCTAAACCCGCTCCCAAGCCGGTCGTCAAACGACCGGTTCGACCTGCCAAGCCCACGACGCCCAAGCCTGATCCCAACGCAATCAGTTTTACAAAACAGGTTGCCCCCATTCTGTCCAACCGTTGCGGAAAATGTCACGAACAAGGGTCCAGGGGCGGATTCAATTTGGCCACTTACGCAAAGCTGATGAAGGGACCACCCGAAGGAGTCGTGATTTTTGCCGGAGATATAATTGGCAGTCGATTGATCGAAACGATCGAAACCGGCGATATGCCTCGCGGTGGCGGCAAAGTCTCCGGTCAGGAACTCGCTGTGCTCAAGGGTTGGATCGTACAGGGTGCCAAGTTTGACGGCGCGGACCCGAATGCTTCCCTTTCAGGCGGCCCCGCTCCCGCAGGCGACGGGCGCAACAAAACACCCGAAATCAAAATGGCGACCGGCAAAGAAACCGTTAGCTTTGCCACACATGTTGCCCCAGTCTTGATCAAGAACTGCAACGGATGTCACATCGACGCGATGCGAGTTCGCGGCGGATTGAACATGGATAACTTTGCGAATCTGCTGCGAGGCGGCGACAGCGGGGAAATCGTTTCACCCGGCAAGAGCGCAGAGAGTTTGCTGATCAAGAAATTGAAAGGCTCTCCCGGTATCGAAGGCGAAAAAATGCCTGCCGGTGGACGGCCTGCGCTAAGCGACAAAGACATTCAGTTGATTTCCACCTGGATCGACGAAGGCGCGACGTTCGACGGAAGCAGTCCGACTCAGCCGATTTCGGTGATGGCCCAAATGGCTTGGGCCGCAAATGCAACGTCGCAGCAGATGAACGAAAGACGACAATCGTTGGCTGCCAAGAACTTGGGTTTGTCGAACACGTCCGCTCCGATCAACACAGCCGTCACGGATCACTTCTATGTCACTGGCACTTCGGCCAAGGCGACGATCGATCTGGTTGCCAAGAATGCGGAAAGCCACATGAAAACCGTCCGCTCTGCTGTCAAAGGTGGCGACGGCGACGACTTCTTTCACGGCAAAGCGACCATTTTTGTTCTGCCGCGACGCTACGACTACAGCGAATTTGCCAAGATGGTCGAAGGCCGAGGGGTGCCATCGGATTGGACCAGCCATTGGAAATTCGACGGGATCGATGCTTACGCGTCTGTCGTCGCAACCGATCGCGACGAAGAAGACGTGATTGCTGCAAGATTGTTGTCGCCCATCGCAAGTTTGGCGGTGGCAACACGCGGTGGCAATGTGCCGCGATGGTTTGCCGAAGGAATCGGTTCGTCGATCGCAAATCGAAAACCGACCAAAGACCGCCAAGCAAAACTGAAACGCGAAGCAGAACTTTCCGAAGCCTTAGCGGCTTGCAAGGATGCAAAAACGTTTTTGGGTAACAAACTGACGCCTGAGCAAACCGACTTGGTTAGCGCCGCGATCGCAACAACGATGATGGATCGAAAAAATCGCAAGAGTTTCGACGCCTGCATGCGAGCCCTAGACGGCGGAACTCCATTCGAGTCCGCATTCGCCAACGCCTTCCGAGCACCCGTGAACACGTGGGTCAACAACTGGCTGAAATGGGCGCGAGGCGGCTGATTCGTTGGTCCTACTGCACGATCGACGATCA
>CAZZDZ010000236.1:0-4946 GCA_964652675.1 uncultured Pirellulaceae bacterium
TGAGACCACAGCGCCAGCAAGTTGGGCTGGCTAATTGACCTTCAACAATACTTTTTCGACCTTGCCGTCTAGCTCAAAGGGCGGTTTGTAGTCGCCAACTTGTCCGCCGGTGTCCCGGCCTACTTGTAATCCATCTTGTGGTTGCGAGGTCGGCACGCTTTCCAGTTTCTCTTTGGCGACTTCCTTTCCGCCAATCAGCATTTTCAAGATGCCTTTCTTGGTCATTGAGACGTAAATTTGTTGCTTGCCTACCACCCCGGCTTTGGAATCAATCACAGTGCGTTTGTTGTCCACTGTCGTTGCGAATCGTAATGTGCCGTCCTGCACATAAATCGCCCAGCCTTGCGATGTGCCTCCTTGTGCGATGATGACACCATCGCCCGCTACGTCGACGTCTGCGGTCACTTTCAGCGGACGATTGACTATGTACGGGCCTGCTTGGCTGGTCAAATCCGCGCTGGAATCCAGCGTAAACTCTTTTTGCTTTTTGTTGAACGTTTGCTTCTGCTTGGATCCGGGGTTCAGCGGCAATACGTTGGCGCGTTCTGCGTAAGCTTGCCACATGTCAGCTAGCTTCTTTGCCAATTCGGGTTGCTGTTCTGCGAGATCATGCTGCTCGCTACGGTCTTTGGCGATGTTGTACAGCTCCCAAGCCCCTCTGGCTCCTTTGGCAACCAGTTTGTGATCACCAACACGGACAGCCCGGTTGCCTTCGTGCTCCCAATAGATCGCTTCGCGTTCAACTTCTTTGCCTAAGAAAGCGGGCATCAAACTTTTGCCTTCCATCGGTTTGATTTTGTTTCCATCGTGGAACGTTTCTGGATAAGTCGCTCCGGAGATATCCACTGCGGTCGCCATCAGATCGATCAAGTGGCTGGGAGTTGCTTCCAGTTCGCCTTTTCGAGTCACCTTGTCTGGCCAATGAACAATCAACGGTGTTGAAATTCCGCCTTCGTGCGTCCAGTGTTTGTACTCGCGAAACGGTGTGTTGCTGACCGTGGCCCAGCCGCGGCCGTATCCGATTGCTGTGTCGGCTGGCCCGGCCATCGAACCGCGGCCAGCTCGCATGGCAAATCCGTCACGCGATTGTTTAGGTGTCATGTCTGGTTGCAAGTAATCAACGCTTAGAGGTTTCATCGTTGGTTTGTCGGCGCGCGGTCCGCCTTTGTTGCCGCGTCCATAGTTTTCTGCACAGCCACCGTTATCTTGAAAGAAACAAATCAGTGTGTTCTCGAACTGACCAGTATCCTTCAAGGCTTCGATGATACGGCCGATGCCTTGGTCCATGCTGTCGATCATCGCCGCATAGACTTCCATGTTGCGTTTGTCCCATTCCCAATGTTCCTTTTCTTTCCACTGATCGGGGATCGGCCAATTGACGGTTGATTCGGCATCGATGACGCCCATTTCAACCATCCGTTTGTATCTCGCGTCGCGAATGGCTTGGTATCCGTCGTCGTATTTGCCTTTGTACTTTTCGATATCGTGCGGCAAGGCATGCATCGGCCAGTGGGCGGCGGTGAAACTGACGTAAGCAAAGAACGGTTTATCGTCGTCTTGGTAATGATGTTCGCGAATGTACTTTGCCGTGTGATCCGCGATCGCATCGGTGTAATAAAACGTTTCGTGATCACGATGCTTGGGCGTATACATTGGATCGTTAAACGGCGATACGAATTCGTTGTCTCGAGTCAGAGTGTTGGGGTCAAAGAAACTGCCGGCTCCGTGGATCGTTCCGTAGAAACGATCAAAGCCGCGTTGTCTTGGCCAGTTACTCTTTTCGTCTTCCGTTTTGGGGCCGATCTTGCGGGTAATGTGCCACTTGCCTGCCATGTAAGTTTTGTAGCCTGCGGATTTCAAAGCTTCGGGGATCGTCACGCATTCACGATTGATTTCGCCGCGGTAACCGTCGTAGCCGCGATCGTCCATCATGTGGCCCACGCCAGCTTGGTGTGGGTACAAACCGGACATAAGACTCGCACGAGTCGGGCAGCAACGCGCGGTGTTATAAAACTGCGTGAACCGCAATCCATTCTCAGCCAGCTTGTTCAAGTTGGGCGTATCGATCTCGCTGCCGTAACAACCGATATCCGAAAATCCCATGTCATCGGACATGATGTAAATGATGTTCGGTTTGTCAGCCGCGAAAGCGTGCGAGGCGACAAAGAGAACCGACAAACAAAGACACGAAATTTTGGATAGCATGAGACCGGAGGCGTGTAGGTGGGATTGGGGTGGTCGCAACATTATGCACACTGTGAATCGCCTTTGCACAACGAATGAACAAAATCGCTTAGTGCCTGTCAGACCAGGTATGACAGGTAGTGGGATTCGCCAGAATTACTGTGTGTATGGGATTTCCGGCGAAATCCACTACGGCATGAGTACTAGATGGTTTCGATCGTTTTCGATTCCGTCTTGGATCCGTCAAACGCAAGCATCAGGATTCTGGTTCCAGTGGGGATATCGACAAGGCCTGGCAGATGAACATCCCCGTCGCGATCACTTCGGCTTGCCCGAATCGGCACGCCGTTCATCGTTGTAAAACGAACATCGGCGTTGGGCAGCGTCTTGATGGCAGGGAGCGTCGATGTTGGCTTGCGACCAGTTCGTGACGCGGTCGTTTCCAATGCCCCTCCACCACGTGGCGTTTCTTTGGGCGAATCGATCATGTTGCGCACTCGCAAGCCGATCTTTGGATCACGCTTGGTCGGATCAAATTCCATCTCTAGGAAATTCCAGTAAAACGGATCACCTGGCGCGTGCCGGTTCAGCTGTGCATCGGCAAACTCTTTGTGATACAGCGAGTGGATTGTGACATCGCGTCCATCGACGTCTTGCATCTCCGGTCCGAATCCTGGAATCACGCCACGACCGCCGCTACGACCGATTGGGCCAAAACTGCATTCGATCAGATTGTGTTCTTTGTTTTTGATGATGCATCCATTGTGTACATCGCCGTAAACGGTCACGATTCCGTCGCGCGAACCGAGTAATTCGATCACGCGATCCGAGCCGGCTTTGACCCAACCGGCATAGTCAGCGGTCACGCGATCGCGCTGGCTAAATTTCTTGGGATGCGTGCTGCTTTCTGATTTGCCTTTGCCACCCGTCCAAACCGTGTGCATGCCGTTGATCCCGGTCAGACAAATCAATCGCGATGCGTCCGTGGTGATCAACTGCTGCAGCCAACCAAACTGTTCTTCGCCCAGCAGACTGCGTGTAGGATCGGTGCGGTCGTACAGGCTTTTGAATTTGTCCCAGCCCGAGTCGTCCCACATGTCGGTATCTTGACTGCTGCGCCAAAGTCGCGAATCCAAAATCACAAACGTAAAGTCGCGATTGGGCATCTTCCACGCCCGCCATTTCTTTGGGTTCTCCAGTGGATCGGCCTCTTCGGCGCCCGTTGTCAAATGGTGAACGATCTGAAAATTGCGTTGAATGTACGTGATGTCTTGCCCTAATCCGGGGACGCTTCGAATCACCAATTGTTCGGGGCCTTTGATGTCATCCATTCCGTAGTCATGGTCGCCTGGATTGATGACGTTCCAGTGACGCATCATTTGCCAACGACTGGTGGGGCCACAAATCGATTGAGTCACAATTTCATAAGCGTCATCGGTGCTGGGCGGGTACATGACCAATTCCATGTACCAAACGTCGTCTTCCCACAGCATGACTTGAAAATCGAAGTCTTCCAGATGTTTGTAAGCGCCCTGAGTCGGCTGGTCGCGAAACTGCCAATCGTCGCCTCCGCCTTTGATCTTGTAGCCGTCATCGCCTGCCATCTGCAATCCACTTGTGATCGCGTGGCAGGAAAGTCCGCACATTTTGTACGGTGCTTTCAGTTGCGGTAATCGCCCGACATAGGAACCACTGGAGGGAACATCGCCAACGTAACCGGTGCCGGGGCCAACGGCATTCGTTCCGATGCGTGTGTCCGCGGTGACATTCTTGCCGTCTTTCCA
This sequence comes from uncultured Pirellulaceae bacterium, assembly GCA_964652675.1. Taxonomy (GTDB): domain Bacteria; phylum Planctomycetota; class Planctomycetia; order Pirellulales; family Pirellulaceae; genus K23-9. The sequence continues at coordinate 3,969 of CAZZDZ010000236.1, forward strand.
AATCGTGTAGTACATCGTCGCGTCGGCGGGATTCGCTGGCAAAGTTGCATTGATCACGCAAGTATTCCGCCGCCAACTGTTGTTCACAATCGCTCCGGTTCCGGCAACAGCGACGCGTGACCAACCATCGACAGGGTCTGGTGAATCGGCAATCCGAATCTCCGCCTTTTCGCCGTCACTAGCGAACATGCTGACAAAGCGTGCTGTCCAGCGTCCATTTGCGTCTTGATGCAAAGTGTCGCCAAGCGGGTAGCAGACGTAGCAATCAAATTCCGGAATGGTTAATCGTTCAGCGGATTTCGATTTCACTTCAAACGAATCGACTTGGAAATCCAATAACCCTCGGCCAACGATTCCGACGAAGCCAACCGCATTGCGTCGAGGCATTTTCGTTTCGGTAACAGTCGATTCACCTCCATGCGAAACCGTCATCGCCACGTTCGCATTTTGATCCGCAAATTTCACCTCCAATTCGATCGTCACTTGATCGCCCTCCTTCAGCGCCAACTTTCCGGTGCCCTGACTCCGTTTCTTCTTTTTCGGCGCGATAAATTGACCTTTGCCGTCCGCGCCGACAATTGCCTGAGTCGTATTACGGATCTTGCCGTAACTTTCCATTAACGACTTGGCCCCCAGTGCAATTCCAAAGTAACCGTAGTCGCCTTGGTACATTTTCCAGTTGGGGTCATCGCCGGCTTTGGGCGTCAAGTCTGCCCCCTGATAAGTGAACGCTGCGACGACCTTGTAGTCACCCTGCATCCGCACGTCGCTGCGATAGATCACACCAGCGTGCAAACTGGGATCGTAGTCCGTTCGCATTGTGGTGCCTTTGGACATGTAATGAAATGGAAATCCAGTGCCACGCGCTCGATCGCCCAAATTGGTAAGTCGCCGACGCAAGGCGCCGTTTTCGATTTTCCAATAGCCTGGGTTGAGAGTTTCCCAGCCACGTGGGTGAACAAGCGAATCAGGCAACTT
>CAZZDZ010000236.1:5046-10083 GCA_964652675.1 uncultured Pirellulaceae bacterium
TGCGAACGAATTGTCTTGCGCGGAAACGGGTGCGACTAAGCTGGCCGCCGCCGTTGTCGCAGCGACGCTAGAGGCTGTTTGTTGGATAAATTCGCGTCGACGGATATTTTTCATGCTGGTGCTCGAACTTTGAAAGGCAATGGTCACCAGATTCTAACGGGCGACGTGCGTCTTTGTGGGCAAGTTGCGTAATCGTCCGCTGTTGATCTTGAGCAGAAACATCAAAAACCGGCTTCTGTCTACTTTTTGTGAACCTGCCCTATAGCAACGTGTCCATATTACCGACGCGAACCGATGGTTCGACCAAGACATTGATTTTACGGAGACAACGAAATGGTGGCGCCAACCACAACGACACGACTGCTTCACGTTCGCTTTGACGGACGCAGCGTTGACATCCCGCTTAACGATCTTGACGTGGGCAGCGAAAGTAGCGACCAGCAAATCAAGAACGCAACAGCGAGCTACTTGAACGTACATGTGCACAAACTGCAAAGCTACGTCATCGACCGACACGAAACAGACAACTTGACCCTCCGGCCACAAGCCGTGTTTGGGTAGACCTACTGTTGGTCCAATAAAAACATCCGTGCCCAATGGCATGAGCTTACAAACTATAGAAATCTGTCACCGAAAGGTTTTGTGGGTTCGAATCCCACAATAGGCTTCGGCCTGTTTGGCGAAACTGGTACACGCAACAGAAATGTTTACCAACGCTCCTGTGACTTGCACGGAATTTTTTAAACCTTTGTATCGCTGGATCGCCTTTTCGCTCCAGCGACTTTCCTCCCAAACCATTTACAGCACACCCGTACCCCACGTCAAAAGCTTACAAACGTTCGATTTACATTCGAGTGGTCGCAGGTTCGAATCCTGCCAGGTCAACTTTCAAACCGTTTTGAAACTGTGGCCTGTAGCTCAGAGGTAGAGCACTAGTTTCCAACGCTTATGCAACTTGTACGGGAACCATCCAAAAACGCGCGTACCCCATTTCGCGAGCTTACAAACTGTTTTTAACGTGACTGACGTGGGTTCGAATCCCACCGGCCTTACTTGAATTTTTCGAGGCCGTAGCTCAGTGGTAGAGCATCACGAAGTGAATCCGCTTGCAGCACTCGTACGTGCGTTTTTCTTTTACTATCAGCCGCCAACCGGCGGCCAACAAAACATTGTCCGTGCCCCACCACGAGAGCTTACAAACGTTCGCCTAAAGGTAAGGCATTGGTCTATTAAACCAAGAATGCGGGTTCAATTCCTGTACGTCTATCGACGCTTTTGGAACTTGCACGGACAATTTTCTTTTCCTTTCGACTTCGTTCGATCGCAATGAAACACATCAACCAATTTGACTTGGCGTTCGTTGTGGACACGACTGCCAGCATGAGCAACCTGATTCACGCGGCACAAAAGCAATTAGTGCAAGTGATCGACGCGCTGGCCGACGGTAATGATGTCGACATGCGGCTGGGAATCGTGGAATACCGTGATCACCCACCGCAAGACAACATGGTTTCGCGTGTTTATCCTTTCACCGATGACTCGGCGAAAGCCAAAAAGACCATCAAAGCACTGAAGGTAAATGGCGGCGGCGATGCGCCCGAAGCCGTATTCGCGGGTGTGGTTTCGGCGCTGCGAAAACTGAAATGGCGAGTGAACGCGCGTCGCATTGCCGTTTTGGTCGGCGACGCGCCACCGCATGGCGTTGGCGCGGCCGGAGATGGTTTTCCAAACGGTTGTCCCTCTGGTGAAACGATTCAAAGTGTCGCAGCCAAAGCAGAAGAGGCAAATGTGACCCTGTACGCAATCGGACTTAATCGGTCCGTCAAACCGCACTTTGGCCTGATGAGCACACTGACCGGCGGGCAGTTCTTCGAGGCGAACGAAGGAAACGCAGCGATTGAAAAACTGAAGCAAGTGTTGCAAACAGAATTTGGGCAACTGACATTCGATCGCCAAGTTCTGACCGCTTGGAGTTCATCGTTGGAACCAAACGTCGACGCGCTGGCGGATGCATTGGGATCAACGCCGCCGACCGTGGCATCAGCCGTCAGCCGTTTGCAATCACGCGCTTTGTTGTAAGCGGCTCGCGCCAACTTATTGTAAGCGGCTCGCGCCCACCCTATGGAGCAATCCTGCTATGCGGTGGGCCGGCCAGGGCGGCGCGGCGTATACGTGCAGCAGTCTTGTGGGCAAACGTCGTGCCATGCTCCAAGTTCACCAACGCACAACTTCTCTGCCGTCATGCCAAGACGTTCTTGAACCAGCAATCGGATCATCTGTACAAATTTTGGCGATGTACCGGCGGTGGCTGTTCGCGCCATTTTGATTCCACGTTGTTGGCAAAGCTCCGCAGCTTCTTCATCCAAATCGAACATGACTTCCATGTGATCGCTAACGAATCCAATCGGCACGATCACCAGATTGGACAACTTGGTTTCATCGTCCATCTCAGCAATCGCGTCACAAACATCGGGATCCAACCAAGGAATCTGCGGTGGCCCACTGCGACTTTGGAAAACCAATCGCCACGAACCGGCCTGCGTCGCTTCGGCCACCAGTCGGCTGGCTTCGGTCAACTGTTTGACGTAGTCGCAGTTGTCGGCCATCGACATTGGAATGCTGTGTGCGGTAAACATCACGGTTGCCTGATCACCGCTGCAGCCAAGCGACGAAATGGATTCGTTGACGTTGTCGATCATCGTGTCGATAAAACCAGGATGGTTAAACCCCATCCGTACCTTTTCGATAATCGGTGCCCCTTCGCCAACGCTTTCCTGAGCCGCCACAATGTTCTCGCGGTATTGCCGACAACCGCTGTAACAGCTGAACATACTGGTAAAGAAAGCGAGCGAGCGTTTGCAACCGTCGTCACGCATTTTGGCAATTGTGTCGGGCAACATGGGAGCCCAGTTTCGGTTGCCCCAGTAAACGGGCAACCCAACGTCATTGGCGGCAAACTCCGCTTGGATCGCAGCAAGTAACTGACGATTGTGTTCGTTGATCGGGCTGACGCCACCAAAATGTTTGTAGTGTTCGGCGACTTCTAGCATTCGTTCCCGAGGAACATTCTTTCCGCGCAGAACGTTCTCCAGGAAGGGCATCACATCATCGGGGCCTTCGGGGCCACCAAACGAAACCAGCAAGAATGAATCGTAGGGCAAATCGTTTTCAGGCATCAAATTCAGCAATCCGTCAATTTCGGCAATCAGTTTATGTGGGCGACAGTAGCGATCATTGTTGCGAAAGTTACTTCCAGCGAAAGACCTTGATCGCGGCTAGGTCGCGAACAATCACCAGGTCGCCCTGAATTGCCAAGTGGGCCCACGAATCATCGGCCACTTTTTGCTGGTCCAGAATTTTAAGATTGTCAGCGTCACTTTGGATCAAAAGCAAATCGCCACGGTTGTCGAGTGCCAAAATCTGATCGCCGTTGCTAATCATGCTCCAGTATTTACCGAATGGCGAACTGGTCCAATTTATATTGCCATCGGCAACTGCGATCGAAGCCGTCCGTTGGTTCTTCATGTGCAGGTAGATCGAATCGCCGATCATGATCGGTGACGACATGTAGGCTTGCAGCTTTTGACTCCAAAGTTCGTCGACCGACCAAGCGTCGTCGGTTTTCTTGATCTGAAACAACTGTGCGATGCCGCTATGAGCTGATGTGAAAATCTGATCGCCCATCACAAGCGGCGTCAAAATATTCATTCCACGAAACGCCTGAATCGGTTGTTTCCACAGAACGCCACCACTATCAAGATCAACGCCGCACAGCTCTTGGCGTGTTTGTACGACCAGTTGTTTTTCTCCGGCCAAGGTTGCGATAACGGGACTCGAAAAAGCGCCACTGCTCTTCATCCCCGCACCGTTCTCCAGCGCTTTCCAAACCACGCTGCCATCGGCGATGGAAAGTTTGACAACCGCACCTCCGGTTTGGACATAAACCGCATCGTTATCAACCAACGGCGAACACACGGCACCAAAAGACGGCAGCGGGGTTCCCATCGCTGCTGGGAAATCAACCCGCCATTTGTCTTCGCCGGTTTTTGGATCCAGGCATGATAGAACGTCTCGCATCCCCAGAATGATCAACGCATCATCGGTCACAATCGGAGTGGAACGAATCCAGTCACCATTGGATGCCGCAAAGAACGGAACGGCCATTGCGCCGGGCCACTCACGCGTCCACTCAACTTCGCCAGTACCTAACTTGTACGCGGTGACCCTCTCGGACGTTTTGTCGATCGTTTCGGTTGTAAACAGCAGATCGCCGTTAATAACAGGACCACTGTAGCTGGGTGAGTGGGGTTTTTCCCAAACCAAATTCAATGCCCCATCAAGTTTCGATGGCCAGTTTGCATCCGAAACGATGCTGTCACGGTTGGGCCCACGCCATTGGTTCCAGTCGCCGCTGCTCTGCTGGGCAAATGCCGAATCAGTCAGAAACGAAACAGCAATCAAGCTGATCATCGGAAGCAAGCGAACATTCATCGTGTATATTCCTGAATACTGGATAGAGATGGAAAGGGGATGTATCCGCCCCCAAGAGTTTAACAGCATGACAAGGCTACGGATCGCAGCAACGCGCTCGAGGTAACTCAGCACACCGAAACAGCGAATCTAGTCGGCTTTTTTGGGAAACGCATAAAGGAAGTTTCATGTCGGATGACAATCCCTATCAGCCACCAACTGCCACTCCAACCGAGCTGCAACTGCCACCAGGATCTCCTGAGTTTGCGATCGGATGGTGGGGGATATTTGGGCTGGCAGTAGTGGCCGGTTTGATTGTGGGAGCCTTGATCGCGTTGTCGCTGAACGATACTCATCCTTTTTTCGTGCTCGGTTTTCCATTTGTGGGATGGTTTGTCGCGATCACCTTACTGATGGTTTCGTTGACGCCAACGAAAATCGGAATCGGCCACAAGACACTTCTCGCTGCCGGACTTAGCATTCCTGCCTACGTGATCTACGTACCGATCTGTACGATTGCTGGCGCGTTCAGCCAACCCATTTTTGGGTCAGCCGACGGCTATGCCC
>CAZZDZ010000237.1:0-10020 GCA_964652675.1 uncultured Pirellulaceae bacterium
TTTGACAATGCGTTGATGCGATCTCTTTCTGCGTCGGGAGTCTCGAAAGGGGAGCCTTGCCGTTTGGCAGCCAATTGGCTGTCTGGCACCAGTAAGCAAAAAGGTCGAGCACTCGTGCTCGGCCTTTTTTCGTTTCTACCCCGCAAAACGCGGCTTCTGTGCCGACATCCTGTTAACTCTCGCGATGTCTCGCATTACACCGTCTGGCAAGGGCCCCAATGCCGAACGGCCCACATTCCGGCAAGGCCCCCCGCACCAGACGGCAACCAACTCTCGGTGTCTCGGGTTAACAATCACCCCAAGTTAACAGCCCAGTAAACACTCGCGAGACATGGAGAGACACCGACGCGACAAACAAATTCCGTCGTAAGATTTTGCCGGTCTAAGCAAACAGAGACCAGCGATGGGCAGTTTGATGTCCACAAATTGCGGAGCATGACGCGCGGAGGTGGCGACTTGGTGCTCGTCGTCGATCTAGTTAGCGAGCGAGAGGCTTCCCTTGACACAAAGGAAACTGCTTTTGCCAGTCGTAATTTGATGCAATCCAAACTCGTCGATTGCATTCAATGGCGCTGATCCAGATGTTTCGCTGAGTTCGTAAACGACGAAGCAATCGCGACTGTGTGAAGCCGACGAGTAGTCGTCGTGATGCCATTGCTCGGATGCGACGCAAAGATAAACAGCCTTGCCAATTTTTCGATCTGCGCCGCCAACGGATCCAGAAAGCTTCACGTCCAAACTGTAGGGTTTTGCGTCTTCGATTCGGTAAGCTGTGTAGTGATCCAATCCGTCGGGAACCTTAGGCGGTGGCCCCGTCGTGATCCGTTGTGCTGGCGTTAAGAAGTACTCCGCCTTCCCTACCTTCATCGTCTTTGCCTCCGCGCCGCGGATCAGATCAATCACCGAAACTTCGCGAATCTCCTGCTTGGCAGGATCGGTGATTTTGTACCAAGACAAATGGGCTGTTGGAGTTTTCGCCGCGCGATCGGAGCATCCGACGCCAAGCGAAAAATGCGTTGGCCCTTGCAGTGAAACAGTTCGCTTGGCTGCATCGAGAACGCTCTTTGTCTCAACATCATGTTTGATTGCGTTGCCCGGCTTGCCTTCCAAGACTTCCAGAAATTCGACAGGCGTGTGCGCGAATAAGAAATGCGATGGCACGCTCAAGAGAGCGAAGAGCAAGTAGCAAAACGATTTGTTCATGGTGTCTGTAAATTGTTCGGATGCGATCGAGCTGAAAAAACGCCAGTGGCAGACAACTGCAACTGGCGTGTCGAAATGCCAAGAATCAGCACAAAGCCTACTTCTTCTTTTTCTCTGGCGGCAAAATCACTGTGTCGATGACATGGATGACACCGTTTGAGCTCTTAACGTCAGTCTTCACCACGTTGGCCTTATTGATCTTCACTTTGCCGTCGGTGACCTTGATCCGCACGTTCTTGCCAAGAACGGTTTTCGCTTTCTCCAACGTCACAACGTCTTTGGCCATCACTGCGCCGGGGACGACGTGATACTTCAAAATGTCGGCTAGCTTTCCCTTGTTTTCTGGCTTCAGCAGGCTTTCCAAAGTTCCCTCTGGTAGCTTCTTGAATGCCTCGTCTGTTGGTGCGAAAACGGTAAATGGCCCATCGCCCGACAATGTTTCAACCAATCCTGCAGCCTTGACTGCCGCAACGAGGGTTTTGAAACCGTCAATTTTGACCGCGTTTTCAACGACCGTCTTGTCGCAAGTTCCACAACCTGCTTGAACTGAGGTTGACCCAACCAAGATTGTCAGGGCTGCAGCCGCTGCAATAACTTTCACGCTTCTCATCTTTCACCTTCCAAAAGTTTGTTTCGTTGGGGAGGCGATGTTGAAAACAATCCGAACTTCCTCCCGCACGTCTTTCGTGCTTCACAGTGTCAACGGTTGGCAAGTGTTAAAAACAGTTTTCTGATTCTTCGGCGAAATCGAATGAGCAGACTTGCATCGTTGGGTCGCGGCAAAGCCAATGATTTGTTCGTCAAACAGATTCCTCAGAGATTCTCAATGCGTCTTTGCAAATGTTTCTGAGCATTCCACCAAACACGAATTCGTGAAGCGGGAAAAGCGAATACCAGTAGAGTATTCCCCACAGTCCAACCGGGTCAAAGATGGCTGTCTGCCGGACCGTGCACCCATCCTCTAATTCCGTTACCTCGAATTCCAGCCATGCGCGACCGGGGACCTTCATTTCCGCAGCTAGTCGAAGCACCTTGTTTTCGATGACTTCTTCTACACGCCAGAAATCCACCGTGTCGCCAACCCGAAGATTGTTTGGGTCTCGGCGACCTCGACGAACTCCGACGCCTCCGGCAAGTAAATCCAGAAAGCCACGAATCTTCCAAAGCCACGTTCCGTAGTACCAACCCGTGTCACCGCCAATTCGACGAATGGGCGCAAATGCGTTCGCTGAATTCAAACTCACTTCGCGGGTTCGCGAGTCGACCAAACGTGATCCGAGACGAACGCCGCCCCAGCCCTTGTTCTCGCCGCCCGATGAGAACGCATCCGACCAACGCGTTTCGGCGAATTCTTTGTCTTCGTGTATCAAAGCGCGTGCGATCGATTCTTCCACGTTCATCGGAACGACCGTGAAGTCTTCCCGGGCTTTGTCGCTGCTGACCAGCGTTGGATTACGCAAACTGTCGACAAGTTTGCGACCAACGCGCGAATAGAGTGGCGTCACTAGCCCCAACCACAGACTTGAGAGATACGGGGTGAGCAGAGGAACCGGGATCATCAAGCGGCGAAGGCTACGTTGCTGCGCATAACGCTGCATGATTTCACCGTAAGAAACCTGGTCTGGTCCGCCGATTTCGTAAATTGCTGACTCCCCGACTTCGTGGCTTAATGTTTCCAGCAGATAACTGAGGACATCCTCGACCGCGATTGGTTGGGCCATCACGCGTACCCATTTCGGGCAGATCATCGCGGGCAAGCGTTCAACAAGAGCTCGGATCATCTCGAACGATAGGCTGCCCGACCCGATCACAATGGATGCTTGAAACTCGATTACCGAAGCCGTCGATGTCCGTAGAATCTTCCCGGTTCGCTGACGACTGCGAAGATGCTTGGACAGATTGTCGGCTTCATTCCCGAGACCTCCAAGGTAGATGATTCGCTTCACGCCTTGCTTGGTGCATGCCGCGGCAAAGTTCTCCGCGGCGCGAGTTTCCAGTTCCTCGAAATCTTCGCTGTCACCCATCGAGTGGATGAAATAGTACGCAGTGTGCACGCCGCACAGAGCGTCTTCGAGCGAAGCGAGATCAAGTGCGTTGCCGACCGCGACTTCGACATTGGGATGCTGAAAGTTTTCGCGATTTGATTCACGCCGGGTTAAACAGCGAACTCGGTGGCCGTCGCCAGTCAGAAGCGGTAGCAGCCGCCCACCGATGTAGCCTGTCGCCCCGGTGAGCAGAATGGTTTTTGGGCTGTCCTGAATCAAGTTCTACGATCTCGGGTGGAAGTGCTGTGCAACGTCCGCTGTAACGGATTTCGGATCCAACCAACTTTGAGCTTGGTCCACATTCATCTTAAGCTTGGTCCACATTCATCATCTACCCTTCCGTTTGTAGCAGCCGAGCGGACTAATCCATCGAATCGATTTGTTTCCTAAGACCTTCGGCCTCGGCCGTTTTCTCGTCGCTTTTCCTGCGGTTTACCCGCGAAAGTTCGTAGGCTTCTTGGAGCAGCTTCTGAAGCTTTTCTTCAAGCTTCTCCTTCTTCGATTTTGAACCGAACATCGATGATTCCGTTGTGTGTGAAAGGTGCCGAGTTATCGTTACCGCAGGCATTGCCAGGGCGCAACCACGTCGCATTCGGCTCTAGCCAAGAGATTCGGTTCGGCAAAACTCATAAAGGGGCCAGTAATGTCGCGTATTTGCCCACTTTTGACGTTTAAACAAGCAAATTGGCAGTTACGAGTTGGCCAACTAAGCGGTTCTTTCTGCGGCCAACCGCATACCTTTTTGGAATTCAATGATGACTTACGCTCGCGCCCGTCTCTGGCTCGGAATAACTGGCGTGGGTTCGCTCGTCGTTCTTTCAACCCTGGCTATTCTTTTGAAAGCTCCGCAGGCCTTGTTGGGCGACAGCAACAGGTTTGGTTTCACGGGCACGTTTCAGCTTGCCACCGTTGTTGGCTTACTGGCGATCTGGCTAATGCCTTTCGATTTCATCGGCGGTTACTTGTTGCCGCGAAAGTTCAACCGATCCGACAGAACCTTCGCTTCGTGGTTCGGCGGGTATTTGAAGGCTGCCATCATGCACTCCGCTCTTTACGTTTTGGGCGGATTTTTCATCCTGCTCCTCAGCCAGCAGTTTGGTTTCTCTGGCGGTCTTGCCGCAGTCAGCACGGGCATCCTTGTGTGCTTTGTGATTCGCAACAGGATGGTTCTCTCGCGAGAATCCAAGCTCGCTTCGGCAGACAAGTTGCTGGACGCGATCGCCCTGATTCAGTCTTGGGAAATTTTTGTCCCAAAAACCGTTGTGGTTGACCACGAGGACGTCGGGTTCACGGGCGGCATCATTGGTCTCGGCAGAAATACAAAAATCGTCATCCCTCGCGGCTGGCTAAGATTCACGCGGCAACAGCTTGCAGTGGCAATTGCCCGCCGCGCCGTCGCGATCAACAGCGGGAGCTACACACGGGGTCTACTTGTCGCCTTTGTTTGGAATGCGGCAGGATTCATGATTTGTGCGACGATTCCCGGCGCCGGTCTTTCAAGCGTTGCTGGCTTCGTGATGACGGCCTGCGCGTTCACGCTCTGGTCATTCATCGGGCTGCTTATACTTCCGACGATCAGTCGAAATGCATCTTTAATCATCGATGAAGATCTAGTTCGTCGCGGCATGCCAACCGAACTGATCGCTGCGGCGGCCGAGTCGATGGACCAGATGCAAGATGGCGAGCCGCATCGATCACGCCTGATCGAAACGATCTTCCATCCCGTGCCCAATGTGACCAGCCGCAACAGAAAACCGACCAGCCAGATCGGGGCTTGGAATGCGGCGCGGACGACACTATTTTTCTCTTGGGCGTGCCTTGGTGCTTTGTCACGTTCGGTGCACTGCAACGTTGGAAGACCGGAACTCTGGACGATGCTGCCGACGGATTAGTCAGCTGATACAAAACCGCGATGAAGAAAAAGAAGGACCTGCCGCAAAAGTTGTGCTCTAGATGCGGCAAGCCGATGGCTTGGCGAAAGAAGTGGGCAAAGTGTTGGGACGAAGTCAAATTTTGCAGCGAAAGATGTCGAAGGCATCGATCCAAGAACGACCCTGAGCCAAAAACGTAACAGCCTTCGGAGGACGAACGAATGCAAGCCTTGACCGAAGCGGAGACCGATCGCGTCATTCAAATGGCGTGGGAAGATCGCACGACGTTCGACGCGATTCGCGAACAGTTCGGCCTTGAGCCCGGCCAAGTCATCAAGTTAATGCGAAAAAGCCTAAAGCCAAATTCGTTTCGGCTTTGGCGTGAAAGAACAGATGGCCGAAAAACGAAGCACCTATCGAGACGTTCGTTCAAAGTCGGCCGCTTTCGCTGCAAAAGCCAACGCGGTTAGCGAACCCCATATGAAAGTGAAGAGAACCCGAATCAAAGCGTGTTCGCGTTGCAGCGAAATCAAGACCGCTTTGTTTCGCGTTCAAATCGAAAAAGATGGCGATTGGATTTTTGTCTGCCGAGCTTGCCTAGACGAAGTGCGGCCCAAGAACCAAAATTATCGCTACGGGGGAACTTGGAAGAGTAAGAAGCGACACTGAACTTTGTGAAACTGGCGGAGCGATTCCTTGACGACTACGAAACAGAAAAGCGTCGAGCAAAAACTTGCCATTCTCGCAGACGCTGCCAAGTACGACGCTTCATGCGCAAGCAGTGGCTCCAAGTCAACTCGCAAGGGCAGCAAGATTGGCAGCACAGAGGGCATGGGAATTTGTCACAGCTACACGCCGGACGGACGTTGTGTATCGCTGCTGAAAATCCTGCTGACCAACTACTGCATCTTTGATTGCCAGTACTGCGTCAATCGCGTGACCAGCGATACCCCGCGAGCTCGGTTTACGGTCGATGAAATCGTCGACCTGACAGTCCAGTTTTACAAACGCAATTACGTCGAAGGGCTCTTTCTAAGTAGCGGCATCATTCAGAACTCCGACTACACGATGCAGCAGTTGACTTTGGTTGCCAAAAAGCTGCGAACGGAACATCACTTTGGTGGGTACATTCACTTAAAGACGATTCCGGGTGCCGACGAAGAACTGATCACGGAAGCTGGATTGTGGGCAGACCGACTGAGCGTCAACATCGAGCTGCCAACTGAGATGGATCTAAAACAATTGGCGCCCGAAAAGAAGAAGCCGCAAATTGTCAGTGCGATGTCGGGCATCAAAGAGAAAATTGATGAGATCAAGTCAGACAAAAAGGCCGGCATGAGACCGCCCAAGTTTGCACCGGCCGGACAAAGCACTCAGATGATTGTCGGGGCGACAGCGACGCCCGATAGTGAAATTTTGAAAACCGCGAATGAACTTTACTTGGGGCAACGGCTTAGGCGTGTGTATTATTCCGCGTACAGCCCAATCCCGCACGCGGACTCTCTGCTGCCCGGCAAGAGTCCTCCGCTGATTCGAGAACATCGGCTCTATCAGGCTGATTGGTTGCTTCGATTTTACGGTTTCGATGTCAACGAAATCGTCGTTCGTGGAGATCAAAATCTAGACTTGGAAATTGACCCAAAACTGGCTTGGGCGTTGCAGCAACGTGACTACTTCCCTGTCGATGTCAATTCCGCCAGCAGGGAGCAACTCCTGCGGATCCCCGGCATCGGTGCGAGAAGCGTGGAACGAATACTCTCGATTCGCCGCCACAAACGGCTTCGCACCGATGACTTGAAAAAGTTGCGAGTCGCTTGGAAAAGAGCCAAGTCGTTTGTGGTCACGGAAGACCACAATCCTGCGCTCGCGGATCTTGATCGCGGCGATCTGAAGCGATTGATCGCTCCCAAACAAAAACAATTGAGTCTATTCGATACGTTCGACGCAGCCCTAAAAGGTGAGCTGTAAGCTGAGCGATTAACAATGCGAACAATCCGAATCGAAGACTTCGATCATTGGCGAAATACAGCACGTTCGTTGATCATCGACAATGTGCCGCCAGCGGATGTGCAACTGGTAGAAAACGATGGTCAGCAATCGCTTTTCGGTGATGCAGTTGCTGATGCGATTGATGACCAGCAGACTGCTCAGTCGACTGCGTTCACCGTGCCACGCAATTTTATTTCACTCTCCACCGCTGTCAGTTATCACCGCGACCCGAACCGGTGGAGCCTTCTTTATCGAACTCTCTGGCGAATTAAGAACGAACAAAATCGCTTACTTGAAATTGAAACCGACGGTGATGTTCATCGGCTTAACCAGATGGAAAAGCAGGTGCGTCGAGATGCTCATAAGATGAAAGCCTTCGTGCGTTTTCGTCGAGTTGAACGTCATGACGAAGAATTTTATATCGCGTGGCATCAACCTGACCATCGAATCGTTCGCCGCGTAGCTCCATTCTTCTCACGTCGCTTCAAAGGGATGAACTGGACAATTTTAACGCCAGACGAATCCGTGACCTGGGATCAACAAACGTTGCAGTACGGCAAAGGGGTTACTCGCAGTGAAGCCCCCGACTTTGATGAACTGGAAGATCTGTGGCGAACATACTACGCCAATATTTTCAATCCAGCTCGCGTCAAAGTGAAGATGATGAGGAGCGAGATGCCGGTGCGGTATTGGAAGAATCTTCCCGAAGCCGAGATCATCGCAGACTTGCTCGCCGATGCGCCCAAGCGGGTCGAACAAATGATTCAGCAGCACGAGGGATTTGGGCAAACGGCCAGCGATTTCCTTCAGTACGATTCTGCGCGTCCAACAACACTTGCATCGCTGAAGGAGATGGCTTCCGTTTGCACCGCCTGCGACCTTCATCATCAAGCGAGCCAAACGGTATTCGGCGAAGGTCCTTCAGACGCAAAAGTTGTCTTGGTTGGAGAACAGCCAGGCGATCAAGAAGATGTCTTAGGCAAGCCGTTCGTCGGACCCGCTGGCGAAATTCTGAATGAAGCCTTACGAACCGCCGGTCTGGATCGCTCGCAACTTTACGTGACGAACATCGTAAAACACTTCAAGCACACGTCGCCGAAAGAAGAAAATTCATCGCTAACAAGTTCGGCACCTCCTAGAGGCAAAAAGCGTCTTCACAAAAAGCCAAACGCTCGGGAAGTTCGTTGCTGTCGACCATGGTTTGACGCGGAGTGGAGCTGCCTGAACGAAGCGGAGATATTGCTTTGCTTGGGCGGGACGGCTGCCAATGCGATCGTCGGCCCCGACACCAAACTGACTGCGGTTCGCGGTCAATTCATCGAGACAGAGTATTGTAGAAAATCAATCGTCACATGGCATCCAGCAGCAATTCTTCGTTCCCACAGCGAGTCTGCTCGCCAGGAAAAGATGCAACAACTCAGCGATGACCTCAAGCTGGTTGCGGCTTCAGTAGCAGGCCAGCCACAGGGCTAATTTCAGTTTGCTGCGTTACTCAAGATAGCTCTTCAACATCCACAGAGTCTTTTCGTGAACCTGAATCCTGGCGATCATCAGATCTTCCGACTCAGAGTCTCCTTCGTCTGCGGCACAATTGCGAGCAGTCTTGAGATCAGCAAGCAGTTTTTCATTCGCGGTTACGAGGTGTTGAACCATTTCTTTGGCGTCAGCATCTTCGCGTATTTCGGCAATGCCTGCCATCTTGCCGAGGTTCGACAGGCCGCCAGGAGCCAGTGCGCCCTTCGCACGGATCCGCTCTGCAATTTCGTCGACCGCAAGAAACAGCTCGCTGTACTGCTCTTCGAACGCGGTGTGGAGTGAAAAGAACGACGGTCCACGTACATTCCAGTGGCAAATGTGGGTCTGACCAATTATCGCGTAGGTATCAGCGACTACCTGCCGCAGAGCTTCGGTGACGTTCACTTCTCTTCTCCGAATGGATGCTATTTAGAACAATGAATCACAGCCAAGATGCGAATCATTTTCAATGACGAACTTTGTGCGAATCACACACGATTGAATCCAGGCAGGGCAACTTTACCGGCCCGAATGGTTCATCCAGTCGTTGGGATTTCTCGCGTCCACCATAAGTCTACGCGTGAGGCAAGACTTCGCTTCGTTAACGACATCGAAAGTCAACCGAGTGAATCGACGAAGCGTTTCTCTAAACACTACACTTCATTCACGAGCCAGTTACCGCGACGAATTTTCGACGGTTGGCATCAGAAAATTCGAAACGAGTCGCACCTGGAAGTAAACCATGATCCTGTTAATTCTCCCAAACCAGCTCTTCGCAAAGCATCCCGGCCTGACGCTCGATCCGTCTCGAGTCATTCTGCTGGAGGACTCGCTTTTCTTTGGCGATCTGCAGTATCCGATGCAGTTTCACAAGCAGAAGCTTTGGTTGCATCGCGCCAGTATGAAACGGTACGAGTCCGAACTTCAAGACAAGGGATTCAAAGTACAGTACGTCGACTACGACGCAAAGAAACCAACGCTTGCTGACCAACTACAAAAGTCAATCAGGCCAAAAGATCGAAAAGCCAACAGGCTGGTCTGCATCGACCCAACTGACTTTGCGATTGAGAAGCGTCTTCGCAAGGCCTGTGACGCAATGGACGTTGCTTGCGAGATCATTCCCAATCCGGGATTCCTGAACTGCACCGAAGAAAACCAAGACTATCGCGCCGGGAAGAAACGTTGGTTCATGGCCGACTTCTACAAGTGGCAGCGTCGGCGAATGAACATTTTGATGGACGGTGACCAGCCGCAGGGCGGGCAGCGGAAGTTCGGTGATCTCGATTGGGAAGCCGAAGCGAAGCCGGCACGAACCTGCGACACCCGATATCTTCAATGAAATCTGGAGTGTGCCAACCGCACTTGATTGCCGCGAAGTTTACTATTGGCAACCAAGT
>CAZZDZ010000238.1:0-3257 GCA_964652675.1 uncultured Pirellulaceae bacterium
CTTTGGAAGTTTACGGTCGCTATTCGTTTGCTTATCCCTACCCGGTCGCAATCAGCGTAAATGGCCCGGTCTATGGGATGGAATATCCGATGATCTGTTTTAACGGGCCGCGTCCTGAAGAAGACGGAACGTACAGCAAGGGGACGAAATACGGATTGATATCCGTTGTGATCCACGAAGTCGGCCACAACTTTTTCCCCATGATTGTCAACAGCGACGAACGCCAGTGGACCTGGATGGACGAAGGCCTGAACACATTTTTGCAGTATCTGTCAGAACAAGAGTGGGAAGAAGATTATCCGTCGCGACGCGGTGACCCAGCCAAAATCGTGCCCTACATGCGCGGTGGAAACCAGCGGCCCATCATGACCGGCAGCGAAGAAATCCTGCAGTTTGGTGACAACGCGTACGGAAAGCCAGCGACGGCACTGAATATTTTGCGTGAAACGATTCTCGGTCGCGAGCAGTTTGATTTTGCGTTCCGCGAGTATGCGAAACGTTGGAAATTCAAACGCCCAACGCCATCAGATTTCTTCCGCACGATGGAAGACGCGTCGGGCACCGACTTGGATTGGTTCTGGCGAGGTTGGTTCTTCAGTACAGACCACGTCGACATCGCCATCGAATCATTGAATTGGTACCAGATCGACAGCGGCGACCCCGATGAGTCTGCCGAGCGCAAACGGCAAAAGAAAGAGCAAAAAGAACCTACTTTAAGCAAGCAGCGCAATGCAGATTTGCCCAAGCGAATTGATTGGCAACCTGGGTTAAAGGATTTTTACAACAGTGAAGACTACGATCCGGAAAAGGTCGAAGAGTCCGACCGCAAGGCGTACCAGAAATTCCTGGACGGGTTGGACGACGAACAACGCTCTTTGCTGCGTCGCAAAACCAATTTTTACGTCGCACGCTTTCGTAATGTTGGCGGCCTGGTGATGCCGATTATCTTCCGCGTCACTTACACCGACAACACAACGGAAACGATCGAGATCCCAGCAGAAATTTGGCGTCGCGATAGCCGCCAAGTTGACAAGTTGTTGGTGACCGACAAAGAAATATTGCGTCTGGAAGTCGACCCGAGACAACAGACTGCCGATGTCGAAGAAAACAATAACCATTGGCCGCCAAAGTTGGTGCCAAGTCGTTTTAAGCTTCATAAACGCGGCGAAAGAAAGAACGAGATGCAACAGGCGCGCAAAAAGAAGAAGGACGCCGAGGCTGCAGCGAAAAAGAACGAGAAAGAAAAGGACGCCGAGGACTCTAAGGCCAAAGATGACGAGAAAAAGTCGTCGGATTCAAAGTCGAAAGACACTGACAAAAAGGAAACGGCAAAGAAAGACACCGGTAAGAAAGAGGCGGACACAAAGGCCGATGCAAAAAGCAAATCCGCTCCAAAGAAGAAACCAGTTGAAAACAAAATGAAATTGAACGCTCCTGGAAAGGGAAAAAGCAAGGACGTCAAGAAAACTGAGAAAGCAGAGGCCAAGTGATCATGGGTGCCAGCTTTGCCTTTTTGATCGCGACGGTGTTGATGCACCCGGTTCACGAAACCGTCTCGGAAATCGAGTGGAATTCGGAAACGTCACGCATGGAAGTCGCGATCCGCATGAGTGTTTTGGATGAGCAGTGGATCCAACGCAGACTTGACTCCAGCAATGGCGTCAGCAAGTGGGGCGTCAACTACCTCGGTACAACGTTTCGATTCGACCCCATCGACAAACCAAGCAAAAGCCACGCCGCCAAAAACACGTTGAGGGATCCAGCAAAGCCGACGCACCGGATTCATTGGGTCGGTCGCGAAGAAGAGGGATCGCATGTTTGGTGGTACGTCGAAATCGAGCCGCTGGACCACAAGAGGCCGCGTATGATTGAGCAACGAATGTTCTTTGAACGCAATCAGGGATACACCAATCGAGTCGTATTGCTAGGCCAAGTGCCACGAAAGGCAATCACGCTTACAATCCAGAAATCGAAAACGAAATTGGATTGGAAAGCAGATGACAGAACAAAGCAAAGAGCTAACGCAACAAATTGAAGCCAGGCATTTGACCGCCGAAATCGTTTCCATTGGAGACGAGATGACCAGCGGGGCACGGTTGGACACAAACGGTCAGTGGCTGAGCCGCAGATTGCAGGAACTTGGTGTCGAAGTCATCTTTCACAGCACGGTCGGCGACACGCTGTCGCACAATGTGGACGTCTTTCGAACGGCAGCCCACAGAGCGGATGTGGTTGTCTGTACCGGGGGACTTGGTCCAACACGTGATGACCTGACACGTGAAGCTTTGGCGGCCGTCGTTGATCAACCATTGGAGTTGCGTCAAGAATCGCTTGACCACATCGAATCGTTCTTCAAAAGTCGCCAGCGCGAGATGCCAGAGCGCAATCGCTTACAGGCGATGTTCCCGGTCTCCAGCCGCGAAATCTTTAACCCTCAGGGTACCGCGCCAGGGGTAGATCTAGCCGTACCTAGGGACGGGCAACCTGATAGCCGCATCTTCTCGCTGCCTGGTGTGCCGGCGGAGATGAAGCGGATGTTTACCGAGACGGTTACCGATCGAATATTGGAAATGACCGGCAGTGCAAAGACGATCGCAAGCTGCGTGATGAAATTCTTTGGGACCGGCGAAAGCGACATGGAACAGCGATTGGGCGACATGATCTCGCGTGATCGCCAACCCCGCGTGGGAATTACCGTCAGCGCCGCAACCATCTCGCTGCGTATCAGTGCGATGGGCGATGATTTTGAATCGTGTGTTCAAATGATTGCCGAAACCCGCAAAGAAATCCTTGCTGTTGTCGGCGACTTGTATTTCGGTGACGGCGAACAATTCGAACAGCACCATGCGATCAACGAATTGTTGTCCCCTATCGGCCAGCGTCTGCTGGTTGTGGAACTTGGCAATGCGGCACCCCTTGGCGATTGGTTTGCGGCCTTGGGAGAAACGACTGCCTATCGAGGTGGTATTTCGATGAAAAATACAGCAGACATTTGTTCCTTGGCAGACGTGGACGATTTGGAAGCAGCCTTAATCATTTTGCGACACCAGTTCAAAGCAGACTGGCTGCTGCTAGTAGACCGCTATCCCGAATTGGATCACAAAAGCGACAAACCACTTCCGCCCCACGATTTCCAATGCCGTGTCGTTACGCCCAGCGACGACGTCTTGGTGATGGAAGAGTCGCTTGGCGGGCACCCATCCATTCTGCAGCAACGTATCGCCAAGTCAGCGATGCAATGGTTTCGCAAAATGATC
>CAZZDZ010000238.1:3357-6508 GCA_964652675.1 uncultured Pirellulaceae bacterium
GCAACCAAACTGGTGGTGAACAAAAGAAACCTGATGCACAAACGAGACAGAACGGCGACTGTGCTGCGAAAGCCACAGCCGCAAGCGTGACAAATTCTGTCGCTGCTGCGTTGCAGTATTTTGATGCTCATGGCTTCATTTATCGCTTGCATTGAGCGGTGGTTCTCACAATGCTACTTCAACGAGTGGTGTTCTAATTGCCACGACTGTTCATTTATTACCTTTGATACCTTTGTAAGAGCGAACCATGAAACTACCTAAGTTGTCACGCCAACGAAAACGGCGACGAAGCGGTGGCCCATCAATGCGAAAGCTTAAAATGGAGTCGTTGGAGGATCGGCGAGTTCTTGCGGCATCATTTGATGCCGGTTTCGGAACGGACGGTATCGTGAGTGCATCCGACCCATCTCTTGACTTCACATCCATTGACTTCCAAGTGGACTCCTCTGGCAACATCTTTGCAGGGCACTTGATACCACAAGAACGCGAATTTGACGGTCCCGCCCCTGGAGACATTATAGAGCCCGACGTCCCGCCAGAGTTGAACTTGCGAGTAGACCGATTTAACCCAGACGGCACGTTCGATTCAACACTCTCGGCACCCGTTTCCGAACCATCGAATGTACGTGCGGTAGCGATCGCGGATGATGACGCGATTTTTGCCGTAGGCGTTACCCTGGATGATCCATTGCTTGTCGTTGCCAAATGGGACAGTAACGGAATACTGGATACATCGTTTGGTGGAGGTGATGGATTCGTAGAGTTTGAATTAACGACGACCAACTCTGACCTAAGAGTCGGGCAGGAACTATTTTCGGTAAGTGGGTTTGTTTTGCATGACAATGGTGACATCACGTTGGGTGGTGTGACTAGCATCCTTCCTGCAGTTTCTGGAGGAAATAACGGGACGCCCGGCGGTGATTTTCAAATCGCATTGAATGCAGATGGAGCTGTGAATCGAGAGGGTTTTCTTATTCAACTGGATTCGACTGGATCACCCGACCTGACCTTTGGAGACAATGGTCACTTGTTGGCAGAGATGAATGTGACCGATGTCGAAATTGATGCCAGTGATCTATTGGTCGTAGCAGGTTATCCTTACGATGACTCAGGTCTCGGAATTCCTGTGATCACTTCCGGGCAAACCACTGTTCAACGCTATGACGCGGACGGTTTGGTTGACACCAGTTTCGGTGACGGCGGCACTGCCAGCGTTTTGAACGTGACGAGCCCGGATACGCTGGCTACCTTACTCTCTCATGAAATAACGATTGGCAGTGATGGTAGTATCTTTGGCAGTGGTACTCCCGACTTTTCAGAATTCGATCTATTTAGCGGGTCCAACCCCACAACAGTCGGCAGCATAGTTGTCTACAAATTGACGGATACAGGGGTACTAGATACTTCGTTCAGTGACGACGGGATCGTAACGCTCAGCGACTCGGTTGTGTTCCCAGCCGTCTATCAAGTCACAGAGTTGCCGGGTGGAAGTTTAATTGCCGCTGCAGTCGGTTTTAACACGATTAACGATATTGAATCTGATATCAATTTGCCAACAGGTCAGACCACGTTTGTTCAACTGGATCCGTCAGGCGATGTGATTGAATCCTTTGGGAACGGCGAATTTGGTCCCGGTTCGTTTTCAACTGATGGCTTGGCTCTTACATCCACTTATCGATTATCGGGAACAAGATTGATTGGTAGATCAGGTTTTGCAAATGAGCTGTACAGTATCGAATTGGCGCCTGTCCTAAATCCTGGCGATTTTACAGTCGACGAAAATACTGCAAACGGAACGATTGTTGACACGGTCACTACCGTCGCGCAGAACTCCGCACAGACATTCGCGATTGTTTCAGGGGACCCAACTGGAGTCTTTACGATCGATCCAGCAACGGGTGATATTGCGGTTGCCGATTCTGCAGCGCTCGATTTCGAATCACCCAACACGTCTTACACACTGAACGTCGAGGTGGTGGACGCAGCAGGATTGTCTGATTCGACCACGGTCACGATCGCTGTTAACGACGTCAACGAAGCACCCAGCATCGCGGCTGGCTCGGCAACGATTGACGAAGGGTCCCCGATTGGCACTGCAGTTCACACCGTGATTGCAAGTGATCCCGATTCTGGTGACGTTTTGAGCTTCGCGATCAACGGTGGAAACACAGACAACGCATTTGTCATTGATACTGCGACTGGCGACATCACCGTGAACGACCCAGCAGCTCTTGAATTTGATGTAAACCCCGTGTTTACGCTGACTGTCGATGTCACCGATTCAGGTGGCCTGACGACATCCGAAACAGTGACGGTGACATTGCAAGAAATCGTTTCCGACACAAACGTTGTTCTGATTGACGGTGAACTGATTATCACGGGTAGCGACGGTGATGATGGGATTGTCGTTCGACCAGACGGCGACAATATCTTGGTGACCGGTTTGGCCCCTGGGACGTTTACATTTCCTGCTAGTGAAATCGATAGTATCACGATTAATGGTGGCGATGGCGACGACAACATTCGCGTGTTCAACGCGATCGTTGTTGACGCGGTGATCAGCGGTGGTGCCGGGAACGATATTATTCGTGGTGGTGGAGGCAACGACACAATCAACGGCGACGACGGCAATGACGGACTGCTGGGGCGCAACGGCAATGACATCGTGATTGGCGGCGAAGGCAATGATATTTTGCTGGGTAATGCTGGCCGCGATATCCTGATCGGTGGAGACCAAGCGGATATACTGTTCGGTGGCGATGCCAGTGATATCTTGATCGGTGGACTCACGAACTTTCAGGATGACCTTACGATCTTGAATTTGATTCGCGATGAATGGACTTCAGATCGAACCGTAAACCAGCGCGCATTCAATCTGTTTAACGGCGTCGGTGAAGTTTTGGACGGAACAGGTTTCCGACTCAGAATTGGAGAAACCATCTTCTCTGATGGAGACAACGATCCGCTCTTTGGCGGCAATGGATTGGATTGGTTGCTGTAAACCAGTCTTAACCCGCAGCAGCAGATAACTTCACGCAACCGTAGCGGAATCGTCAAGACTTTCGGCAAACCATATAAAGCCGAAAGTCTTGACGCCGCTACGTCTTTTAAGTCTTATGCCAAGACTTTTGTTCGGCGTTTTCCAATTCCG
>CAZZDZ010000238.1:6608-10017 GCA_964652675.1 uncultured Pirellulaceae bacterium
CGCTACGTCTTTTAAGTCTTATGCCAAGACTTTTGTTCGGCGTTTTCCAATTCCGGATAGAGCCGCGGAATGCAATCGTTGCAGATGGTGTGGGAAAATTGCAGCTTCGATTTGCCGACCAAATAGGTTTCGATCGTTTTGTAGTATCCGTCATCATCCCGGATTGATTTGCAGGCTGCGCATATCGGCAGCAGTCCTTGAAGTTCTTTTACTTCCGTCAACGCCGACTCAAGTTTGACGATGTGATCTTGTACGGCTTGGGCCATCTCGTTTTGTGAACGACCAAGAGCTGCAAATTCATCATTGCAAGAGACATGCACGCGAGCGCTGTAGTCGCCTTCGGTGATCTTTCGTGACGCATCCAACAGTTGGTCCAGTGGACGCTTTACGCACACCCGCAGAATAAAAATCGAGCAAACTCCGATGCAAAACAAAACAGCGATCAAAACGCCAATCGCGATCCACGCGATTCGGTTCCCTGGCACGGCAACTTCGGCCTGATCGATCTCTGCAATGATTCCCCAGTTCAACCCTTCGATATCCAGCGGCCGATAGTGCGACAAAACTTCGACGCCTCGGTAGTCAGCAACGATTGCCGACCCGCTTTGCCCACGAAAAATCGCCTTAGCAGACACCGTTTCGACCTTTCGTTTCAAGATCGTCGACTCTTGATAGAAGCGACTGTCGGTGCGCATCATCAGATCGTCTCCGATCACATAGGTTTCGCCCGTCGAACCCAGCCCATGAGGATCCGCGATCACACGGTTCAGCTTGTCGGGGCTCAATTGAAATGCGACGGCGCCAATACGCTCGTCTGCGTCAAAAATTGGCACGGCAAGAAACACAGCAGGTTCAAGCGAACTTGGCGCATAGGCCTCGAAATCCGTAATCGCAACGCTACCAGGATCCGCCGACATTGCACTTCGAAAGGACTGTCCCAACCCGGTCGTCGCGTACCGACCGTCCGACAAGTTCGTCGCATAATCGATTTCTTTTTGTGTCGTGTAAATCAAGTTTCCTTGAACATCGACCAAAAATATGTCTCGATACTCAAATGCTTGTAACAGTTTTTCGATTCGCGGGTGATATTCTCGATGGGCGATTTCGTAACGCGAATCATACGGGCTCCTTCGCAACGCGTTCTTTCGTCCGTACGGGTTTGGGTTTTTAAAGAGATAGACCCATTGGGCAAGCCGCCCGGTTTCGCTCTTGGGGGCTTTCAGCGGACCCAATTCGTGGGACTCGGGAATGATCTGATCGAACTCGCTGCGATAGAAGTCGTCCAGCTCTTGGCCCAACGATTCAGCGTCGGGCACTTGCTCTGCCAAGTCATCCTGCAAATGGTCGTACCCGCTGGATAGTTCACGTATTCCGCGAACAATCGTTTCGTTTTCGGCGAGACAGGCAACTTGTTCCTGATGCAAACGAATGTAGTCTTCGACCAAGATTGCTCGTGAGTTCAGAATGGCCGTCAGGTTCTGGTCGCTCAATTGGTAGACCGCACCGCGAATGATGCGGTACGCCAGAAATCCGCTCAGCAATGCCCCGCTGACATAGATTACGGTTGTCAAAAGAATTAGTCGGCCCAGCACGAAACTGTTGTTGTTTTTCATCTTTAGACGTTGATTCAAAAGGCTTATTTAAGGCCAAGGTTGGCGGTATGGAATCGATGGAATGCGAATTCCCAGGTGTGCCCAAACAAGAAGAAACTAGTCCGCCTGAAGATTTCAACGAGTTAGGAATACCAAGCGTAGTCGATATTTCTGCGAATCAGAATCGCATGTTTGGCGATGCGCCACCTAGCATCGTAATTTAAGAACATTACGACTGGCAAATTTGGAAACCTTCGGCTCGCCGCGAGATCAACGGACCTCTAATGGGCCACACAGCCCACCCCAAATTCGGTAGGCGACAGATTTCTTAGGGCTTGGTTCGCGAGTACTTTAAGTTGCATCGCGATGCCGGCGATACACATCCCGCCGCTGAGGGTTCCTGCCAAGTTCGCATCGAACTACGTGAGAATGCTGCGTTAGAAACTACGATTGGTCGCGAATTTCGCGATTTCGATTAAGCAGTCTTTCGATTCGGAATCACTCAGGACGCTCAACGATTGGAGCGCCAATTTCTGGTACTGCTGGGCCGCCGCCGCAGTGTACTCTCGTGCGTCGCTTCGCTGCAGCCAAGGCCGAATCGCATCGATGCGGCTTTCGCTTGGGCCTCGCAATATCTCGACGACGGTTTCTCGCTCGGATTCGGAAACCGTGTCTAACAAACGAATGATTGGAAGTGTGATTTTGCCTTGCTGAATATCTGTGCCCAGAGTTTTACCAACGGCAGTATCGTCGCCCCATAAGTCCAGATAGTCATCGGCAATTTGGAATGCAATTCCGATTGAGTCACCAAACTCGGACATCGCCGCCACGATTTCTTGATCGCCACCGGCGTAACTGGCGCCCAAGTGGCACGCAACACGACAAAGCTCTGCCGTCTTTCCGCGGAGCATATCGATGTAAGTTTCTTCGTCCAGATCGATCTGGTCACGATCAAGAACTTGCCGCAATTCGCCTTCGCATACTTTCCTGGCCGCTTCACCGATCAGCCGACACGCTTCGGTGGAATCCAACGTTGCCGCTAGCCGGAAGCTTTGAGCAAACAGAAAATCACCCAACAAGATGCTGGTGTGGCTATTCCATCGAGAGTTAATGGTTGGAACGTGACGGCGTGTTTCTGCGTCGTCCAAAACGTCGTCGTGGATCAGTGTCGCGGTGTGCACCATTTCAATCACGGTGCCCAACACGATATGGTCTTGGGAAACGCCACCGACCGCATCGGCAGCCAAAAGTAGCATCGCTGGCCGGAGGCGTTTTCCACCCAATTGCGTGCCGTGTCTGAGCAACGGTACCAGCGACTCATAAGGACTTTGCAGTTCCGAGTGTAACTGTCGTTCGACTTGGGCAAGCTGCGCGACAATCGGACCGTATAAGGTCGCCAACATTTTGGCAGCAGACGCTACTTCGGTCGATCGACTTGGTGATGCAGCTTCGGTCGTGTCGGAAGTCGTCGGGTTAGTCACGGCGTCAGTGTGAATCGTTGAGGTCGAATCCATCGCGAAGAAACTCAATTGCGGGAGCTTTCTCGCTTCGTGGCCATCGTCGTTTTGACGCGATCGAGCCTACGAGAGCGTGTTTGTTACCCAATAAACCGCTATTCGCTAACCCCCAATAACCATTGCGGCAGAAGATTCTCCGCAAAAAGCAGCGAGCGGGGACGATTGAATGGGCCAGCAAGGGGCTTAGATCGGGGCTTGCGTAGCTGAGCAGCGCCAATTTACGTCGATTTTTAATAATTACCTCAGTGTGGTTGCTCTGTGGAAACCAAGTTTAACGGCTTTCGTACTCGTACTCGTACT
>CAZZDZ010000239.1:0-3879 GCA_964652675.1 uncultured Pirellulaceae bacterium
ACGTGTTCACGTCATCTGGTAAACTCACTCTGAGTTAGCAAGCGGAGTCACCGGGACACCGCCAAACTTCAACGCACGATCTATGGCTGCACGTCCTGTGCCCCATAGATCGCAATTCGTTATCCCGCTTGTAATCCACTTGAAGTCATTTCCAAACCCAACTCACGAGACATGAAATTCTCTAGGCCTACCGAGGGACTTGACTTTATTACCATACTTTGGTGCGTTTATGCGGCTGCAATCCTTTGGCTTTTACCCGATTGGCGGCTGTCATCATTTGGTTTACTGCTCGCTTGTGGAGTTACATCCTCTGTTGGAATCTGGCTCAACTTTCGACCGTCCGGTTACCTCTTTGCTGCTGCAAGTATGGTCGGCGTTGTCCTTTACGCTGCACTAATGTTAGGTTTCCTTGAACACAGCAGGCCATTATCAATTCGTGGCCTCGGTACAATTGGCGCTCTACTCTACTGTGTTTACGCAGGGGGTGTGTGGGCGCGAGGAGATTCAGATTCACCACGTTCTGAAACGAGCGTCGATTCCTAAAACGCAGGATAACAAGTAAGACTTTGACTTCGCGAGGTACGAGCCGAAGTTTAAGGTCTTTGTTCAAGAGGCGTGTTGCGGCGAACGCTTGCTAGAGGGTTTTTGATTCGCTGGCACTGGTAAGCAACGGCACTGGTAAGCCATCGTGGTCAACGAAGCACCGCATGGCGTTTTACAAATAGAAACCACATTGGAGGTGCATCGGCGATCGCCGCCGTTCGTCGAATGGCTATTTTTTGCGCCCGATCCCCCTGCAGCTTGTGCCTAAAGTAATGAGCACAACTAATTCCTAAAACTCATGGGGGCAGAATGGATACAGACACGACGTAAATTATCGCAACTTCTGCTATTTTCTCGGAGTTTGGGCATGGTTCTTCGGTGGGCGCATCGCCAAGTCCCAGTTGGAAGCTCTCGTCGAGTTCCAGCAGAAAACTCAAAGAGGTGACTTCCTATTTGGTGCTGATCCTCCGTAATCGCTATCGTTCTGCGGCAAAAAACATTCTGAACACGAGGAATCCAATGATTCAACGAATGGCATACATCTCGCTGCTCGTCGCCCTCGTCGGCTGTCGTCAGGACGTGCCCACTGCAACCAGTCCACCAACGGCGACGCACAAACCCGATTGCCGCATCGAACGTGCAACCGAAGCTGAAGCGGTCCTCGCGCAACTCGGACAAAACGCTTGGGTGTTCCGTTACTCTGGTGTCGCAATGTATCCAGAATTAAAGGTCACTTACAAAGCGGCCGGTAAAGATTCCGCGGAGAAATCCATTTTCGACGTAGATCGGCAACAAACTTTGCACATTGTCAACGCTCGCGACCCGTCCGAACATGAAACCGATTTAAGCAAGGGCGGCTATATCATCTTCATGTTTCCCGACTCCGCATTCTCTGATCAAGAGCTACAGTTCAGTTTCAGCGCGGACGGTGCAACATACAATGTAAGTGCGGACAAGGATGCAGTTCCGACTCAAAAGCACGCCCCTCCAACGTCCGGTTCTGGCGGCGGAACTGTGGTCGAACAATCGATTGGATTGTCCCAAGGCGAATCACGAGTTCTTTGTGATTGGTATGTTCGGCGCTTACAAGACGAACAGATACCGGCAGACGAACAGGAAACCATTCGGTATTTGTTGACCGTGACTGCATTGACAGACACCGAAATGGCCGAAGCTGACCGAAGCGACTAAAACCGATCAACGCCGCAGAAAAATCGGTTCTACCGAAGCCGCGGGCCGCGCAGTTTCCGAAATCAACGTCGGTTGGCACTGGCCCGGTTAACTTTGGCTTTATCCGACCGGGACACCCTAGCATTCGACATTCGCCAGCAACCATCCGTTTCCCTTGAATGACCTGAGATCGAAACCGCTATGAAGATATTTGGAACATTCGCTGTGTTGATCGGCTTGGTGATGATGATCTTCGCAGTATTGGCGTATTCAGAGCTGCATACGGCCGCAACCGCAGCGATGCCACCATCGCCCGATTCGATACCGCTGACAAAGATTGTCGGGCCCGAATTGTTTGACCCTGAACACGCGGCAACTAGTCCTGCAGAACTGGCGAGCATGGCGTTCAATCGTATCTACATTATCGGAGGCGCCTCGCTTCTTCCGCTTGCTCTTGGTGTTCTCCTGCTGATGACTAAGCAGGTTCCAAAATCGCCCGTAGTACGTGATGAGTAAGCGGAGCAAACTAACCTTTGGCCGTTGCGAGATCGGCATCGTAAGCAGCAGGAAATTGCTTTTTGATTGATTTGGCAATGCCAGCGCCCATCGTATTCTGGCAATTGCAACCGTGGATGATCACGTCAAAGTCGCCAGCGGTTGCGAAAGCAAGAAGATCACCACGTGCGGTTTTCATAGAACTGATTTTGCACCAAGAGAGGTTTGTGGATTTGATGATCCAAGCGTTCTGCTATCGGACATTTGCTGCTGGGCGTTTGCGCAAGTTTTATTTTACCGCCGAATCCATGACGACCAAGCCCGTTTATTCGCCGTACCTATTTCGCACTGGTTGCTAGATCTTTAAGAAGTTCGATCCCCTTCATCAGCGTTTCTTCGGATGCTGCAAAACTGATGCGAAAATGTGTGTCGCGGTCACTGAAAATGTTTCCGGGGATGATCAACAGGCCTCGCTCGATGGCTTGCTGTACGAATCTCTCACCACTTTCGATTGGCGCTTTTGCGAAAAGGTAGAACGCGCCGCTGGGACGCGTAAATTCGTAGTGATCCGCCAGCGCGTCGGCGACCATGTCTCGTTTTTGTCTGTATTCCGATAGGTGGTGTGACAGATCGACGTCCATGGCAGTTAGTGCACCCCATTGCGATGGCTGTGGCGAACACACAAACGAGTACTGCTGAATTTTCAGCATCGTTGCAATGATTTCGCTGGGGCCGTGCACGTAACCTACACGCCAACCCGTCATCGCGTGACTTTTACTGAATCCGTCGATCACGATCGTTTGATCATTGTGGTCGCACGGCGAAGCATATTCACCGTCGTAGCAGAACCGGCTGTAAATTTCGTCCGATAGCAGCGCGATATTGTGCTTGGCGGCCAGTTCGGCAACCGCGTTGAGTTCTTCCTTGCCGGCCATCACTCCGGTTGGGTTGCCGGGGCTGTTGACCAGAATCATCTTTGTTTTTGGTGTGATAGCGGCTTCGATTTTATCCGGATCCAGCCGGAAATCTGGATAAGAATCAACCGGCACGGGAACTCCGCCACACATCTTCAACAGCGCCGGGTACATGACAAAAAAGGGATCCAAGTAAATCACTTCGTCGCCCGGGTTGATCATCGCCATCATCGCCAACATCAATCCGCCACTGGTACCGCTGCTGATAAACACATCGCGGTCCTGATGCGGATACTTTTGGGCAATCTCCGCACGCAACTTCTCACGCAACGGGGCGATCCCCTGGGTCGGTGAATACGCGTTCTTGCCGCTACGAATTGCATCGATTGCGGCATCTTGCACTTTTTCAGGAACGTCGAAATCTGGTTGCCCAATCGACAAATTGACCGGATCCTTTAAGTTCGCTGCCAAATCGAATACTTTGCGGATACCGCTGCTGTCAAAAGTCGTTGTGCGCTGGGCGATCCAAGGATGCATAGGTGTTTACTTTCGCGACGTCTGTTAACGTGAACTTTATCGTGGCTGGACCCCGATTGAGGAAATCCAGTGTACCAGCCAATCACAATCCTAAGCAGGGATGCCCCGACGTTTAACTTCCTGAACGTTTAACTTGCTGAACGTTTAACTTGCTGAACGTTAAACTGCCGGACGTTAAACTGCCGGACGTTTAACGACGTTTAGCCTGGGCGATCCTACC
>CAZZDZ010000239.1:3979-10003 GCA_964652675.1 uncultured Pirellulaceae bacterium
TGCCGGACGTTAAACTGCCGGACGTTTAACGACGTTTAGCCTGGGCGATCCTACCAAGAGAAACTCTACTGCATGGCTGCCATCGAAACCATTGAACCCGTTGTGCGAATTTGCGCTGTCATTTCGCAGGACCCAGACGCGATTCAGTGGGGCGTCAACGAACTGGAAAAGCAATGGGGCAAAGTCGCACATCGAAGCGAACCGTTGCCTTTCCACGCAAACGGGTTTTATGACCAGCACATGGGACCGGATTTGCGCAAAGTTCTCTTGGCTTTTTCTGATCTATGCGAACCAGGCGGCTTGGCAGACTGGAAGTTGCAAACCAACCAGTTGGAAAAGGACTACGCCGATATCAGCAAGTTAGATGTTGTCCGGCCATTGAATCTAGATTCTGGCTATGTGACGCAAGCGAAATTGGTTTTGGCAACCACCAAAGACCGTGACCATCGTCTGTATTTGCGCGACGGAATTTTTGCCGAAGTCACGTTAAACTACGTCGCAAAAAAGTGGATTCATCATCGGTGGAGCTACCCCGATTACCGGACAGAAAAAGTCGCCAATTTTGTACAAGCTTGCCGCGAACAGGTTAGAGAACACGTACAGCAAACCGGTGAAATCCGGTTGCGCAAGAGTCGCAATCCGGGATAAGGGCGATAGCCCTGTTGGTAGCGATCACCGTCAACCGCTCAAGAACATACTGGCACGGATGCCCAAGTAAGTATCCTTGTGCGGTGACGTCAGCACCGCAAATGGATAAGCTGTGCCATCTGGAGACGGCACGGCAACGTCGACACCCAATTGATTGCCGAAACGGTCTACGAATCAAATGCGGCCTCCTTTGTTGTGCAGTCTGCTGGAGCGAGGGCTGAAAGATAAAGCATCAATCACTTACAGACTGCATTCACCTGAGCAAAGTGTGGCGAGCACTTAGGCGGCCGATATTTCGTCAGATGTATCACTCAGCCATAAACTGTTATAGTGTCACCTTACGAGCCCAAAATTTCCGGTCGCCAGGTGTACTTCGAGAGCTCCCCAATGGCCAAGAAGAAAAAACCGAAGCGCGAACCAAAAGGCAAGAGGAAGTCCTCTGAGAAAACGGGACACAACAAAGCCCCCACTGGCAGCGAGCTTTCGGTTGTTGGCATCGGTGCATCGGCCGGCGGATTGAAAGCGCTTAGTGAATTCTTTAAAGCGGTTCCGCCAGATTCTGGTCTGACCTTCGTTGTGGTAGTCCATTTGGATCCGAAACGTGACAGTTTGCTTCCGGGTTTGCTGCAAAACCAAACCCAGATACCTGTTCACCAATTAGAAGACTGCATCAAGGCTGAGCCCAACAATATCTATGTGATTCCGCCGGACACAAATGCAACTTACAAAAATGGAGTTCTGAACGTAAATGAATGGCCAGATTCTACGGACTTGAAATTTCCGATCGACCTATTCTTTTCGTCTCTCGCATTTTCTCTGGGACGCTCTGCCACGGGCATCATTCTCTCTGGCAATGGCTCTGACGGAACCAAGGGGGCGAAAGCCATCCGCGACGTACATGGCATCGTGCTGGCGCAAGATGAAAAGACTGCGAAGTATGGCGGGATGGCGCAAAGCGTCATTCAATCGGGACTCGCAGACTTTGTTATGTCGCCTAGCGAAATGCCAGAATTGCTGACCGGGTTTGCCAAGGGTTTACGGCAAACATCTCGTCTGGATGGTCCCAACGCTGCGTATGTCTCCAACGCACTGACAAAGATCTTTGATTTACTTCAGAACCGCACGGGCCGCGATTTTTCGCATTACAAAAAGAAAACGATTTGCCGGCGAATAGAACGTCGCATGAACGTTCATCAGATCACTGATATCGAAGAATTTGTACGATACTTGAAGCGAAGCGATCGCGAATTGGACATCCTCTTTAACGACTTGCTGATCGGTGTCACCAGCTTTTTTCGGGACCGCCCCGCGTTTGATTTTCTCCAAAACACCGTTTTCCCAGAGCAACTTGTAAACAAACCAAACGACGAACCGTTTCGCGTTTGGACTGCTGGATGTGCGTCTGGCGAAGAGGCCTATTCGATCGCGATCGCGCTGCATGAAGCGAGGGAGCGAAGCGGCAAGAGTTTTGCCATTCAGGTATTTGCGACCGACATTGACGAGTCAGCGATTGAGGTGGGCCGGCGCGGGAAGTATCCCAAGTCAATTGCCCAAGACGTTGGAGCCGAGCGACTAAAGCGGTTCTTTGATCGGATGGACGGAAGCTATCGCGTCAAAAAAATAATTCGCGAAACACTTGTTTTTGCTCTGCAGGATGTCACCAAGGATCCACCCTTTACGAAGCTAGATCTGTTGTCTTGCCGAAATCTATTGATCTACCTTGACGCGGAACTGCAAAAGCGGCTGCTGCCGATTTTCCACTACAGCCTACGCCCTAACGGAACGCTCTTTCTGGGTTCCTCTGAGTCGATCGGGGCCGCGACTGAAATGTTCGCGCCGCTTGACAAAAAGCTTAAAATATTTCGACAACAACCTGACGTCTCCGGCACAAGAACACAAGTCGAATTCCCGCTCCAATCCGGTCAACCAGTGGAGACAACAAACGAGCTAAAAAAGAGCGAATCCATGGACGAGTTGCATCTGATCAAGACGGTTCTGCAACAAAGCGGCGCTTTGCCTTGCGTCATCATCGATGATAGGAGCGATATTCTTTACATCCATGGTCGTACCGGCGATTTCCTGGAACCAGCAACTGGGAAAGTCACGGTCAACATTCTTGATATGGCGCGTGCGGGAATCAAACGCGAACTCACCAAAGCGATTCGCCAAGTGGCCACGCACAAACTGGAAGTCGTCTGTAGAGGGTTGCGAGTGGCACAGCCAGAAGGCGAACGTTTTGTCGACATAACGGTAAAGCCCGCGCCCACCGAATCAGCGACACTGGGCACAATGCTTGTTGTCTTTGAAGAAACAGCAAAGCCATCAAAGAAAAACACCATTGCCAAGAAAGCTGCTAACAAAAAGGCTTCGACGCGAACTGCCGCTGAGCTCGAATTGGAACTTCAGCGTACCAATGAAAGCTTGCAGGCTCTGGTCGAAGAACTGGAGACCAGCAACGAGGAACAAAAGTCGACCAACGAAGAACTCCAAA
Organism: uncultured Pirellulaceae bacterium; assembly: GCA_964652675.1. Lineage (GTDB taxonomy): Bacteria > Planctomycetota > Planctomycetia > Pirellulales > Pirellulaceae > K23-9. The sequence continues at coordinate 7,119 of CAZZDZ010000239.1, forward strand.
GCACCAATGAGGAATTGCAAAGCACAAATGAGGAACTGGAGACTTCAAAAGAAGAACTGCAGTCTCTCAACGAAGAATCGGCGACCGTCAATTCCGAACTTCAGGCCCGCATCGACGAGCTGTCCAAGACTTACGATGACATGAAAAACTTGCTCAACAGCACAGCGCTGGCGACTGTCTTTCTGGACATTGACATGAACATCCGTCGATACACGCCGTCGGCCAGATTGGTCATTCCCCTGACAGAAACAGATATCGGCCGGCCCATTGGTGATCTGTCCACGTCACTCGTCGACGCGGACTTGACGGCCTTTGGGAATCAAGTTTTGGACGATTTGGTCGTTCGAACAGCAGAGGTAAAGGGCAACAACCGTCGTGATTACATGGTCAGTATCCGCCCTTATCGAACGACAGAAAATGTCATTGATGGCGTGGTCATCACATTCGAGGACGTCACCGACAGAAAACGTACCGACGATGCCATACGCGAATCGGAGCAGCGTTTTCGCACCTTGTTTGAACTATCCAACGACTCTGTTGTGTTGATCGACGCCGAAACGCTGCGGTTCGTCGAAGCTAACCAACTTGCTCACAACAATCTTGGGTATACTCATGAAGAATTCCTTCAATTGACCGTCTTCGATATCGAAGCCAAGCAAGACGAGGAGGAAATTAAACGTGTTGTTGCAAAACTGATTAATGACGAAAGCCAAGAGTTCGTCACGTCGCACTGGACGAAAAACAAAGAAATCCGCGAAACAAAGGTGCGAGTTCGCGCAATCGAACTTTCGGATAAGCAGTATTTCTTGAGTATCTGGAAGCCACTCCACTAATCAACCAATGCCGGCGAAATTATAACTTTGCCAGCGTAATCGAAACTTTGTTAGGGGCCGAAGGATGAACAAAGCAGATGAGCCGCGAGACTTGATTGCGAGCCTGCGCAAACGGGCTGAAGACAGGATGAACCAACGGCAATCACAATTGCCAAATCTCTCTGAGGCCGAGATAGCAGAAGTCGTCTATGACCTGGGAACTCACAAAGTCGAACTGGAGATTCAAAACGAAGAATTACGCTGTGCTCAGCTTCAGATCGTCCAGTCCCGCGATCGCTACGCGGACCTATACGACTTTGCTCCAATTGGATTTGTCACGCTAAATCAACGCGGGAAAATTTCCGAAGCGAATCTAACAGCGATCAAGTTATTTCAACTGGACTTTGATGAAATCGTTGGAAAGAACTTTGCTACGCTCGTTCACGAAGAGGATTCGGACTCCTTCTTTGTCCAGTTTCGCAAAATCAGCCAAACGGACGCCCCTGGATCAATCGAACTGCGCCTAGTTAGAGACTCAGGAAGCTTTTTTCACGCCCGCTTGGACATTGGCATCGCGCGTAGCAACAGCGTCGGGACCTCCAGTCGACTTGTTTCGATCTGCGATATCTCGCAAAAAAAAGAAGCGGACGAGGAGCGACAGCAGATTCAGGCACAGCTTCAGCATGCCCACCGATTGGAGAGTCTTGGTGTTTTGGCGGGCGGCATCGCGCACGACTTCAACAATCTACTGACATGCATCGAACTGCACAATTCGCTCATTGCCGACAACTTCGAACCAGACTCGGTGCTCCACGGCTATGCGGGGCAAGTCACAATAGCCGTTCAGCAAGCCGCCGAACTTTGCAACCAAATGCTCTGCTACGCAGGTAAAAACGAAGTCAAGCAGCAGTCGATCGATCTATCTGCAGCACTGCGAAACACAACTGCGTTGCTGCGATCGACCACCAAAAATAATTACGGCCTCGAAATCAGCCTGTCTGACAAGCTTCCTCGAATCATTGGCGACCTGTCTGAAATCCAACAAGTGGTCATGAATCTGGTAATCAACGCTTGTGAGGCGAGTCAGAGGGGGGACATCGTTACGATTGCCACATTCGCCATCAACGCGCAAGACCCATTGCTTGAGAAGACGACGATGAGTGCGCCGTTGGAACCGGGAGATTACGTCTGCATCGAAGTCGTGGATACTGGCGATGGTATCTCGCAAGAAAACCTTGCGAAGATCTACGAGCCGTTTTATTCAACCAAGTTTGTGGGGCGAGGACTGGGCTTGTCAGTTGTCGCGGGCATTATCAGACGGCACAAAGGAGCCATTTCCATTGATAGTGTCCAAGGCTGTGGGACGACGTTTCGTGTTTTGCTGCCCGTCGTAGCCTGCAAGGAATCGTTAGCGCCGCAAACCATGATGAACGACCTTGATGTCGGTCAGACTTCGCGACCCGATTTTTCAAACATCAAGTCAATCCTGGTCGTTGACGATGAAGCCGCTGTACTGAACGCCCTGCAGGCAATCTTGGAAGCGAACCATTTCGACACCTTGTCCGCTAAAAGCGGTAAAGAGGCGGTTGAATTGTTTGCCAGACGTAGCAACGATATTTCTCTCATCCTCCTAGATTTAGTCATGCCTGGATTCACCATCGACGAGACGCTTGAGGGCATTCGTGCAATTCAAAACGATGTCCCCATCATCATCATGAGCGGTTACAGCGAGGAAGACGCTTCAAAGCTGTTAGCGGATTGGGACATCGCCGAATTCTTGCAAAAACCGTGCGAAAATATTGCGAACAATATCAAGCAGATCTTTCATCGCATCTGCTGACGACGTGTGTGGTTTGGGCAACTACCGGCACTTTGTAGCCATCTCTGTCCCCAGAGATGTAGCCCGACTTTGTAGCGTCTAATTTTTGACAATACGGATCGCAAGTTCGGTCATGCTATTGTCGGGCCGTTAATTACGATTGGAATCAAAGCGGCTGGATGCTTGTTCGGTCGGCACGTTGTAGCCATCTCTGTCCCAGAGATGTAGCCCGACTTTGTGGCGTCTAATTTTTG
>CAZZDZ010000240.1:0-7980 GCA_964652675.1 uncultured Pirellulaceae bacterium
CGACTAAGCTTCGCTTGCGGACGTTTCTAGAAACGCGATGTCTGCTCCGTCTAAGAAACTGACTAGCGACTTTGCCCGATAGGGAGCTTGTAGTTTGCGGACGGCTTTGCTTTCGATTTGACGTACACGTTCACGTGTGACTTGGAAGATCCGTCCGACTTCTTCCAGCGTGTAGGTGTAGCCATCAGCCAAGCCGTAACGCAGTCGCAAAATTTCTCGTTCGCGATAATTCAACGTCTCCATTGCCAAGTCAATCTGAGCCTTCAACGCCTCGCGGTTGGTTTCCAGCAATGGATCTTCGCCGCGATAGTCTTCCAGGAACTCGCCAAACACGCTCTCTTCTTGGTCGCCCACCGGTTGATCCAGTGACAATGGCTGGCGGCTCATTTTCAAGATCACGCGTGTGTCGTCCAGCGACAATCCACTCGCTTCGGAGACTTCTTCGGCGGTCGGTTCGCGGCCGAGCAATTGAACCAAATTGCGTGTCATGACGCGAATTTTGTTCATCGTGTCGATCATGTGTACGGGGACGCGAATCGTGCGGCTTTGGTCGGCGATCGCTCGTGTGATGGCCTGGCGAATCCACCAAGTCGCATAAGTACTGAATTTGTAGCCACGTGCGTGCTCGAACTTGTCGACCGCTCGCATCAGTCCCGTGTTGCCTTCCTGGATCAAGTCCAAGAAGGAGAGGCCACGGTTACGGTATTTCTTGGCGATCGACACAACCAAACGCAGGTTGCCAGCGGACAAGATACGTTTCGCTGCATCATAGTCTTCGCGGTATCCATCGCATCGTGCGACACGTCGCTGGAGAGTCTTGGGTGCTTCGAATGTCATTCGCATCAGGTAATGAAGTTCGGCCGTCAGTTCCTGAATCGTCGGCATGCCGGGTAGATTCAAAGCGTCTGGATCGGCCAACAGTTCGCGAATCGCAACCATTCGGTCGGATGCCTTGCGTAGCTTTTCAAAGATCGGCTGCAGTTTGCCGGTTCGCAAATTCATTTCTTCGACCAAACGAACGGCTTTGTTTCTACGAATGACCAAGTTTCGCCATGCAGCCCGACGCTGTCGCATCGGCAATCGCTTGTTGATGGCGGTCATGTAGTCGCCCTCGTTCTGCTTCAACAAGTGCTTGAGAGTTTTGACGTTGGGAACGATCCGTTGCATGATCGCTTTCTTTTCGACTGCGTTGGTCACGCTGACTTCGATGGTTCGGTCCAAACGCAGTTTTTTGTCGCGAACTTGCTCCAACAATTTCAGCGAACCCTGCAACATAAAGTCGGTAGCCAGCATCCAGTGACGATAGCGATCGCGGGTCTTTTCAATTTGCTTGGCAGCAGAAATTTCCTGCTGGCGAGTAAGCAAGGGGATTTGTCCCATTTGCATCAAGTACATTCGAACCGGGTCTTCGGTTGGATCCGTGTACGATTCTTCGCGACGGCGACGATCATCTTTCTTAGGTGCGTCCGGATCGTGAGCGTCAACGAATTCTTGACCCATCACTCGCGATCGGTTGTTGACCGATTCCTCCGCGGAAAATGCGTCGTCCTGAAGGCTTCTTTGGCGGCTGAATTTCTTTCCCATCGTCTTTCCCTCAGGTCCTTGGCGGATTAGTCGGTTTCGCTGGTCAGAGGTAAAGCAGTTGGGGTGCCAGAGGAGAAAAAGCACACGCTAGTCGGCCTGTAAGTCGTTTCTGGGAAACGGCTTGCGCGGGAATCCTGCGTTGGTTCGCAAGCTGGCCACGTTGTTTATTCGCATCGCGTATGAGGCGATAAATCAACGTCGGTGCATTCAATGCGCTATCGATAGCCGTCATTGGTTTGCAGCGGCGTCGTATTTGCCAAGCGATTCCGTTCACCTGCTCAGTCCTACGCGCGACTGTTGGGCGAGCTTAAACTCAGCAGGTGGGAGTTTTTTGGGCGTGGGATAGGCTTCCGTCTATTCACACCCTCTCTCGGATGCGTAAGCAAACGGGTGTGTTGGCAAAGCAGACGGATTACTCAATAGATGGATTCAGCCGCTGATTCGACGACGTCCGGCGAGGACTTTGCCTGGCTAGACCCCGCGAGGTTTCGCCGTATCGAACAAGCGCGCGAAGACATTCGATCGATCTGGAATTGTGGTGCTCCCGCTGACTTGCTGGACATGCTACGCGAACGTTTGCTGGTCCATTTCAAACAGCTCAGTGATTTGGACGCGGCCGTATCGAACCTCAGCCAGTTTGTATCTGCCAGCCGAAGCCCGATTGGGTTGCTGTCGCTGTTTGAACGTGATGAAGCTGCGTTGCCTGCGTTGTTACAGATTTTTGCAAGCGGCCAAACTCTGGCGAATCGATTGATCGCTGATCCAGAGAGTTTCGACTTGATGCGTGCCAGCGATGGGCAGCCGGCACAACGCAAGTACTTGGTCGATGAACTGGTTGGCGAATTGAGATCGCTGGACAGCGTCAATCGCGCGGTCGTGGCGATTCGTAAGTTCACCAGTCGTGAAACGACACGAATTGCCTACGGCGAATTTGTGCGAGCATTGACACCAGACCACGTGGGTCAGCAATTGGCTTACGTCGCTGATGCCGTGATCGAATCTGCCCTCCAGTTTGTTTGGCAGCGATTGACGGAGCGAGATGGCCAACCCACAAGAGTGGACGGTGCCATTCCACAAGTCACCGTGATCGGGCTCGGAAACCTTGGCGGCGAAGAACTTGGTTACGCGTCACCACTGCAGCTGGTATTTCTTTACGACGCGATCGATGAAAAAAACCCGCGTCATGTCGCGTTTTACGAGTCGCTGGTCACAGACGTTCTTGCGTTGATTTGTCCGGATGAAACGGGCGCATTGGGGATCCAGGTTGATTTGAGTCGCGGCCCGCATCACAAACAGTCGTTGATTTGCGGGATTGATGCTGCGGTGCGAATCTTAGAACTCAAGAATCGGACTTGGCAGCGAATGGCTTACGTGAAAGCTCGCGTGGTCGCTGGCCACGAAGAACTGGGCGCCGAATTTCTGGGGCGCTTGCAGCCTTGGATTTACCGCCGATTCATGAGCAGGACGGATTTTGATGACGTTCGGTCGCTGCGACAAAAATTGGAACGCCGTGCTGTGCAAGACGCCAGCGGCGAACCGCAAACCGCTGCCGAAGACGTTTTGCGTTCTCCTGGTGGGCGGCGAGATATCGAATTGACGGTGCAGTTTTTGCAACTGATGCACGGGGGAGACCTAACGGAAGTTCGTGTTGCCAACACCAGCCAGGCAATCGTGGCGTTGGAAAAAGCAGGTTGTTTACTGCACGACGAAGCAGACTTGTTGGCCAGTAACTATGCCCGTTTGTGCCGATTGCAGCATCAGTTGAGTGTGATGTTTGGCCAAGACGCGAGTCGATTGCCAGACGATCCGGCGATGTGCAGCCGATTGGCGTGGCAGCTTGGTCTTCGTAGCCAAAACGATGTCGCAGGTGACTTGAATCGTTTTCGGCAGCAGTTAACTGAGGCGTTCGCGATGAATCGCAAGGTCATCAACCATTTGATGATCGATGCTCCCGACGAGTCAAACGGCTCCGACGATGGTGCTCAAAGTATCGAAACGGAATTGGTGCTGGATCCTGATCCCGATCCGATTCTGGTCCGTCGCACACTCACGTCTCACGGATTGGAACATCCGATTCGCGCGATGGACGACTTGATTGCTCTTAGTAACGAATCTGTCGTGTTCTTGTCTCCACGACGTTGCCGCCACTTCTTTTCCGCGATCGCCCCGGCGCTGTTGAACGAAATATCGCAGACGCCTTTTCCTGATTCGACTTTGCAATCGATGGTCGCTGTGACCGATTCGCTTGGTGCCAAAGCGACGTTATGGGAACTGATGGGCGTGAATCGGCCGACCATGCAACTAATGGTGCGACTGTGTTCTTCGGCGCCTTACCTCAGCAGCATCCTGACCAATAACCCGGGGATGATCGACGAACTGATCGATTCGTTGTTGATGAATCGTTTGCCATCGACCGATCGATTGGACGCACAGTCGATCGAACTGTGTCGCGGGGCAGCCGATATCGATTTGATTTTGCATGGGTTTAAAAACAGCGCCCATCTGACGATTGGTGTGCGCGATATTTTGGGAAAGGAATCGGTCGAAACAACACATCTAGCGCTCAGTGATACCGCCGAAGCCTGTTTGCGACGCATCATCGATCACGAGCAAGAACAATTGGCGTTGCAGTTTGGCGACCCGGTCAACGCTGACGGTGAACCGGCCGAACTGGTTGCATTGGCGCTGGGCAAATTCGGTGGTCGCGAACCGAACTACCTAAGTGACTTGGACGTCATCTTTCTCTATAGCGACAAGGGCGAAACACGGCGACGTGTTGGCGGTCGACGCAGTACCACAAACAACCACCATTTCTTTAACCAGTTGTCGCAGCGGGTCGTCGACCGGATCAATAACACCGGTGAAAACGGGCGCCTGTACGAATTGGACGGTCGATTGCGTCCAACGGGTGACCAAGGAATCTTGGCGGTAACGATCGAAGATTTCTTGAAGCGGTTCCGACAGGGTATCTCGCCGCTTTGGCAACGACTGGCCATTTGCAAAGCGCGGGCGGTATCGGGTTCACGTCTGCTGAAACAAAAGACCAACAAAGCGATCGTTGATGTGATCTCGCAGACCAGTTGGCACGGCCAGATGGCGGAAGAAATTCGAACGATGCGACGGCGGATGCAAGAGACCGCGGCGCCGGACAACTTAAAACGTGGCGAAGGTGGTACGGTCGATGTAGAAGTCATCGCACAGATGCTGACACTCCGGCACGCGTCCGATTCGCCACAGATTATCCATTCGGGAACTTTGAAATCTCTTGAATCGCTCGCAAAAGCAGGGTTCCTTGGCGAAGAAGACGCGTTGACGTTGGCAAACGGATATCGATTACTGCGTGGGGTTGAGGCTCGGTTAAGATTGCTGAGCACGCCGGAGCGACACGAATTACCAAACGACCAGCACACAATGCAAAATCTAGCCTTCTTGCTTGGGGAGACCGACCCGGACATGATTGTTGCTCAGTGCCAGCAAGCAAGAAAAAGCAATCGACGGTTGTTCGACAAGATTTTTGATGACGCCAAGTCGTAACCGTTGAAAATTTTTGCGGGATAGCCAGGAAACGCGATTCCCAAAAATAACTCGCAGCCTGTTTGTGGTCGGCCACGATCAAAACATTCCCCCAACGCGTGATTCTCTATGTCCGACCGCGATCCCACCACGCTCCGTTCGCATCGCTGGTTTGGCCCCGACGACATGCGGTCGTTTGGACACCGATCGCGATTGAAAGCGATGGGATTTGACGACATCGATTATACGGATCGGCCCGTCGTCGCGATCTTGAATACCTGGAGCGAACTGAATACTTGCCATTCGCACTTTCGCAATCGCGCCGACGAAGTGCGGCGGGGAATTTTGCAGTCCGGCGGATTTCCAGTCGAAGTTCCGGTGATGTCGCTGGGCGAAATGCTGATGAAGCCAACGACGATGCTGTATCGCAACCTTTTGGCCATGGAAGTCGAAGAGGTGCTGCGATGTCATCCGATCGATGCGGCCGTTTTGATGGGCGGATGCGATAAAACCGTCCCAGCGATGTTGATGGGCGCCATCAGTGCGGATATTCCTTCGGTGTTTTTACCCGCCGGTCCGATGCTAAGCGCGCGTTGGAAAGACGTCACGCTCGGTAGCGGTAGCGATGTTTGGAAATATTGGGACGAACGCGTTGCGGGAAATCTATGCGACCGCGATTGGAAAGGTATCGAAAATTGTATCGGCCGATCCGCAGGAACTTGCATGACGATGGGCACCGCTAGCACGATGGCTTGTGTGACCGAAGCGATGGGGTTCAGTTTGCCGGGGGCTGCCTGTACGCCCGCTGTTGTCGCGGAACATTCCCGGCTGGCGACGCAAACAGGACGTCGCGCGGTTGAAATGGCTTGGGATCAAATCAAACCGTCCAGTTTCATGACTGCGGAATCGATCGACAATGGGCTGATGACGTCACTAGCGATCGGTGGCAGCACGAATGCGATCGTTCATCTGATCGCGATCGCCGGACGTTTGGGAATCGAATTGACGCTTGATCGTTTCGACGAACTATCGCGGATCACGCCGATGATTGGTGACATTCGTCCAGCCGGCCGTTACTTGATGGAAGATTTTTACAACGCCGGCGGGTTGTCAGGTGTGCTGTCACGAATGACGGACCTGCTGAATACCGATTGCCAAACGGTCAACGGGATCACGATCGGCGAACAGATCGCAGACGCCGAAGTCCACGACGACGAAGTGATTCGGACGCGTGACAATCCGGTCGCAGAATCAGGTGGCACTTGTTTGTTGAAAGGCAACTTGGCACCCAACGGTTGCGTGATCAAATCTGTCGCGGCGGATCCAAAATTGATGGTTCACAAAGGCCCCGCGATCGTGTTCGATAACTACCCGGCGATGAAAGAGCGAATTCACGACCCAGATCTGGATGTCAACGAAAACAGCGTGCTGATTTTGCGAAGTGCCGGACCGTTGGGCGCACCAGGGTTTCCGGAATGGGGCATGCTGCCGCTTCCCAAAAAACTCTTAGAAGCCGGCGTACGAGACATGGTGCGATTGAGCGACGCGCGGATGAGCGGGACCAGCTACGGAACTTGCGTGTTGCATATTTCTCCCGAAAGTGCGGCCGGTGGTCCGTTATCATTGGTGCGCGACGGTGACGAAATTGAGATCAATGTGCCCGAGCGCACGATTCATTGGCACGTAACAGACGATGAAATTGAGCAGCGTCGAAAAACGGCGCCCGAGTTGCCGCCTGTGCCGCCACGAGGCTACTCGCGTCTGTACGCGAAACATGTCACCCAAGCCCACCAAGGCTGTGACTTTGATTTTTTACATGGACGAACGCCAGGGCAAGAACCCGGTATTCACTAAACCTAGCCGATCACAAAATGTGCGGCCACTTTCCCAACGATAACTATGAAGACAACTGCATTTGATCCTGCCCATCTTCGTGATAGTGTTTTCGCTGTCCCGCCAATGGCACGCGACGCGAGCTACAAAGTCTGTGCGCCCGAGAACAAAAAGATTATTCAGTTTTTAGAATCTGGCGGCGTCCGCTCGATTCTTTATGGCGGCAACGCAGTCTTTTATCACATCGCGATGAAGGAATACGCAGACACGTTGTCGATCGTGGCAGAAAATTCCGGCGACGACACCGTGATCGTTCCATCGGTTGGTCCCGCGTATGGGTTGGCTAGCGATCAAATCGAAGTTCTTCGCGACTTTGATTTCCCAACCGTCATGTTGCTTCCAACGCGTGACGCGGTTGATTATCAGGGAATCGCGTCGGGCATACGTCACTTGGCCGAGCGACTTGGGAAACCGATCGTGCTGTATTTAAAAATCGATCAATGGCTCGATGCTCCGTCGATTGCTTCGCTTGAAAAGGATGGCGTCATTTCGTGGATCAAGTACGCAGTGGTTCGCGACGAACCGGCCAAAGACGATTACTTGCGTAGCGTCATCGATGTATTTCCGACATCGCGAATCGTTAGCGGGATTGGTGAACAACCGGCGATCGTTCACTTGCGCGATTTTGGAGTGACAGGATTTACCAGTGGATGCGTGTGTGTCGCGCCCGCGCGGTCGATGGAGATGATGCATGCGATCCAAGATGGCGATTTTGACAAAGCCGAAGAGATCCGCAAGTGGTTTTTGCCATTGGAAGATTTGCGAAACGGCATCAGTCCCATCCGCGTCCTGCATCACGCGGTTCAAGAGGCAGGCATCGCCAAGACCGGACCTTTGCAACCATTTTTGAGTGAGTTACCCAAAAACCAAATCGAGCAAATCGCCAAAGCCGCCAACGCAATGGTTTGTCAAAAGTAGCCATCTCTGTCCCAGAGATGTAGCCCGACATTGTGCTGACCAGTTGACTGGTTTTGGGGATCGTAAGTTCAG
>CAZZDZ010000240.1:8080-9976 GCA_964652675.1 uncultured Pirellulaceae bacterium
GTGGGGCAACAAGTCAGCTTCGCCAATACCGTGGCCAGCCGCCATCGATGCAATTCTCTGTTCTGCACCGCGGACGTCGCATCGTCGACGCAAAATGGTTGCGGGCAAGCGATCATCTAGCCGGGGCAGACTCAGTTGTGGTTGGACTGCAAGCGATTTGATGCGTGGTGGCGTCATTACTTGCCCGGTCAAAACTGACATCCGTTTCAATGACTCACGCAGCTGTGTTCGAGTCGGATTCATCGCTGATTCCGCAAATCCAACTTGGCTACTGAGCGCGACGATGTCCAACTTGCCAGCTTTTCCCGACTTCTTACGTTCCTCTGCTACCTTCAACGCATCCCGTTGAACTTTCAATTGTAAGTAGTTGTCGGTCAGCAATTGTTGTTGCAGGCGAATATCCACAAATGTCTCGGCCACACGCTGCATCAATTTTCGTTGAACATCGCTGGCGTTTTGTAATGGTTGGTTGCCCAGACCGCGGCCACCGTACTCGGCTGACTCGGACAGCCGAGCCACAATTTCGTCCACTGTGGTCGCTGATCCGATCGCTGCTTCTTGCAAAGAGCGCAGTTGCGGATTTTCAAATTGGTCCCACGCTTCGATCAACGCCCCATTCGGTGGTACCGTCTGAACACTGTTGACCACCTGTGGTACAGGCGGATGAAGATTCACGTTTGGGTCCAACGCGGATGAGTGATGTATCGATTGGGAATGATTCGCAAAACCATCGCCCGGCAGCGCCTGATGATCCACAACGACGACGTGTTCATTGGGCACAACAACGCCATGTCTTTGTGCGATGATGCGTTTGAATCTGTGGCCGTTAACTCGATGCCGTGACGTGCAACCACTATTGACCAATGTGATCAGCAATAGAGCACCGCAGGCTGATTTTCGCGTGAGCGAACCTAGCAAGCCTGGTTCTTTCTGGGCATGTTCGCATACCTCAGCGTTTGAAGCTGTGGTCATGATGCGATTTGGAAAGCGAATTTTCATCGCGTAGTTGATCTTTCGCGGTGACTGAGTGGATTGAGGGCGGAATCGAGGGTGACAATGAGTCCGCTTAAATCGTTTCGGCCGAAAGAATCGTCCATCATGATGATGCCTGATCTACCGGCGCGACCACTTCGATCGACAAAAAGCCCGCAAATTGCCTTGGTTATCACCTGAAAACCAAGTGTACCGTCGGTTTGTCAGATTGGTTGATTTTGGGCATCTTCCTGCGAAATCAATTCAGCCCGAATCAACGGTGTATCCTACGCCTATCTAGAGCATCTCCGGATCAGCAACGATGGGGAGATTGAAATCACTGGGATTACGGATAATCTGGACGCATCTCTAAGACATTTCGTTTTGCTTTGAAAGATCGAGATCGATGCCAACAAATAAAACAACAGCGCAGAACGACCCCGATAAAGTTCAGCCAGTGAATACAAATCCCCCAGATCCACAAAACCGCCCAGGCGCTATCTTGCCCGAACTCCAAGGCGACTCGCTTGTAAAGCTCCAATGGGAATCGGTAGATTTCGACATTCGTGCGATCGACAAAGACGCCTTCATCGTTGAATGTTCGCCAATGTCCCACCAGCACGACCCCGGCCGAATCGGCCCGGTGATGAACGGAACGTTGTCGACAAAAGATTCGGAGCTCATTCCGGTTTTGTTTCGCGTTACCGGCTTTCGTGACAACTTGGTGCGATGCAGTTACTACGATTTGGACACGGCAACACAAGGCAAAATCGATAGCCTTGTCGATCGCTTGGATAGTCCAAAGCGATCGACGTGGAAATCAAAAGTGCCTCGCCCAGCGGTTTCGACAGAACGTCGACCAACTTCCAAGAAACTGAAGTACGCACTGCTGGCGTGTGCGGGAATCATGTGCACTGGATTCTT
>CAZZDZ010000241.1:0-9963 GCA_964652675.1 uncultured Pirellulaceae bacterium
TGGTGCTGGGGCAATCAAGAGACTGCGTTGCAGAGACTGCGTTGGGGTCAGGTTAGGTTTTCGGTTTTGGATCTAGTGATCATTGTATGCGACTGGTTGAAAACCGAAAACCTAGCCTGACCCCCGCGAAGCGTTCCCCTGGTGCTGTCATCGCCACACCAGCGTCAAAGCATCAAGCGACATCAAAACGTCTCGATGTAACCAGAGCGAGCTCCAGGCTTTGCCCAAGGCAATCCGGACCACCAGAGGGCGTTGTCGTGGTTAGGCTGATTGGGTCCCGGCGTTGAGCGGCCGCGCTCGATCGTTTGGCGAAGGGTCTTGGTGAGTTGTTTGACGATTTCGGGCTTCTGAGCCTGCAAGTTCTTCGTTTCTTTTGGATCGTCGTGTAAATCGTAGAGTTGAATCGGCGGCAAGTTCTGTTTTTTCGCTTCGTTTTCGCGCGGTGGACTCCAGCCACCAGAACCGCGGCAGAAAAGCAGTTTCCATTTGCCTTGGCGAATCGCGAAGTGCCCCGAAACGCTGTGATGAATGACGTGATCATGAAGTGGCTGATCGCCGTTCTGTCCGCGCAAGATCGGTAGCAAGCTGACGCTGTCTTCGGCAGCATCGTTTGGCAAATCGTGCCCGACGACTTCGGCGCAAGTGGCAAAAATATCCGCGAGCGTGATGGTTTGCCCACTGCGCGTATTGGCCGATATTTTTCCCGGCCAGCGAACGACAAACGGTACTCGGTGTCCTCCTTCATAAGCGTCGGCTTTCCAACCACGCCAGTTTTCGTTCAAGTGAACTCCCGCCGCATCCAACTCGGGAAACTTCGCCTTGTTGGACGTGCCATTGTCGCATGTAAAGAACACCAGCGTATCTTCCGCTTGGTTCGAATCGTTCAACGCGCGCATCAATTCACCAATCGCGTGATCTGTCTGGATCAAGAAGTCGGCGTACTCACTGACCTTTGATTTGCCTTGAAAGTCTGCGTGGGGAGCGATAGGAGTGTGGGGCGATGGCATCGGCACGAACAAGAAGAACGGCCGGTCTTGCTCTGCTCGTTTGCGCACATACTCTGCGCAACGCTTTGAATACTCCGCCAGCACAGCGCGAAAATCCCAGTCTTTGACGGCGGGCCCTGCGCTGACGCCGACCATCGCACCTTGCTTCATCGTGCTGTTGACCTCGCCAAGCAGCTGTTCGTTCTCGTGCCAAACGTAAGGTGGCCAATTCGGCACATCATCGCCAAAGTAGTAATCGAAACCGTGGTCATTCGGTCCGCCCTTCACGTCCCCCGTGAAATCGATCTCGCCGACTTTTTCAGTGAAGCCGCCGCCTTGCTTGGGCCAGTTCCATCCCAGGTGCCATTTGCCAATGCACGCGGTTTCGTACCCTTTCGCTCGGAACATTTCGGGCATCGTCAAGCGTTCATCTTCGATCAGTGGTCGTTCCCACTTTCCGACGATGCCACGCTTCAATCGCGATCGCCAGTTGTAGCGGCCCGTTAGCACACCGTATCGCGTCGGCGTACAAACGGCAGAAGTGGAATGGGCGTCCGTGAACGCCATGCCTTCACCAATCAACTGATCAATCGCCGGGGTTTTCATCCCCATCTTGTCGTTCATCGCTGACACCGAATCGACTCCCATGTCATCCGCCAGAATAACGACAACGTTGGGCAAGTCGCTCGCGCGCGCCGCGTCGGCAGCAAACACAGAAGAAAATAGCAGTCCAACGATAGCGAATGTCGACATGTGTCGATGGAACCATTCACTTGTCTGTACAGCTGATGGAAGTCGAATCAACACAGGCAATATCCTAATCAAGGTGGCAAATGTGATCTCGGCGATCGCTGTTCTGCGATCGTTGAGCTCTACGATCTTAACGATAACGGCAACCGAGCATCGCCAATTGCACTCTGAAGCCCTTGATATCCGTTTTTCATCTAAGCTGAGCTGACATCACCGGTACGAAACTGGAATGACACGGGCCTTCGTTCGGTGCCACCCGGGCCTTCGTTCGGTGCCACCCACCCACCGTTGACGCGAGATCCGACAATCGTTACATTTGCCCCAACACTCACACGGAGAGGAATCAAATGGGACGTACGCCACGATCTGAACAGTTTGCTCAGAATGAGGTTTCGATTGTGCATGCCGTCCAGCGATGCGTGCGACGCGCCTTCTTGGCTGGCGTGGATTCGGTCACTGGCAAGGATTACGGCTTTCGACGTGAATGGATTCGCCGACGCATGGAAGCGCTGGCTTCGGTGTTTGCGGTCGATGTGCTGTCTTATGCCGTGCTGTCCAATCACATGCACCTGATTCTGCGTAATCGGCCCGATGTGGTGGCTCAGTGGAGTGATAAGGAACTGGCGATTCGCTGGTTGAGAGTGTTTCCTGGTCGTCGATTGGAAGAACACTTGGGTGAACCGACCGAAACGGACGTTGCGATGTTGGTTCAGGATAAGATCCGGTTGGCTGAAGTGCGGCAGCGGATGTCGGATATTTCTTGGTTTATGCGGGCGCTGAGTGAGCCGATCGCGCGGATGGCGAACCGCCAAGATCAGTGCTCAGGTAGGTTTTGGGAGGGCAGATTTAAGGCGCAGCGAATCACCGATGAGGCGGGTTTGCTGGCGTGCGCGATGTATGTGGATTTGAATCCTGTTCGTGCGGCGATGGCTGAAACGCCTGAACAATCACGACACACGTCTGCTTATGATCGAATCAAAGCCAGTAAGGGCGTGGAGATGGATTCGGCCGCATTTGACTTGGTGCCTGTGTCGAACGAGGAGGCGGGGGCTGAGATTCGTGATACGCCGGTAGACCAGTTGAAGGAGAAGCGGCGAGCAAAACGTAAGAACCCAACGGGCAAGAAGATCCTGCGAGATGAATGGCTTGCTCCGTTGTCACTTGCGCCTGGATCAATGGCGAGTGATCCCCAAGTCAGCAAGACGGGCGTACGCGCCAGCGACAAGGGTTTCCTGGAGGTGAGTTTGAGGGACTATTTGAGCTTGTTGCGTTGGACGGCAAGGCAGGGTGACGACGAGAAGGAGCATCGTGTGCCGCCACGTTTACAGGCGGTGGTGTCACGACTTGGGATCGATCTGACGATGTGGCGCGACTTGGTATGGAATTTCAAGCGTTACTTTGGCGGCAGTTGCTGCGCTGGTTCGCCGGAGGGCATGTCTGGCTATGCGAAGGCGACTGGCCGGAATTACTCGCGCGGGCAGAGGGCAATCGCGGCTTGTTTTGTTGGGGCGGATTAGCAGGGCGTGAATCGAAGATGGGTCTTAAAATAGGGGACCACGGAAAGAACTGAAGACACGGAAAATTTTGGTTGAGGTGATTGCTGCACTGGCACTGATAGGAACGAAGCTGACTGTCGTTTTGGCGAGCAGTTCCTGCGTCTGCTGAACGAAAGCGAGGGAGGGTTATCAGGTCAGTTTGAGTCGGACAGGAATTGGATTCGACGCGATTCGATTTGAACAAGAAGTTATTTCAGCGCAACAAAAAACGACCGGCAAAAAGCCGGTCGCATTATTCTGCTTGGACGTGACGACGCTTAGCGACGTGTCTTTTTGACTTTGGCTCCGCCTTGGCGGACCTTGAATTTTGGGTTGCTCTTGCAAATCACGTAGATGCGGCCACGTCGCTTTACGACTTGGCAATCAGGGTGACGGTATTTTAGAGCACCAATGCTGCTGACAACTTTCATCGGATCGATCTTTTGATATGAATCGTATAGGTTGGTTTCTCACCATTTTCTGAGCCGCGGAGTATAGCGGACCCCGGAAATCCTTCAACGCCAAATCCGCCCACTGCGGTCCCCTTGCCCGAAAGTCCCCCATGGCTCGTATCGCCTATTTTGATTGTTTAAGCGGAATTAGCGGCGATATGACGCTGGGAGCCTTGATCGATCTGGGGGCGGATGTCGGCCAAATCCAGGCCGCTGTCCGCAGTATGGGCCTACCAGAACTGTCAATTACGACCGAAGAAGTCAAGAAATGCGGCTTCCGAGCGGTCCACGTCACGATCGACCATCCCCCCGAACACGCCCATCGACACCTTCACCATATCACCGAAATGATCGACGGCGCTGATGAGATCGACCCGGCGGCAAAGGATCTGGCGAAGAAGATTTTTCAAGAAGTCGCCGTCGCGGAAGCAAAAGTGCACGGCACAACGATCGAGAAAGTTCACTTCCACGAAGTCGGCGCGATCGATTCGATTGCCGACATCGTTGGCGCTGGCGTCGCCATGCACGCATTGGGGATCGAGTCTACGATCGCGTCGCCGATTCCCACTGGAACCGGATCGATTACGATCGCGCATGGTCGAGTCAGTGTGCCTGCTCCGGCGACCGCCGAGATCCTGAAGGGAATTCCGATCGCTCCGTGTGATATCGAAGCCGAACTGACAACGCCGACCGGTGCGGCGATCGTCAAAGCAACGGCAACGCGATTTGGAAGCGTTCCAGCCATGACAATCGAATCGGTTGGCTATGGAGCTGGCACATGGGATTTGCCCGGCCAAGCCAATGTGCTGCGGGTGTTATTGGGCGAGATCGAAGACGAAACGGGAGCCGCAACCAAAGTCGAATCCGATCGCGTCATCGTCCTGGAAACCAACATCGATGATTCCACGGCCGAGCAATTGGCTGATTGTGCGGACCGGTTGATGAAGGCCGGTGCGTTGGACGTTTGCCAACAGTCGTGTGTGATGAAAAAGGGCCGCGCCGGGACCGTTTTATCCGTGATCTGTGACACAGCCAAAGTTGGCGAGCTGGAACAGTTGATTTTTCAGCATTCGACATCGATTGGGATTCGCCGATACGCTGTGGATCGCCACAAATTGCATCGTCGCAGCGAAACGGTGAAAACATCCTTCGGAGACGTCCGCGCCAAAATCGTCACGCTTCCCGACGGACAAGACCGATTGACGGTCGAAGACGACGACGCACGACAATTGGCGACAGAAAACAAGACAACGGCAAGCGAAATCCGCCAAGCAGCCGTTACGGCTTGGGCGCAGGGCTAAAAGTAGCCAGCTATCTCGGCGAGCGATGTGCCCCGACTCCGGCTTCGTCGCCTGGAGATTGACGGCTATTTTGTTCAGGCAAATTCAAGGGCCTACTAAAAACCGTCCCACTTGGGCATAATCGTGCGCTTTTCCATTTCGAAGCGGACAAGCTTGGGACCCCACCAGATGCACGACGATAAAATCGGCAAACCCGGTGTCACTTTTGATGATGTGTTGCTGCTGCCACGTTACAGCGACGTCGTGCCCAGCGAAGTTGACGTTAGCACGCGACTGACCAACCGGATCCAAATTCAGATCCCGCTGATCTCGTCCCCCATGGATACCGTCACCGAAGCCCAAATGGCGATCGGCCTGGCCAAGGACGGCGGATTCGGAATCATCCACAAAAATTTGTCCACCGAGCGGCAGACCGAAGAAGTCCTGAAGGTCAAACGATCCGCCAATGGCATCATTGTTGACCCCGTGACCCTCTCGCCCGAGGAAAAAGTTGGCCGCGCAGCGGAGCTGATGGACCAAGCCAACGTGTCAGGAATCCCGATCGTTCATGCAGACCGAACTCTTGCTGGCATTCTTACCCGCCGCGACCTCCGTTTCCTAGAGAACCCAGAGCTCCCAATCTCCGACGTCATGACTCGTGAGAACTTAGTGACGGCTGTGGGAAATGTAACGCTTGAGGAAGCTGAGAAGATTTTAACGGGAAAAAGGGTAGAGAAGCTTTTGCTGATTGACGAAGAAAGAAAACTAACGGGACTTATAACGATTCGCGACATCGACATGATGAAGCGATTCCCGCGTGCTTGCAAAGATCCGCAGGGCCGACTGAGAGTTGGTGCGGCGATTGGAGTTGGCGACTACGAACGAGCAGAGAGCCTGATTAATCAAGGCGTTGACCTGTTGGTAGTCGATTCGGCTCACGGTCACAGCAAGAACGTGATTGAGACCGTCAGAGAAATTAAGACACAGAGAGGATGGGACATTGATGTCATTGCGGGCAACGTTGCCACTGGCGACGGCGCACGCGACTTGATCGAAGCGGGAGCAGATGCAATCAAAGTTGGCATAGGGCCAGGTTCGATTTGCACGACTCGAGTGATCAGCGGCGTAGGTGTTCCACAAATCACAGCAATTTTAGAAGCAGTGAAAGTTGCTGAGCAGAAAAACATACCTGTCATCGCCGACGGCGGCATTCGCTTTAGCGGTGACATTACAAAGGCAATCGCAGCCGGCGCAAGTGCGGTGATGATTGGCAGCCTGTTCGCAGGTTTGACCGAGAGTCCCGGCAAGCTGATTTTGTACCAAGGACGTCGATTCAAGTCGTACCGAGGAATGGGATCAATGGGTGCGATGGTCAAAGGAAGCAAGGATCGGTATCGGCAAAAAGACACATCGGCAGGGAAACTTGTCCCCGAAGGTGTCGAAGGCCGAGTGCCGTTCAAAGGTCCGCTTTGCGATTACGTTTACCAATTGGTGGGCGGTTTGCGAGCGGGAATGGGTTACGTAGGGACGCGTACAATCGAAGATCTGCGGCACGACGCTCGATTCATTCAGGTGTCAGCCGCGACGGTGAGGGAGAACCATCCGCATGACATTGCGATCACACAAGAAGCGCCAAATTACAGCCCTGATGTGCAATCATCAGGCGAAACGCTTTAACACTGTCTCGGCACTTCGTTTGATCTGCCTGCTGGCTTGCTCTTTGGCACTGCTGCTTGCATGCCCATCGCCATCATCGGCGCAGTCCTACCAAAATGGTCTCCGCGCGCAAGAAACTTCCGGCCAATCGCCCAACGCTCATCGATCTTCTGCCAACCTTCAAAACGACGGTTGGAATTTAAGGTATCGAAAGAGTAGCCGTTCGATGCCGCAGCCACATCACGTTCCAACACCCGATGTGTTTGCCAAAGACAGCACGTTTGACGCCGTGCCGAGGAAATCTGCAGCAGCAGCGGTTCCCAATCGTTTGCGCGATCAGCGCACTGCGAACTACTACCAAGACCAACGGATACAGCCGCGCCAAATTTCACCGCAGCAAGCTCCTCAGCAGCAAGTTCGTCCGCAGCAAGTTCGTCCGCGTCAAGTTCCACCCCGCCAAGTTCCTCCGCGCCGTGTCCTACCAACACCCGTTGTTCGAACCGAAGTCGCCAACGACCCATCGCGGGTTATCCAAGCTGGTTGGTCCGACAATGGCCAACACCACACTCCAGACACTTCGCTGAACCCAGCCGTAACCAACCCGGCTGTAACGCCCCCGGCAACCAACTCAGCGGGGCGAGTCACCGCTAACCGAGCAACTCAACCCACGCGAGCTAGGCAAGATTTCTTTAGCAATCCGTTTGGCGACCCCCAAGCGAATACGCCACCGCCATCATCCACTCCAACTCATCGTGTCGCCAACCAGTTTGACGGTCTTTTTGAGAAAGGTAATTCTCCCGACGCGCCTTCTGGCAATCCAGCCAATTCACTTCGTGGTTCAGAACCGCTGACGTTGCCAGTTCCGGACGATCAGCTTCGTGCGCCGCGCGCGAACCTGGAACTTCCCAATCCAGCGGACGCATCGCCTTCGGCGGAAGACAACATTTTCAACGATGTTTTGGATCCCAAAGAAGACAATCCTTCATCGCCGAGCGATGCAGATGACATTCGCGATATGCTTCGGCAAGGACCAGAGGACAAAACAAAAGATGATTTGCAGTTGCCCAAACCCGATGACGAAGCTGACGATGGACCTTCGGACCGTGACGATGAACTGGACAACCCGTTCGAGCGAAGTCGGGCTGAACGAGAAAGAGACGAAGAGGATCTGAAGAAGCTAAGAGACCGGACCGCCCAAGGGCAGGAAGCCGGTGAAGGCGACGGTACCGATGACCTGGACAAAAAAATAACAAACGAAGACGACAAACCAGTTGGATTGACTTGCGAAGAATTCCGTCAACGTATCAAACGCGAGACGATCCAGACACTTTCGTTGGACATCAGCCCACCGTTTCGCCCTGACGTGTTTACTCAAGAAGAATACGACGAGCTGAAAGGTAAGTTTGACGCAAAACAATACCTTCGACCCTGGCGATCCATCGACGGTTCGGTCATGGCCAATGGCCGTCTGGTCGATTTGGCTTACGAAAAAGCATTGGTTCAGACAGCCACCGGTGCGACCCAAGCGATTCCAATCAACCGTTTGAGCGAAGACGACTTGGCATACATCTCCGAAAATTGGGGACTGCCAAAAGAATGTCGCTTGGAGCAGGTCGCAATGGCTCCACGCCAATGGGTCCCTTCCGCCGTGACTTGGAAAGCACCGAATCTGTGTCACAAACCGCTTTACTTCGAAGACATCAACTTGGAACGTTACGGACACACAACCGGACCGTTTTTGCAGCCGATTGTTTCCTCGGCCCACTTCTTTGCCAACATCGCCGTTCTGCCGTACAAGATGGGAATCCATCCACCAAACGAATGCCAATACGCACTGGGCTACTATCGCCCAGGCGACTGTGCACCATGGATCATTCCACCCGTGCCAATCAGTTTGCGTGGTGCCGTTTCACAAGCCGCAGCGGCCACGACCGGTTTCTTGTTGATCCCGTAGAAAAGCGGTTTTGTAGTTGAGTTTTTGAAAACAGGCCGAACCGACCAGCGCTCCAATAAGCGTTCTAACACGCGCTCGGCCTAACGTTCATTGAAAAAGATCGTCAAGTTCTTGGTTTGCCTCGCGGCTGCCACGATGTCTACCTTTCCGTCACCATTCAAGTCGGCGGCCTTGAGATCCTCCACCGCGACCTTCTCTGCCGAAATTTGATTTTCGTGCCACTTTGTCCCATCCGCGTCAAGCGGCGCAAAGAACTTGATCCCTGGCACACCCGGATCGTTCATCGCCCGCCAGCCGACAACGATTTGATCCGAACCCACACCTAAAAAATCGGCAACTGCGATCGCGTGACCGTCTTTCAGCGTTTCGCTCAATACTTTGTTCAGCTCCCACTTTTCGCCTTTCTTGTCAGGCTCTGTGTACACCGCGGACTTTTGCCCGTGCATCGGTTCGATGGTGACGATGAATCGCTTTCCATTAGGAAGTTTGCCGTCGCGAATCTCGCCAGCAAAGCTCTCGGTCAATTGTGTCGCAGTCCACTTGTCGCCCATGTTGTCGAAATGCCAAACGCCTTCTTTGCCGGCAACAATCAACTCTTCTTCGGCATCGTCATCCCAATTGACCGGATGAAAATTGTGCGAAAGATGCATGATCTCGCTGATCACCGAATACTCCCAATCGTCAGCGGGGTTTTCTGGTCGCGAGTATTCAATCAATCGCAACCCAGGACCGTCACCATGTTCGCTGCCCCGACCACGCAAAGGTTTAACGACAAGACGAAAACCGTTTTTTGCTTTGACCCAGTGCATTCGATGCGTACTGGGATCGTTGTATAGTTTGATTGGCTTCCAAGGTTGTGTCCGGTCTTCTGGCGCTTCTAAATAAAACACCGCGCCGTCTTTTCGGCTCTCTCTGTAGTTCCACTGACCTCCGACTGCGATTTCGCATTTTCCATCCCCGTCGATATCGCGAGCCGTCACGCAAACGTTGTCCCGCTTGGTCAAGTTGCTTGCGATCACATGTTTGGTCCAGTCAGGGCTCTGGTACCACTGGATGGTCTTTTTGTCGGCCAACACGATGTCGGTTTTCTTATCACCATCCACTTCGGCCATCTGCAAACCGTATCCAATTTGAATCTTGTCAATTTCGACGGCACGCCAATTGATCTTCGGCGTTTCTTGCCCCCAGGCGGGTGACAGACAAAAGAAGGCGACGAAGACAAGGCAAACTGCAAGATTTGTTTTGGACATGCGTGGATCCGTGGAGGGTGAGTGTGCCGCGTTGACGGAGCATTTGCAAAACGAATCTTGCCCGCCGGAGACGCCAATGGATTTGCAAAATCGCGTTGGG
>CAZZDZ010000242.1:0-3488 GCA_964652675.1 uncultured Pirellulaceae bacterium
CGCGACCCGAGGCTTTGTTGTTGAAGTCCTTCGGACTTAGTTTCACGCCGCAAAAATCGAAAACGTTGCGGTCAAAGTTGTGGGTAAAGACAAGGCTGATGCATGGGGCTATATGCTGTCGCTGCTTCGCAGCTGGTTTTCTCGTCTTTTCATCTAGTCGGTCAAACGAATCTCGATACTTTGTGCGAAGTAGCGCAACTTCAAAAGTTGCGTAAGCGAGACCCCCGGCGCTATTTTGCCGGAAGCTTGACTTCATCGGTGCTACTGATCTCGCGCAGTCGTATGTTCTTCCACGCGACTTTGTAGGGGCCTGCACCTTTTTTGATGCTGTGTACTTGCAATCCGATGAATCCGCTCGCGTCACGGTCGTCTTGAAAATCCGCGATCGCGACGTCGTTGATGAAACTGCGAATGCGTTTTCCCTGTGCGACGATTGTGAACTTGTTCCACTCGCCAGGCTTGTAGGTTTTCTGTTTCTCTGCAGCTGCAACGGTGGCGTCCAACCATTTTGTGCGTCGGCCTTCGTCCCAGAAATTTCCGGAGCAACCGTTTTCACCGTTGGTTTTGTCTCGGATCTCGCATTGGTAACCGTAGACTTCTCCCTTCTCACGCATGCGATTCGGCTTGGACTCCTGAGGTGTTTCTTTTTCGTATTGATGACTGCGAATCTGGACGCCCGAATTGAGTTTCGGATCACACTTCACTTCAAACTCCAACACAAAATCCGCAAACGGGCCGCGAGTCAAAAAGGTGTTCTTGCCTTGTCCGGTTGTTCCCAGAATCGTGCCGTCAACAACCTCGTAGGTGGCTCCTCCCCCGACCTTCTTCCAGCCATCAAGCGTTTTCCCATCGAACAGCGGTTGCCAATCGTCCGCAAATGAACCAGTTGCAGCAAAAAGAAAAACAGCCAGTGTGATCAGTCGAATCATCAGGGTATCCAGTGAACAAGGGAAATGCGGGGCGTCGAAACTCGGCCCATTATCTTAGCCACGACCAGGTGGAAGCTCCACGCTGGGCCTGAGCTCCTCGGCAAGGGGCTTCAAAAAACACGGACTCGCGTTATTTACTTGGGATCCTGAGCGTGACTGATTACTTCCTGGCAGGTTGAACTAGACTGGCCGGAGATAAAACAAGTCCTTTTCCAAAATGTGATCCCGCAGAAATATGTCGCACACTGGTTATCTTTCACTTCCGATCTGCCTACTCGCAGTCGTTCTCTCTCCGGCTCCCCTTTGCTTGGCTGACGAGCCAACCAAGAATGCGTCACTCTTGACCATCGATCGCATTTACAAAGGTGGCGAGTTTGGAGGCAAAGGCTATTCGGCTCGCTGGCTGAAATCTCAACCTGGCGGTAGCGCGGCCTACACGACGATGGAGCCGAGCAAGGAGCTGAAGGGATTCAGGAATATCGTTCGACACGACGCGGCATCGGGAGACAAGACGGTGATGGTTGCTGCTGCGGACTTGATCCCGGCCGGCGAGACCGAGCCGCTAAAAGTTCAAGGTCATTCGTGGAGCAAGGACCAGAGCTTGTTGTTGATCTACACCAATTCAAAACGAGTTTGGCGGACCAATTCACGCGGCGACTACTGGGTGTTTGATCGAAGCAGTCGACAGTTGAAAAAACTTGGCGGTGACGCACCTCCTTCCAGCATGATGTTTGCCAAGTTTTCACCGGATGGCAAACAAGTGGCGTACGTCCGTGAACGAAATATCTATGTTCAGGATCTGTTTGATTATGGTGTTCGCCAAATCACTTCATCCAGCAGTGACGACGAAATCAACGGAACAACTGACTGGGTTTACGAAGAAGAATTTGGCTTGCGTGATGGTTTTCGCTGGAGCCCTGATAGCCAATCGATCGCGTACTGGCAGATCAACACGGCCGGAGTTCAACGTTTTCCGCTGGTCAACAATACGGATTCGCTTTATCCCACGGTCACTTGGTTCGCGTATCCCAAAGTCGGCCAGCGAAATTCAATGTGCCGTGTTGGCATTATCGATGTGGCAACCCAGTCAAGCAGTTGGGTCAACATCCCAGGCGACCAACGCGAAAATTACATCCCTCGGATTCACTGGGTCGAAGAAACAGGCGAACTACTGCTGGAGCAACTTAACCGATTGCAGAATACGAACCGGATCTTTAAAGCGTCTGTTCAAGAAGCAGATCCAGTCGAAGTGTTTGTCGAAAAGGATGACGCCTGGGTCGATGTCCATGACGAAATTTTCTGGACGGATGCCGGCAAGACGTTTACGTGGCCAAGTGATCGCGATGGCTGGCGACACGTCTATTTGAACTCGCTTGAATCGGGCGAATCGACGCTGATCACACCGGGCGAATTCGACGTCATTGAAGTCGTTCATGTCGACAAGGCCTCTAATGCGATGTATTTCATTGCATCACCAGACGACCCGACCGAAAGGTATCTTTGGACGGTTGACTTGGATGGTCAGAATATGCGTCGGCTAACTCCCGACGGGTTCGAAGGAGTCCATGGTTATCGCATTGCCCCCAGTGGTGAATTCGCAGTTCATACGCGTTCGTCAGCAAACCATCCGCCGGTTGTTCAACTGGTTTCGCTACCGGATCACAAAACCATTCGGGTTTTGGAGGACAACAAGAAACTGATCGAGAAGATCGACGCGTTGGCCCATACAGATACCGAATTCTTTCGTGTTGACATTGGTGATGGGGTGTCGATCGATGGCTGGTGTATCAAGCCGCCAAAGATGGACACCAATGCAAAGCATCCACTGCTTTGCTACGTTTACGGCGAACCGGCTGGATCAACCGTTGTTAACCGCTGGGGCGGTAGTTCCTACTTGTGGCACTTGATGTTGGCACAGCGCGGGTACGTTGTGATGAGTTTCGACAATCGCGGAACCAAGGCACCGCGAGGACGAGCGTTTCGCAAAAGCATCTACAAGAAAATCGGAATCATGCCGCCAGCCGATCAGGCCGCAGCCGTTCGCGCGGTGCTGAAAGATCGGCCATATATCGACCCGAAAAAAGTCGCGGTGTGGGGTTGGAGCGGAGGCGGTTCGTCCAGCTTGCAGGCGATTTTCAAATACCCCGATCTGTACAACACAGCGATGGCTATCGCGCCGGTTCCCAACCAACGTTACTACGACACGATTTATCAAGAACGTTACATGGCGTTACCAGAGTTGAATGTGGAGGGATTCACACAAGGGTCCGCCATCAACTTTGCCAAACAGCTTGAAGGCAATTTGTTACTGGTCCACGGCACAGCGGACGACAACTGCCACTATCAAACAACGGAAATGTTGATCGACGAATTGATCGCTCACAACAAACAGTTCACCATGTTTGCGTATCCCAATCGGACACACTCGATTCGCGAGCGTAAGAATACGACGCGACATTTGCGCAATATGATGACCGACTTTCTGTTGGAAAAAATGCCGCCGAATTGACGGCGGATTTCGGAACATTGCCTGCGTATTTCTCAATGCCGCTCACAGCG
>CAZZDZ010000242.1:3588-9959 GCA_964652675.1 uncultured Pirellulaceae bacterium
CCAAAACGCAGCCCCCGTTACAATCGTCATTTTCTACCAGAAACGCGAAAAGCAATTTCTATTTTGCGAATCCTCATTAAGCTGGATGCAGTCAAGTTCATCCGTATCAGGGATTTGTTGTGCCCCCACCATCCGACCAGCATCTCGCTCGCGTCACGCCGATCGATCCGGTGCATTCGCATCGCGTGATGAACAAGTGGTCGTTAAGATTCAACGCGTTCAAGCTTATTGTTCTTCAAACGTCCTGGGTTTGGTTCGCCCTTGTTGCAGCGTTTTGGTTTAACAGCCCCATTGAATCGGCTGCGAACATTAGCTTTTTTGCTTGGCAGATTGCCGCGGTGTTGCTGGTTTTCCAAATCAGCATCATTTTCATTTACCCCGAGTGGCCCGTCAATCTGTCGCTCTGTGATAACCTTCGCGACAGCATCGCAGGTCGCGACAACAACAAAGTTGCCGACGAATTTGATCGCGTGGTTGAATTAGTACCACGTGATCGCTGGGAACAATTCTCGTTCGAGACCGCAACGGACTTACTAGTGATTCGTGTCAATGACGATGGCGTTTGGATGGAAGGCGACGTGGATCGCTATGAACTACCCGCCGAGTCGATTCTTTCGGCACAATTTCAAGCCGTCCAACCTCCCGGCTGGTACACTTCGGCTAACATGATCATCATCACGGCCAAAACCAAAACTGGATCAATCGAATTGCCCATCGCTTATCGTGACCATCAATTCGGAGAACTACGCAACTCGCGACGCCGGCAAAACGCAATGCGACTGGTCGACAAAATCAACCGCATCGCGCAAGGTGGACATTATCAGTTTGTGGTCGAACCCGACCATCAGGTGATCGCCCGATCTGCCTGTGACGACAACCCCTACGCCGCACCGGCGTTGTTGAGCGACTAAATTCTTGTTTTGAAAAATTTGGACCGATAACAGATGAACCAGCGCAACGAACTTGATCTTCGCCCACCGGTCGACACCGAAATCCCCAGCGAACTGCAAACACTCACTTTCGCGCTGGGCTGATTCTGGGGACCCGACTCCCAGTTCGGGAGTCTTGATGGCGTGGTTCGTACTCGGGTTGGATACACCGGTGGCGAAATGATCGGGCCAACTTATGAGGCGATGGGCGATCACACCGAAGCCCTGCAAATTGATTTTGACCCCGCTGTTGTTTCTCTCGAGGAGATGGTTGAACGATTTTGGCGCAGCCATTCTCCGATCGTTTCGATGCGCAGTCTCCAATACCGATCAGCGATTTGGTACGCCGATGAACATCAGCGAAAAGTCATCAATGACGCCAAGCAAAAAATCGCAAAGGACTATTCGGCGCCGATTCAAACAGCCGTGTTGCCATTGGGGCCGTTTTATCGAGCCGAAGATTATCACCAAAAGTACTCGTTGCAGCGTCATGGCAAGCTGATGAAAGTGTTTGCCAAAATCTATCCCGAATTTCGACACTTTGTCGATTCAACCGCAGCCGCACGTTTAAACGGAAACGTCTTGGGGAGTGCCAACAAAATGGTCGATCAGGATTGGCAACAGTACGGCATCCTAGCCGACGAAATGCGGCGAATCGCTGGCGTTAAAAACGCACTGAAACGATAGTGGGGCGTTCCCGTTTTGCAGCCAAAAGCGCCTTCGGCTATGCCGGTGGATCCTGCTGGTTTCAGATCCTGTTGATACAACCTGCGTGACCCTTCAAACCATGCAGCAAAATATTCAGTCACGGACTACCCAACAGGGAAGATCCCCTGGCATTCTTACCTCAGTAATATTTGCTGCGAGATGGCGATTGGTGAGCTATGTTTCCAGTGGGGCAGTCTTTGGCATTCGCCAACACTGTGGTTCTGAAACTCCAATGCGCGGGATCAAAAACACTAAGGGGCCAACATGGCAGCGGATACGACGTCCAACCAATCTGCAATCGCATCAACGAACCAGCTCGCTGATGCGACACATCTTTCGGCGAAACAAATCGATCGTGCATCGGTCCACCTCGTCGCGATCGACGACGATAATTTCGTCCTGCGTTCGCTCAGCCGGTCTCTTGAAAAGGCTGGCTACAAACCGATTCCGATTGACAACGGCGAAACCGCCTTGGAAATGGTTACGGACCAAACCGCTGTCGTGCTTTTGGGCCTTGAAATGCCGGGCATCAGTGGCGTCGAATGCCTTAGGTTCTTTCAGGAACATCATCCCAATACTCGCGTCATTGTCTTAACCGGGTCCAACGATGTGCAAGACGCGGTGGATGCAATGCGCGAAGGAGCGTTCGAGTACATTCGCAAACCGTTTGATCCAGCGGAGCTGATTGTCCAAGTCGATAAAGCAGTCCAAGCACATCAGTTGCGATGCGAGAACGAAAATCTACGCCAATCGCCCAGCAAAAATGGTCCTGCGCGTTTATCGCCGTCCTCGGAGATTTCGTCCACGATTCTGCCCACCAACGCAGCGGTCGCCAGCCCCAACGCAAATGCGAATGGCTTAGAAACAATTGCTTTGGGCGCGATGACGCTGGAAGAAATCGAACGTTGTGCCATCCAAGCCACCCTGAAAGCCTGCGATGGCAATAAAGCAAAGACCGCGCGCACGTTGGGGATCAGCGAAAAAAGCGTTTACAACAAAATGCGGCGACTGGGCATCAACTGGAAAAGAAAAAAAGCGTAGTCATGTCAGGCAAACAACTTGTAAAGATTCACCCGAGTCTGCGGCCAGCACGTTACTCGATTGCGCGAATTGCTCGATTAGCCAACATGTGTGGTGTATTGAGCCCGCTCAAGTAACCTTGGTTGCCCGTCACCGTAATGTAACTGTTGATGTGATGGCGAATATTGATACCAGGTGCCGGCGTCACATAAGAAACCGTGTTTCCGGAATGATCGGTCAACGCGTACGGCGGGCTGTTCGGTCGCGCCGAATAAACTTGGACCAAGTAGCCTGTTACCGATGGCGAACCGGTTGATGGTACCGTTTGCCCGGCCGCAATCGTATTCGTCGCAACGGGTGCAGACGGTTGATATCCATTCTGTCCTGCCTGCGGAAATGCCTGCGGCGCCAACGGAACATACTGCGACGTGCTATCGTTTTGGAAACTTGCTGGTTGGACTGGATTGGTATGCGCCGAAGGAATCGTTGCGTCACGTCGCTGCGCCACACGTTGGTATTGCTGCACTCTTTCGTAAAGCAAACGGGCCCGTGCTGCCGTCAGTTCATCGGACGTGTTCGCAGAAATCCGGCTTGCCGCATCCGCAATCGGCTGGGCATCCGCCGAAGTTCCGCGAGACGCCATCAGACGTGACAACAACAACTGAAGCTGCCCGACATCCGCGTCTCTAGCTTGTGATTCTACCGCCGCGAATTGCGGGCTGTAGCCCGACTGCCCACTCACTTGTTGGACATTGTTCACTTGCTGCACATTGTTGTATTGTGGGCCATGGTTGTATGGCTCGTTCATCGAGGATGAATTCGGTCGCGTTATCTCGCCGCTCGGATTGGTGATTCTACCGCCGCCATTTCCGGCAACTGACTGTCTTGCTGCACCCACGATCCAATTGGAATCGCTCGCACGCTCGTTGGACTGCGGAGCAGCCGCGTCAGTCGCAACACCTATGTCAGTCAAACGAGGCCGTGATACAAAATCAGCTTTGGCCAAGTTCGCCCCGCTGTATTGGTTGCTGTATTGATCGCCCTGATACTGAGAACCCTGATACTGAGAAGCGGCGTGCTGAGTACGTCGTTGGCTTTGAACGGGGCGTTGCCCATGAACCCCATTTGTCGAACCGGCAAGCGATTCATTCACAGACGGGCGAACGGTATTGTTTTGCCAGCGTTCATTGAAACCACTGCCCACCGCGGGAGCACCAGCGGGGATCGGCGATTGGATTGCGACCGGCGGCTGTGCAGCCCGCTGCGCGATGGGATAACTCTCTATCGGTTGTGGCGAACGATCATTCTGCGGCAGCGGAGCCGCTTGTAGCGGTACGGTGTTGGCATCCGCGATACGTTGCAATGTCGCAGCGTTTCGTCTTGACGAACTACGATCGCCAGTCGCAGAAACATCGCTCACAGCCACATCTCTTAAGTTAGATTCAGAACCAGCGGCGCGGACCACGACTGCTTTGCGTGGGACCCTTGGCTCTTCGTCGGAACCGGCCAAGCTCAAGATGGATTTGCCCAAGTCAGCCAGACGCGATTGCGATTCAGGCTGTTTCTCTTCCGCATCAGCGACGCGGTTTGTTCGTTCGCGACGCTCAGCAGGTTTGCTCTGGCGATTTCGTTCAATCGCGGCAATCAATTCTTCTGCTGACAATGCAACTTGGCTTCGGTGAACCCAACGAAATTCGCCGGATGGTGGCACAATGCGATACCACATTTGCGGTCCGTCTGGTCCTTCGCGTTCGCTACGACCGATCACGGTCACGCTTTCGCCTTCGGCCAGTTGAACTTGCCAGCGATAACGTTTCGCGCGTCCCAAGTGCGTCCCAATCCAAGCCACGGTGCGGTCTTCGATCACTGTTCCGACCGTACCACGCTTTTCTGATTGGATCGCCGATGCCGGAACCCAGCAAAAACTGTTTTCAGGCGGGCGAACACCCAGCCAACCGTCTTGTGTTTCAACGTAGACTTCCAGTTCCTGGCCCTGCCGAAGCGAATCGGTTCGGTAGTAGTCTTGCGACGGACCACATCGCGCGTACGCGGAATCGAAAGTCACAAAAACTGGATATGGTTCACTGGCAAGTCCTTCGGCTGCCGTTGTCTTTGACATGTACATCAAAGCACAGGCAAACAGGACTAACACGGTTGCTATTCGCTTCGTTATCAAAACAGTCTTTCCGGCCGAATGCATCGCGATTCTTTTCTTGCGGCAAAGGAGGTTTGGATTAATCGATGCAGAAAAACGTCTGCACTCGTCGTCGATAGCCAACAACAACCCACCAACGCAAGTCGAATCGTAGACACGAACCAAATTTGACAGCAATGACATCGCTATCCAGATCACCGTTTACGCCAACCAGCTCCAGGCGTACACTCCTTCTGTCGCATCTCTTTGCAAGCAACTTGTATTGGCGTCCACCAAAATGAACATCCTGATCAGTTGTGAAACCGGAGGGGAAGATGTGCCTCGCCAACTGGTCTCTCCCGATGCGGGCACTTCGGATGCGTCATCACGCCATCGCGGCGAACTCGTAAAGTTGCTGCAAAGTGCGCACGAATTAAGTCGTCACAAACGCAAACGGCCCAGCAAAAAAAAGTTCGCTAAATTTGGTCCAGGCCAACTCCCTAACCAGCTTCGTCACGACGCAGCGGCACGTTTCGTCTCTCAACGAATGGCGGCAAGGCTATCGGCACCGATCATCGAAAATCGATACTCGATGGATCTCGTTGACGTCACCCGATCGATCAATCACCCCCAATTGTTCCCAATACTGACAAGGCACTGGTCCGCCGAGAATCGACAGATCTTGATCGACGAAATCCACCAACCCCATCGCAAGCGCGTTCGCAGAATGGTCGACCGAATGCTTGGGTTATCCAGTTACGTGGTGCACCTATCGATTCGCAGCTTCGAGAGCATCGCGCCGACAAGATCGAGCACAAAAAAAGCAACAAAGCGTTCCAGTACAAAGAAATCAAAAGCCAAACAAAAACACCGCCGTGCAGATGTAGGACTACTGTACGACGTATCGTCGGTAGACGAAGTCGATTTCAGTGCAGATCTATACGAAGAAATGTACTTCGAAGCAGAGATGTTAAAAGTCCGTCGCAACTATCCACGTCGCGGCACGGTCGACAGCCTCACCAAAGCGCTGCGTAGCGAATTCGATGGGCAATACTACATCGGCATCGAAATCCTCGTGAACCAAGCATGGTCCCTTCGCAAAGGATCACTTCGCAATGAAGCCATCGATCGCATGTGCGGCTCCATCCAAGCCGTGCTGCAATGCAGCCAAAGCGAAGCGGCCTAGCGCCGCGCATTCAAAAAATCGGATGGAAATTTGACAGCATCGCGCATTTTGGCTGCCAATATTTGGCCGCGGCCTGGTCCACAGAGTGATCAGAGATCATCAAATTTTTTTGGTAAATATCAGAGTTGTCGATCGTATGGTCTATTGCAGTAAGAAAGTGGAAAGGGAAAGAAAACCTGAAATCCCAAGCAACTTCAAATCACGTCAAAGCATCAAAACGCCGATTCACAAGCAAATCGCCAAACGAACGTGAACCAAAGCATCAAAAGGGCTGTCCAAACCACCTGACACACCTTGCGACGAGAGCAAACCCCGTTAAAATCGCGACACAAATCAACCCACAAGCACCCCTAGCTCAACTGGATAGAGCATCGGTCTACGGAACCGAAGGTTA
>CAZZDZ010000243.1:0-3025 GCA_964652675.1 uncultured Pirellulaceae bacterium
CTTCAATCCTGGCTCCCCTCTCCCCGTGAATTCGGACTGATAACTTTGCGTTGGTATCAACCGTTATCCGAATTCACGGGGAGAGGGGAGCCAGAATTAGGAGCTAGGAATTAGATGCTTGGTTTTAGTTGTGTGAGAGGGGAGCTTGGTTTTCGTTGCGCGAGATCTCGGGCGCCTCATGCCTGAACTCTGGCGAGTCCAGCTACGGATTCACACGCGAACGTTTGGTCGCGACGAACCGTTAACCTTCTTTGCTTAGATCGTCCACCAACCGGCGGACGACGTCGCGGCTATTCATGCCTTCGGATTCGGCGGCGAATGTTGTTAAGACGCGGTGACTAAGTACTGGCTCGGCGACTTCTAGGATGTCTTCTAGGCGAACGATGTAACTGCCATGAAGTGCCGCTCGCGACTTGGCGCCAAGAATTAGATACTGAACCGCACGAGGACCGGCGCCCCAACCGACCAACGGTTTCATCCAATCAGGTGCGTCTTCGGAATTTGGTCGCGACCTGCGTGTTAGGTCGACTGCGAATTCGTAGATGTAGTCAGGAACCGGAACACGCCGAACCAGCTCTTGAAACTCGATGACTTGTTCGCCTGAAATGATGTTGTTCAGTTTTGGAAATTGACCGCCCGTTGTTCGTCTTGCGATTTGGATTTCCTCGTCGCGGTTGGGATAATCCACCTCGATCAAAAACATAAAGCGATCAAGCTGAGCTTCTGGCAGCGGATACGTTCCTTCTTGTTCGACCGGGTTTTGTGTCGCAAGAACGAAAAACGGTTTGTCGAGTTGGAATGTTTTTCCGGCCGCGGTGACTTTGTGTTCCTGCATCGCTTCGAGCATCGCCGCTTGGGTTTTTGCCGGAGCACGGTTGATTTCGTCGGCCAAAACGATGTTGGCAAACACAGGGCCCTTGATGAACTCGAATTCTCGTTTGCCGGCGCCGTCTTGCAGGATGTCGGTGCCGGTGATGTCCATCGGCATCAGGTCGGGCGTGAACTGGATACGAGAAAAATCCAGCGACATGGTTTCCGAGAGACTGCTAATCAAAAGCGTCTTGGCCAAACCCGGCACGCCCATCAACAGAGCATGGCCGCGAGCAAATAAGCAAATGGCCAAACGCTCGATCACGTCGTCCTGACCGACGATGATTTTTCCCAGTTCGTCTTTCAGTTCCTGATAAACGGCTCCAAGACGGTCGATCTTGGCAACGTCATCCGATTGCATCTGGGTATTATCACTAGCCGTCGACATAAATTCTCCTGAGAAAACGGGCCTGCATGGTGCATATCGCGAGCTTCAAGTGGTCATGCGTCGGAACACATCCACAAAGCGCCAACAAAAAATGGCATTCTCAGAATTTCAGCAAGATTTGATCGCCCGAGCGAATCAGGCCGGGACGGATCAGTCTAAACCCGGCAGTTGCCATCTCTTATTTGGATGCGTTTCGTGCTCGTCACGCATGATCTTGGCAATCCGTTTGACGACCTCTGGATGGCTGGAAGCGACATCGTTTTCTTCGGCGATGTCGGTGGACAAATCGTAGAGTTCGATTTTTCCCTTCAGGCCATTGATTCGGTAGCCTTTCCATTTGTCTAAATGAACGGCTTGCTGTTTCGCCCGTTCATAGAACTCCCAGTAAAGATACTCACGATCTGCCTGCTGTTCGGGCATGTTTTTGAGTGTCGGCAGGATCGAAATGCCGTCCATCTCGGGAGACTTGGGAAGCCCACCGGCATCTGCCAAAGTTGGCATCAGGTCGTACTGAGTTGTCCATTGGTCGGTCGTGGAACCCGCGGGGATTGTTTCTGGCCAATACGCAATCATGGGAACTCGAATCCCGCCTTCATAGAGATAACGTTTGAACTTACGAAAGGGACCGTTGCCGTCCCAAGTGTCAGTACGTTTGTAGTAGCTGTCTTCGTCGCCATTGTCGGATGTCCAGATCACAATTGTCTTCTTGTCTAGATTCAGCTTCTCGAGTGCTTCGATGATTCGGCCCACGTTACGGTCATGTTCAGTCATCAACGAGGCGTAAAGTTGTTCCAGTTGAGTTAGTCCGAGTTTGTCGTAGCCGTCCACCGAAGGAGTCCACAAACCGTTAAACGGAACGGTTGATGCATCGCCATGCGGAACCGTGCTGGCAAAGTACACAAAGAACGGCTTCTCTTTGTTCTTGGTCATGAATTCAATGATCTTGTCGGTGTACAGGTCTTCCGAAAAGACACCGTGTTCGCCAAGGAC
Organism: uncultured Pirellulaceae bacterium; assembly: GCA_964652675.1. Classification (GTDB taxonomy): domain Bacteria; phylum Planctomycetota; class Planctomycetia; order Pirellulales; family Pirellulaceae; genus K23-9. Next base: position 2,249 of record CAZZDZ010000243.1, read on the forward strand.
GGGGACATGCTCGCGGATCTTTTTGCGATCGTTTTCTGGAATCGGAATTTTGACGCCATTTTCCCAGATGTAGGAGTTGTAAAAACTTCGGCAATCAACGTGCCCCAGGTAGCCAAGCCAGTAATCCCAACCGGTGTGAGTGATCGTCTCGGGCTTGTGAGAACCGCCCATGCTTAACTTGCCGAATCCTGCTGTGGTGTAGCCAGCTTTTCGCGCGACTTCGCCCAGCATCGGGTAGGCTGGCGGCCACTTGGCGACGGGAGTGCCTCCATGATTGGCACGCCAAGCTGCGTGGCCACCATGTTTTCCCGTTATCAGACTGCAGCGAGATGGGCCACATACTGCGTTACCTGCATAAGCTCTAGTGAACTTCATCCCTCCCGCCGCCAGCTTATCAAGATTTGGCGTCTTGATAATTTTCATACTGGCATCATCCAGCTTGTAAGGCGGCACCTTTCCGATACCCCAGTCATCGGTATTGATGTAGATCACATTTGGCTGGTCCGCTGCCGCTGCGGTTGTCTGCCCTGCCACCACGAAAACGCCACACAGCAGACACGTCAGTTTCATCAGTTTCAATGGATACTCTGGATTCATATCAAGACTTAAGTTTGGTTTGGATCTTTTCAACGCTGGAGCACCGGTTTTGAAGTTGCGTTTTTCTGGTAACCCGAAGCGTTCGTGAGGGACAATCAATATTGACTCTGTCCCTCACTCACGCATCGGGTTACCAAAAACCAATGCCTGAGGTAAAAGCGCAACTCCAAAAAGCACCAG
>CAZZDZ010000243.1:3125-9940 GCA_964652675.1 uncultured Pirellulaceae bacterium
GTGGATCAGTTTACCCACAAGGCTCGGCGCGGTGGAGGCTGCTCATTCGCCGTCAGGTAAAAATTGCGTTGGACGCGGTAGTGTCGGCGTATGGCGATCCGATACTTCACAGCCGTCGGGAAATGAGCATCAGGCCACCTGTACCTGATAGATCGCCCGCGTTTTGGTGTTTTTTCCGAAAAATCACCAGCGAATCCACAATTTCGCCAACAACATTTACAATGGACCAGTGGGCTTGTGATCACTCGCTGTGTTTCTAATCACCCAATCCAATAGCTGTGCCTCGCCCCAGTCGGCACCATCCAGACTCGCCCTATTGAGTGCCGTTGTCGGCAAGGAAAGAGCAAGCCTCTGCGACTTATGAATGACGTAACGCTAATTATCCAAGCCGTCGCCGCAGGGGAAGCGAGCGCGACCGATGACCTGCTTCCGGTGATCTACAGCGACCTCAAGCGACTTGCCGCTTCGCGTTTGGCGAGTGAACAAATTGGGCATACGCTTCAGCCGACCGCGCTGGTTCACGAAGCCTACATGCGGTTGGTTGGAACCAATTCAGACACGTGGGAAAACCGAGCCCACTTTTTTGGTGCTGCGTCCGAAGCGATGCGAAGGATCCTGATCGATCATGCCCGTCGCAAGAATCGAAAGAAGCGTGGTGGCAATGCAAAACGAGTTTGCTTGGATGACATCGCTGAGATGAATTCGGAATCCGACGAACTGTTGGCGCTCGATGAAGCTTTGTCCGAACTGGAATTGTTAGACAAGACAAAAGCTGAACTGGTAAAGCTGAAGTTCTTTGGCGGAATGAAGCTTAACGAAGCTGCCAAGGTTCTAGACATTCCGCCGCGGACTGCCGACCGATTTTGGGCGTATGCAAGAGCATGGCTTCAGCGGCACATCTCCGAGCAGGAGCAAGACTGAGTCGTGCGAACCGTTGACATACGCGAACAGGAGATATTTCTCGAAGCCCTCGAGGTCGCTTCGCCAGTTGCGCGGCTTGATTATGTCTATCAAGCCTGCGGCGACAACGTCAACCTTCGCGATCGCGTCCAGCAGTTATTGGATCTGCAGAACGGCAACAGTTTCATTTTGGACCGCGAAGTGAGCCTGGATCGCGACGGCAATATCACTTACAGCGAAGACCAACCGGCCGACCTTACTGGTCAAACCATTGGACAATACCATCTGGTGCGACTGCTGGGTTCCGGCGGGATGGGCGACGTTTACCTTGCCGAACAAAAAGAGCCGATTCGTCGCCGTGTCGCGGTGAAAGTTATCAAGCTGGGGATGGACACAAAGAGCTTCGTCGCCCGTTTCGCGGCAGAACGTCAGGCGCTCGCAGTGATGGACCACCGTGGCATCACGAAAGTCTTCGACGCGGGTGCGACCAAGACAGGCCGTCCGTTTTTTGCCATGGAGTTGGTGTCTGGCGAGCCGATTACCGTCTTCTGTGACGAGCAACGACTGACCATCGATCAGCGGCTGTCGATTTTTCGCGAACTTTGCAATGCAATCCAACACGCGCATCAAAAAGGCCTTATCCATCGCGATTTGAAACCGTCCAACATCCTGGTGTCTCGAAAAGACGGCGAGTTTCACTCCAAGGTGATCGACTTCGGTGTTTCCAAAGCCACCCATGGTCACGTTTCGGGCCAAACGGATCTGACCAAGCTCGCTTGCATGATCGGTACGCCTGAATACATGAGTCCCGAGCAAACCGATACGCAAGGCAACGATCACGATACTCGAACGGACATCTATTCACTGGGCGCGATTTTATTCGAGCTATTGACCGGCTCCACGCCCTTTGAATTGGAAGACTTGAAATCAAAGAACATGCTTTCGATTCGTGAAATCATCCAGACTCGGTCGATCGAATTGCCAAGCAGCCGCTTGCTGAAATTGGTCGACAAAAAGCCTCAGGTGTTCCGCGATCGTGAGTTAGCACCAAAGGAATTACAGGCCGAGTTGAAGGGGAATCTTGACGCGATCACCTTGAAGTGTCTTTCCAAAGACCGCGCCGAGCGATATGGATCTGTCGCCGAGCTGGCTGCCGACCTGGACCGGCATCTTGATGGTGATCCTGTTGCGATCGCTCGGCAACCGTTTATTTCTTATTACCGGCGTACGTTTCGCAAACACAAGTGGGTCGTGATTACGTCGGCTTGTTCTGCAGCTCTTTTGCTTTCGGTTTCCATCTTTAGCATGTCGGCTGCGTCCCGCGCCAATCGTTTAGCGGCGCAGGCAGTCGAGGCCGAAACACTGTCCAAACAACGGTTGGAAGAACTAGTCAACGCGCGCCAGGATGCACAGATCGAAAAGGCGCGTTCACGTTCGTTCGAGAAACAGTACAAGGCGCTCGATCGTCAGTTGCGAAACGAGCGAGCTCATCTGCGTGCGGTTTCCGACTTCAACCGATTGAAAATCAATTCAGCCAAAGACATCGCCATCTCAAAATGGCTTCGCAATCAGCTTCCCAAAAAGGAAGTCAGTGATTTGTTGCCTGTGAGCGAAACGGGAGACGCCCATTCGGGCGATATCGTTTTTCTGCAACAGATTCTTGCGCGACAGCGTGCAGAGTTTGGCGGGACTGATCCGCTTGTTGCCAGGACCCTGGATTTGCTCGGTGAGCAGTACTTGAACTCACAAGACTTCGTCAGTGCGGTCACCAAGCTGCAAGAGAGCCTTTACATTCACACTGAAAATGATCGAGATTCAGAAGATCGTGTTCGCACGATGATTTTGCTGGCCAAGGCATTAAAGCTTGCTGGTCGCGACACGGAATCCAGTTCGCAGATGGAAACCGTTCGACGTTATCTGAATGAACTCCCAAGCACCTCACGGCTTCACAAGATGGTCCAAGAGTTCGAGCTACCTTGATCCACGAGGCATCACATTCGATATTTTTCAAAGAAGCTTTTCGCGGCAGCCCCGAAAGCTCGCCAGGACTACGGTTGAGTCGGGAATGAGTTCTGAATCACACCGTCCTGAATGATCCCACCTTGGATCAGTTCACCTTGGATCAGTTCACCTTGAATCACTTGGCCGTCTACCAGTGGCGCCTGGTTTTGCTGTGGAACATACTGCGGAGGAGATTGGCGTGGTGCATACTGTGTAGGGGCTCGTCGCGGGGCGTACTGTGGTGGAGATCGACGCGGCGCGTACTGTTGGAAAGGTTGATTTACCACTTCTGGACTGAACGACCGTGTCGCTTGAGTCTGGGGAGCAAACTGCTGCGTGGCGTTTGGGTCGGTTGATGCTGCAACGACGATTTCATTTTGGATCGTACTGACACCTGGCTCCAAACGCATCAACAGCTCGCTCATGCGGCGATCGCGTTCGCTGCTGACAGCTCCGCGCAAAATAGCCGTTCGCCCAACAACGTTTACGCCGACATTTGAAATGCCTTGTTGACGCGGCATTTGGACAAACCGCTGATTCGCATTCGATTCGACTCGCTGTTGGGGCATGGGAGCCACATTAACTGCCGAACGCAATCGAGTCCGAATGGATGGTGTTGAAGATTGGTTGGTGTTGCCAAATCCTTGATTGCCGAACAAATTGCCAAGTCCACCAAAGCCGCCGCCAAATCCACCACCACCAAATCCGCCGAAACCCCCAGCGCCACCTGGGTTGTTGGCTCCTCCATCGCCTTCGCCGCTTCGTTGTAGATCTTGGAAGGCGCTAGTGTCTACATCTGTGGAGAGAGCCGCACCGCCGATAGCGGGACCGCCGGTACCTCCTGCAGCGCCGGCACCGCCACCATCGCCTTGATCTTGTTGGGCGTTTGCCGAAACGGTCAAAAGTAAAGCCATGGTTGCGACCGATGCGAATCGGATCAGTGGGCTCATCAACTTCATAATTGGCTCCGTGCTACGGTGTCGTTCTGAATCGTTACGTTTTAGCAAGATCAAGATATCGAGTGTGGATTGCGACCTCTCTTTAGTTTAACTTCGTTTGTCTTGTTACGTTTCGCAACTGTTTTCGTAAAAAACGCGGCTTCAACCCAAGACTTGGCAGCTAATGTCGAATAAAACGGTTGATCTCCCTCTGAACGCCCAATCACACGTAAAAAGGCACACGATGATTCGTTGGCAATCTACCATTCCCAACCGACACAGTTTCGCACTTGCTTGCCTGTCTGTGTTGTCTTTTACCGTGGCATTTTCAGAGAACCCGACTGCGATCGCTCAGGATAGTGGCAGCCGGACGGCAAAGGAAACAAAGGACGAACCAACAGCGCCCGGGGCGCCAAGATTGTTACCCCAAGACACGTTAGCGTACGTCCGCTTGGACAGCGCCGACGATCTTCGCAAAGATCTGGGCACATCATCGATCGGCAAAATGCTGAACGATCCAAAAATGAAACCCGTTGCCAGCGATATCTACGGAACATTTCGTGAACTGTTCGAACAAATCAGTGACGAAGTCGGCGTGTCGTTAGACGACTTGATTTCGATTCCCAGTGGCCAAGTCTCCGCCGCACTGATTCCGGGATTGGAACCGGCCGCAAACGATTTTACTCAAGGACGTGATGACGCGGACGACGAATCCGATGAAGCGATTCAGCGTCGACTGCGGCGCAAACGCCGCGACCAAAATTCGTTCGCTTCCGTGTTCATCATCGACGCTGGTGACAATGTTGACAAACTGCAAGCGATTGTAGACCGGATGGAAGAACGCATTACCGCGGAAGAAGGATATGTTGTTCGTACCAAACGAGTGCATAAAACAGATTTGGTTCGTTGGTTACCACCACGCACAGGTCGACCGGAAATCGAGTACTTCGAGCGAGATGGGACAATCGTATTGGGTATTGGGCACCGGACTGCCGAAGACGCATTGGATCGTTGGGAAGGCGAAGCAGAAGCCCCAACGCTGGCGGACAGTGCCAACTTTACGTCCGTGATGGCGCGATGCGTCGGAGCAGAATCGACTCGCCCTCAAATGACGTTTTACATCGACCCGTACCACATCGCCGAACGAATGGTTAAACGCAGCGGATCGTTTACGGTCGGAATGATGTGGCCGGTCGTCGAAAGCCTGGGGCTGGACCGCATCCGCGGAATCGGTGCCAGTTCGTTTCGAGGTGGCGAAGTGTTCGATGATATTTCGCACTTGCATCTGCTGATTGATCCACCGCGTGATGGGTTGCTGGGCGTTTTGAGGCCCGAAACCGGCCCGTCGCAACCGCCCAAATGGGTTCCCACCGATGTATCAAGCTACTCGTCTCTGTATTGGGATATTCCTCAAACTTACGAAAACGTTGGCAAGATTATCGACACGTTCCAAGGCGAAGATTCGCTGAAACGATTCGCCGAAGAACCCATGAAAAAACGTACGGGTTTAGATATTCAAGAAGACATCGTTGGCAATCTTACTGGGCGAATGATCCGCGCAACGTGGATGCAAAAACCAGTTCAGCTTAATAGTAAAGTCGCCGTGATGGCCATCGAAGTCGAGGATACGACAAAGGCAAAATCGACGGTCGCCGCATTACGCGAAAAGTTCCCCAACATCATGACCGCTGAAACGATCGGCGGTTCGGTCGTGTACGTTTTTCGATCGTCGCGTCGTCGTGTACCCGAAGGCGAAGTGTTTAGGCAGCCTGAACCATGCATGTTCTTTCTTGGTAAATGGTTGATTCAGACGGACAGTCGTAAAATGGTTGAACGGATTATGAGAACCAATAGCGGCGCGATTCCGGGATTGGAAAGCAATATCGACTACGAATTGATCTCCAGTGAATTGGGTGGCAAATTGGATGGCGAAAAACCTTTCTTGGTGTCGTACATGCGATACTCTGACTTCTTTCGCCAGATGTATGATCTAGCTGCTGGCGAACAAACGCAGCAGTTCATGAGAAGGGCCTCGGAGAATGATGCCAACGCAGGAAAGATTGCTGACATGTTGCAAAGGAATAACTTTCCGCCGTTCGAGGAATTCGAAAAGTATTTTGCACCAAGTGGGATCTTTGCCTACGACAGCCCAGACGGAATTCACATCGGGTCATTCACTCTCAAAGCGGATGAGAGTGTGGAATAACATCCGTTTTGCATAGCTGGAGTTAGTTAGGTCGCTTCAAGAAGACGAACCCAGCCGAGGCAATCCAAATCAATGTCGAGGCGGCGATCACAACGGCTCCGAGTGACGTGTCTTTTTGACCTTTAAATGCGATCGAATTTCGTAACTCCGCCTCGGTCTCGGATTCAAGTTTCGACTCTAGTTGTTGCAGGCAGAGCGTGTAACCGTCCTTGGAGGCTTCGAACTGTGGTGGAGGGATGCGGAAATCGTAGAACCGGTCAATTTGACGCCACTGGGAATCTTCCTCGTAAAAACTCCGCAAGCACCAAATCCATCCGCCCGCGTGTTCTTCGCGATAAGTTGATGGGCCGTCCAAAGTAATCGTTCCTTCATCACCCTTGGAAAGGTATTCGACCTCGCTTTCAAACTCTTTGGGGATCTCGGGCTTTGTGTAGGGCATTACGATTCGATTCCATTCAAAACGATCCTGGTAATCGACTGAAAACGACTTACAGGCCGCGAAAATCGCTACCGGTGGCACAAGCAAAAGCAGAGTCTTGATCGAAAATCGCAATCGGCGCACAGCATTCTCCCGTTTCTATTGACCTTCCATAGAAAGCTTGTACGGGGCAAAGAGCGAACGGGTTTGGAAATTTGTCGCAAGCTAGCTCGGCTAAAACTCGGTTGAGCGCGCATGAACTTCGTAAAACGCGTAGCGGAAGTCGTCAAGACTTTCGGCAAACAACGCTAACCGAAAGTCTTGACGGCTTGTCGATTTATTGTGGCCGAAC
>CAZZDZ010000244.1:0-9901 GCA_964652675.1 uncultured Pirellulaceae bacterium
ACGATTGCTGGCGCGTTCAGCCAACCCATTTTTGGGTCAGCCGACGGCTATGCCCCTAGCCCAGCGGGACTGATTTTCGCCTCCGTGATCACATTCATATTGGTCTTATTTGCGGTCGCAGCATCGATACGCGCACGCTTGCGTTCTAAAGCGTTGAAATATCGTGCCGACTTACGTGATGACGAATCCTAGATGCGGTTCGTCGCTTTCGAGCCATGTTTGTCGAACTGTCTGCCAAAACTCCTGCGTTCCCAATGACCGTATTCGAACCCATCGACCTGAGTCACACTTTGGTGGGCTATGGTGTTTGTTTGTCATTCACCATCGCCTGGGTGTTCTTTTCAAAGCAGCGGTTGGTCGACCGAACGCTCTTTACGGTGCTGCGTTTCAGTGTGCGATTGGCCCTCGTGTTTGCGCTGGTCCATGCTTGCTTTTTTTGGATCCCACGAATCACTTGGTTGGCGTTCATTGGGTTGGCTGCGGTGACGCTTTTGGGCGTGATGATCGACGTTCCGGTATCGGGAATATTCTCGTTTGCCCTGTTTTACCTCGTTCAACAATTTGTGCTTGGGTTCCCCGCAAGGCACGAACGGATTCGGCACCAACGCGGTGAATTTTCGCCTGAGCAGGAATCCAAACATCGGCTGTCGCAACTTGTGGGCCAATCGGGTTTGACCGTTTCGGCACTGCGGCCGCTTGGCGAAGTCGTCGTGAACGACCAGACGTGTTCGGCGCGGACCTACAACGGTGCATTCCTGGATCCCGATACGCCGGTGCATGTGATCGCATTTCAAGCGGGCAAATTGATCGTACGTGAAAATGGCGAAACAACCGACAACCAGGTCGATAAACAATGATCGCAGCGTCCCGAATTCCTGGACTAATCGTTGCAATTGGAACGAAACCGTAAAACGCCAGCCATGCTTGATGACTTGCCAGATTTGGCAGGCAGAAAACGCCCCGTCAACCTAAACTGGAGATCAGCCAGATAGAACGTAGTGGTTGTCACCAGGCGTGATTCAATGAACAACAACTCCTCGCAAAGACCAGCGGATCTCTCCAAGTCTAGGGGTTCGCTCTCTTTCTGGATTGCGAGCGGGTTGGTGATGGGGATCGCTTGCGGGTTGTTTTTTGGCGAGTACTGTTCGCCACTGAAAATAATCGGTGACGCTTTCATCGGATTGCTTCGGATGACGGTGTTGCCGTATATCGCGGTTTCATTGATCGCCAATCTTGGCCGTTTGACGTTTTCAGAGACAAAGCGACTTGCGTGGATTGGCGGTTTAACGCTGGGAGTACTTTGGTTCACCGCGCTGGCGATGGTTTTTCTGCTGCCGTACACCTTTCCTGAATGGAACATGGGTTCGTTTTTCAGCACGACCCTGATTGAACAACCAAGGGAAACAAATCTGCTGGCGTATTTCATTCCCGCCAATATTTTTGAATCGCTATCAGGAAATCAAGTTCCCGCGATCGTGGTTTTCTGCATTGCGTCCGGCTTGGCACTGGCAGGCCTGAAAGATCGCGGGCGGCTTATATCGCAGCTTGATGTGTTGTCCAAAGTTCTACTGCAGGTCAGTTTTTACATCACGCGACTTGCCCCACTGGGAGTTTTTGCGATCGCAGCCAGTACGGCTGGGACGGTTTCGTTTGATGAAGTCGTGCGTCTGCAAGCCTATTTGTTGAACTACACGATCGGCGCGGTCTTTCTGGGGTTCATCATTTTGCCGCTGCTGGTGACGATGACCACCACGCTGACTTATCGTCAAGTCTTGAGGGTCGCCCGCGAACCCATGTTGACTGCGTTCGCTACCGGCAAGCTGATCATTGTCTTGCCGATGTTGATCAAAAACACAGAGCGTCTGTTTGCGGAATTGGAAACAGAATCTCAGGCGAACGATCGCCCTGCAGTCGAAGTCCTGTATGCGACCGCGTATCCGTTTCCGCACATCGGCAAACTGCTCAGCATGTTTTTCATTCCTTTTGCGGCGTGGTTCATCGGCGATCCGATGCAATGGCAAGAATACCCTCGTTTTATGACGTCTGGCGTGTTCGCCTACTTTGGCGGGCCGATCATTGCGATCCCGTTTCTATTGGATCAAATGCAACTGCCGCACGATATGTTTCAGCTATTTTTGCTATCGGGTATCTACGGCGAACGAATCGGAGACTCGATCGGCGCGATGCACTTGACGACGTTTACGTTGATCGCGGCGATGGGCTATCGCGGGGCGCTACACATACGCTGGGGGGCAATGTTCAAGAATCTTTTTTATGCGTCAGTTTTGGGCGCTGTGATGCTGGGGCTAACCCATATTTGGCTAGACAAATCATCCGGTAGCACGGAGGATCGTACCGAAATTTTAGCCAGGATGCGGTTGATCGAAAGTCCCGTGCAAAGCGAAGTGTTCATGGTGCCAGCGCCCAACCCAACGGCGCTGGCCGATCAAGAGACACTGCTGCAAAGGATTCGGCGTCGTCATGTTATCCGGGTTGGGTTCAACGAAGACAATGTTCCCTTCGCGTTTTTTAATGAACGCAACACCCTTGTTGGCTACGACATCAACATGGCTCACGCGCTGGCACGCGACTTGGGAGTGACATTGGAATTCGTTCCGTTTACCGGAGCAACGCTGCAGCAACAGTTGGAAGACGATCATTTTGACTTGGTGATGTCGGGTTTGATCGGGACGCTGGAACGGTCCGAAGTCATGCAGCACACGCGGAGCTATTTGGATGTGAATCTTGCGCTGGTCGTGCCCGACTATCGCGCTCGCAGCTACAAAACGCTCGAGATGATTAGGAGCATGGATTCGCCGCGAATTGGATTCGTTGATTTGAGTCGCGGGTTTGTAGACAGATTGCGAGCGGCAATACCGGAAGCGAAGTTGATCGAAATAAAGAACAACCGCGACTATTTCACTGGTGGTTACAAAGCATACGAAAACGAGCAACTGGATGCTTTGCTGGTGAGCGCCGAAAGCGGATCGGCGTTTACACTCAGCTATCCAGAATACGAAGTCGTGGTGCCAAGGGATTTACGCGTCAAGCTGCCGCTGTTTTACGTGTTCGGCGGGCAAGATTCGCAGATGCGGGACTTCCTAGAGCATTGGATTGCGCTGAGAACGAAAGACGGAACAGCAGCGGAGTATTACGACCACTGGGTTTTGGGCAAAACCCAACAACGACGAGAACCACGCTGGTGCGTCATCCGCGATTTGCTTCATTGGGTTGATTAGTGGACTTTGGCCGTTCAGGTATTCGTTTGAAATAAAAGGCGGCTGAAGCCTGGGCTCCAACGATGTCCCGTATTTACCCCCCGATATCGAAGCAATATTAGCGTTTGTTTGTGCTATAGTCGCAATCCACCCGTCTCCTTCAAAAACCCGTTAAAAAACCAGTTCAATAGATGACGAAATACACCATGCATCGTTTTGCTCTCCTGGCCGCTGTTGCAGTTGGAATTCTTCCAACCATTTCGCAGTCCCATGCTGCCGAGCCGGAGTTTGGCAAGCAACCGAATATTATTTTGATCATCACCGATGACCAGGGATACTACGATCTTTCGGGGCACGGTAGCCCGCACGTTGCGACACCGAACTTGGACAAACTGCGCGAGCAAAGTTTGCGGTTCACGCGTTTTCAAGTCAGTCCGACTTGCGCGCCGACTCGATCGGCGATCATGTCCGGCCGCGCTCCGTTTTATGTTGGTGTGACGCACACAATTTTGGAACGCGAACGTATGAAACTTGGTGTGCCGACGATGCCAGAAATGCTACGTGACGCCGGATACACAACCGGGTTGTTTGGCAAATGGCACTTGGGTGACCAAGATCCGTATCGTCCCGACCAACGTGGTTTCGACGAAGTGTTTATGCATGGGGCCGGTGGAATCGGCCAGTCATACGCGGGTAGTTGTGGTGACGCTCCGGGCAACAAGTACTTTGACCCAGCCATTTTGCACAACAACACTTTTGTGAAAACGAAGGGCTTTTGCACTGACATCTTTTTCAATCAAGCGATGTCGTGGATGGAGTCGCAAAAGGACGGCAAAAAACCATTCTTTACTTACATCACAACCAATGCGCCACACGCGCCATTCATTGCGCCCGATTCGTATAAAAAGAAATTCAAAGAAGCCGGTTTTCCATCCAGCACGGTCGGTTTCTACGGAATGATCGAGAATATTGACGACAACGTTGGGCGACTAACAGCCAAGCTGGCCGAAATGGGAATCGAGAACGATACACTTTTGATCTTCATGACCGACAACGGACCCTCCGCGTCCCAGTACAATGGCGATCACAAAGGCAAGAAGAATAGCGTTGACGAAGGGGGCACTCGGGTACCAAGTTTTTGGCGGTGGCCTGGCGTCTTGAAACCTGGCACCGACGTTGATCGGGTCGCTAACCACTTTGATATTCTGCCAACGTTCGCGGCGATCGCTGGCGGCGAACCGAAAGAGAAAGCGCAACTGCACGGTCGGAGCTTGACGCCGCTTTTGAAAAACGCAAAGGCGGATTGGGAAGACCGATATCGAGTGGTTCATAAAGGCCGCTGGGCAAAGGGAGGAGCAGAAGCAGCACGTGAAACCCAGTTTGCGGTTCGAAACCAACGCTTTCGGTTGGTTGGCCGCAATACACTTTTTGATATGGAAAAGGACCCTTCGCAAAAGAAAAACGTGATCGCGGACCATCCCGAGATCGCGAAACAAATGAATGCGGCGTACGACAAATGGTACGACGGTGCGCTGCCGAACATGGTCAACGAAGACGCTCCGCTGACGGGCCACAATACGTTTCACTTGATGTACTGGAAACAATACAACATGGAAATTCCGCCCGTCAAAGTGCGCAAGCCCAGGGAACCGAAAAAGAAACGGACCAAAAAGAAAGATGCCGCGTAGCGCGTCGACACAACGGTTTTTTTACGCCATCAATTCTTTGATTGGCTTGGCATCACTGACCAAGTGCACGGGCCGACCATCGGGTGTGTACAGCATTTGGCCTGGGTCGATGCCAAGCTTGCGGTAGAAGATCACCCTACTCCAGCCTGCATTCTCTGTCTCGATGTTGTGCGTGCGTGACGGTAGTTGTTCCTGAGCATTGATTCCGGCCTGTCGGTAAAACGGCAATATTTACGCGAATCAACCACTCTGAACGTTGCGACCCGACCTGAATAAGCGATTCAAGATCAACCCTGCGCTACAACGGTTCCCGTGCTACCGTGTTCGGAACGGGTTTTAGCCACAACACACGAGGATTCAAAGGGATCGATGCGTTCTACAGCGAACTTTCATCGCGCGATCGAGTCGAACTTTCAGAGTTGCAAATCATCAATTTGTCGGAAGTAGACATCGATAAAATGGCATACAAGCTGTCACTGCTACGTGACACCGATGTAGAACCAACCAGCATCAACGATTCGATCGACAAACTGTAACGGGCTCGGAAAGCGGATCCTTCAAGCTAATTGAAAACTATTTCCCGAACCCTTCGGATAACACAATCTCTTCGATCAATGTTCTGAAGCCGATTTTGTTTGCGGGTTGGCTTGTTGCGATCTTTTCTGTTTCCAGTTTGTCTTGGATTCCCAGTTCGCGGCCTGTGGCGTACGTCAACAGTTGCGCTGCGAGGTTCTTGGCGAACTTGTCCGACTGTTTGATCAATAGTGGTTTCAAGCTGCGGATGTCTTGGAACGATTCGCCGCTGGGGAGTGATCCTTTCGTGTCTACCTTTGCCCGTGCCTTGGTCTGTTGATAGCGAGTGCGATGGCGACCGATCTCATCGAACGATTCCAATGCGAAGCCAAGCGGATCGATCTTCTGGTGGCAGGCGTTGCAGGTTGCGACGGTGCGATGCTTTTGCAACTGATCACGGATCGAAACGGCGTCGCGAATGTCCGGTTCCAGCGGTTCAACATCGGGTGGCGGAGGCGATGGCGGCGTGCCAAGGATCGACTCTAGCACCCAAACACCACGAACAACCGGAGACGTTTCGATGCCGTTGGCCGTTGCCGTCAACACGCCTGCCATTCCCAGCAAACCACCTCGTCGCCGATCGGTTATGGCGACACGCTGAAACTGGTTGCCGTGAACTGCGTCGATTCCATACAGTCGTGCCAGCGGTCCGTTGACGAATACGTAGTTGGAATCCAAGAAATTTGTGATCGGACGGTCGTTCGTGATCGCGTCGCGAACAAACATGGCGACCTCGGTACGCATCGCCTGCTCTAAGTTTTCAATAAAGTACTCTGGGTGCGCCCTTTGGCTTGGAAGCATTGTTCCAAGCTTTGAAAGACCCAGCCAAGCATTCGGGAATTGCCTCACCAGAGCGTCGCTCCTTTGGTCGGCCAGCATTCGGCGAGTCTGCTGGCGTAGAACCGTTGATTGCAGCAGCGAACCATCACGAGCCTTTGTCAGTAACGGTTCATCGGGCGGCGCAGACCACAGGAAATAGCTCAGCCGACTTGCCACGTCATACGGATCCAAGCGTTCCTTTCCAGCGGCCTTGCTCTGGTGAATGTAAATGAAATTGGGCGAACACAAGATGGCTTGATAGGCAGCCAGGATAGCGTCCAGCGGTTCGTTGCCGTTTTTTCGCTCGCTGCGATACAAATCGAACAGCGATTTAAGAGTTGCATCTTTCACCGGCCGGCGAAACGCTTTCTGAGCAAAACGACTGATCAATCGTTGTGCGTTTTTGTCGCTGGGGCGTACCGTACCAAAAAGTTGTCGGTGTGGCGTTGGCGGCCAGCTTTTAAAAATGGGTCCCTCGATTTGAATCTCGTACACACGGATTCTTGGTCCATCGTATTCGGCGTAGAACTGAGCCCATGCGTCACGCACGTTGATCGAATTGCTAGTGCCAAAAACCTGATACGACTTGCCCGCATCCTTTCGCGCCTTTTGCTTTTTGCGAAACGCTGCGATCAGTTCCTTGCTTTCTTCCTTATCGTAGGACGGGTGCATGTTGTTGAAAGGCGGCACCCAGTTGTCGATGTAACGTTTGAATTGCTTGGGATGTTTTTGCACTAACCCTTGGCGATATCGCTTCACCCCCAACGGCCCATTAGGATACGCAATGCGTGGCTGAAAACCTTTGTCCAACCAAACGGTGGCTTCGTACCACTGCGGGCCGCGTTCTGGATCGTGGTCGGCGAGCTCGAATTGAGCGATGACTTTGTCCAGCGAATTTGTCGTCTCCAAGTTGCCTGCTGCAGCATTCCCGGCGACGATCTGCATTCGAATCGGATCGTCTTTGGGGATCTTCATTTGGCTTTCGGGATAAGGATACTTGCGGTCCATCCCGGCGGCCTTCACGCGGATTTTGTAGTGTCCGTTGATCGGGACGCCCTTGGTAAATTTCGATAGCCACAGAAATCCACCTTCGTCGTGATAGTTTTTGCGAATGTTCTGATACTCTCCCGGTCGATCTTTCCCGTCGTGACGATTGCTGGTGCGATAGAACGGAGCGTTGAAGGTCCAGGTTTGAACCTTGGGTTTTTGAGCGGGTGCAATGGCGGCACGCAAGTACTTTTCAGAAGCCTCCAGGTAACGTGTCAGCAAAAAATCACTCAGCACCAATGATTCGCCATTGTTGCGAAAGTTCTCATGATTTTCGTCTGGCGGAAAGTCACCGGTTGGCTCGATCAAAAGCGATTCGATCGACAGCAACTGGCGGACGCTGCGGTCGTACTCCAGGCGATTCAGACGTCGCAGCACCGTCGATTCTGATTGACCACTCAGCTTTTTGCTTGCCGTATCCAAAATCGTTTGCATTTTGGCAGCCACGGCGATGCGTTGCGCATCAGATGGCTGCGGTTCACCCTTGGGCGGCATCGAACCAAGATTGATT
Source organism: uncultured Pirellulaceae bacterium (assembly GCA_964652675.1). Taxonomy (GTDB): domain Bacteria; phylum Planctomycetota; class Planctomycetia; order Pirellulales; family Pirellulaceae; genus K23-9. Next base: position 7,857 of record CAZZDZ010000244.1, read on the forward strand.
TGGTCCAACGCGTCGTTGAGAATTTCTAGCTGGCCAATGTTGGTGGGAGCATCGCCAAGTCCATCAAAGCGACGATCAGCTTCTTGAGTGTCCTTGCCGTGGCAACGGATACAGTGAGTCGATAGAAACTTAGCAGGTGAAAATTCTGCGGACGTTGTGTTTTTTGAAAACATCAAGACGCCAGCGACCAGCGTGCAATACACAACCAGCTTGCGGTTCAAAGCAAGTTTCATGCTAGCTCCAATCCGCTGAATGTTCCGGTTGACTTGTTAAACTGGTCGGTTTCCACTCCGAATCGCTGAAGCATTGTCATGAACAGATTCGACAGTGGTACACGAAGATGACTTTTCTTGGGCATCGCCATGTGTTGCCCGTGTTTGAATCCACCGCCAGCCAAGATGATCGGCAAGTCACGGTTGCTGTGAGAACTACCGTTGCCCATCCCACTGCCGGATAACACCATCGTGCAATCCAACAGCGTTCGGCCATCGGGTTGTTCGATGGAATCCAAGCGGCGAATGAAACGAGCCAAGTTCTCGATCTGCATCGTCTCGATCGCAATCAAGCCGCGACGCAACTCGGGGTCTTTGCCGTGATGCGAAAACGAATGGTATCCACCCGACAGCCCCAAATCGCCAACTGGCAACGTGCCTGGAATGCTCAGCGTGGCAACTCGCGTGGAATCGGTTTGCAACGCCAAAGTCAGAAGGTCATAAAAAAGAGGCAGTTGTTGAGTGAATGGCTGTTTGCCACTGGGGACTTTCAAATCGACGTCGGGTTTGGGTTGGTCGACCCACGCTTCGGCCATCTGCAAACGCTTTTCTACTTCGCGAACGCTCGTAAAGTACTCATCCAGTTTTGCTCGATCCCGCGCGCCAAGTTCGCGGTCCAAAATCTTGGCTTGTTGCAAGACGCAGTCCAGGACGCTTTTGTTTCGCCGAAACGATTCGTGCTGTCGTTTCGTTGCGGATTGGTTTCGGTCGACAAACAGCGCGCGAAACAAATCGCGTTGTTCCGTGATCGGCGGAATATTGACTCCGTTGCGCGTCCATGAGCACTGCGATGCAAGCGTCCCGTTGCCTTTGCCGACACTGGCAACAATCGAAGGAAAACGCGTCGCCGAACCCACATGTTCAGCAGCCCGTTGATCGACTGAAATATTCTTGCTCGCAAACTGGCTTGCTTCGTTATCGCGGATACCGCTCAAGAATGCGTGGACACCACTGTGCCCCCCGGAGACTCTGTGATCCAAATTGCTGAAAACCGTGAATTTGTCACGCGGTAGCGGTGCAAGCAGAGGAGTCGTTTTGTAGCCAGTTCCAGGTTCTTTGGGAAAGAATAGGTCGGGGATAAATCCAAGCGGATTGGCGACACAGACCATCCGCATCGGTACGGACGTAGTGGCCGCATAGGCTTCACGCTCAAGCAGTGGCAGGGCAACGGAAAGGCCAAGGCCGCGCAAGACGGTTCGTCGTTGGATCATTCAATCATTGTTGGTTGGGGAACTTGTCCAACTATGATAGCCGAAAAAACATCAGGCTTTGCGTGTGTTCAAACGGGTCGTAATAAACAACCAACAAAAGCGAGTCGCGAAAAAAAAGAGCATCATTGCCGGTGTGGGTGTGTCTGATCCGCCGTTTGATAGCGCGTTTTGAGAAACGGAGAGATTTTCGATAGCGATTACCTGAGGTTTTTCTGCGATACCCTACTGGATCGTTGGAGGTTAATATGGTCACTCGTCTTTTTTCGTAATTCCAGGAATTGTTCAATGCACAAGACCCTGACTGGGTTAGCGATGGCTTGCGTTTTGGTTGGTTGTGGCAGTACCGCCACCGAAACCGTCGAAACTAACAATGCCGTCACTAACAACGCTGCGAAAAGCAGTACTGGAGCAACCCATACCGTTGCGTTCAAAATCCCGGGCATGACCTGACCGATGTCCTGAACGAGCAAGGTCCAAGCGGCCCTTAAAACTCTACCGGGTGTAGAGCAATACTGCTCAATTGACATTTACAAATCATCGCGGCAACCCGCACAAGAAGGGT
>CAZZDZ010000245.1:0-6615 GCA_964652675.1 uncultured Pirellulaceae bacterium
ACTAAGTCCGAAGGACTTCAACAACAAAGCCCCGGGTCGCGCAGCGCACCCAGGGTATGGTGGTGGATTATCGATTAACGCCGAAGGTGTTCAACAAACTTCGCTGTTGTGAAACCCTTTCAGGGTTTGGGATGGTTGATTCAAAAAACGACCTGTGGTGCGCTGCGCGACCACAGGCTGTGTTGTTAAACAGCTTCGCTGTTGGACAACCCCACGTTTTCGAGCTTTTGAGCCAAGCAGTTGTGGGTAAAGACAGGGACGCATCCTACCGAACAAGAGCAAGCTTCCGCATTCTTAACCTGACGCTCGGTTTTTGCGTTTGGCGTGCGGATCGGGGAAATGGACTTTTAAGTGCTTGACGTCTTCTTCATCACTTAGGTCCGCGTCTTCTTGGCCGCTCGCTGGCGGATCAACCACGTCATCGTCGGTTGGGTTGTCAAACGATGCTTCGCGACGCTTAAAACACTTGCCCAAAGGACCAGCCAACAAAGCGGGCAACAGAATCAAGTCGCCGATTAACGCGGCGGCCAACAGGACTAACATCAAAGTTCCGAACCGCTGCGTTGGTGTGAACGTCGACAGGGCAAAGACAAACAATCCAAGTCCACCGACGATCGTTGTTTGTGTCATCGCTGGTCCCACACGACGGTAGGTCTCGATGACTGCATCGACCCGATCAAGGCCTTTATCAAGATAGGACCGGAACCACGACAAGAAGTGAATCGTGTCGTCGACCGCAACGCCCATGGCTACCGAAGCGGTCATCATCGTTCCGATATCAACCAGATCGCCACGGTGGCCCATCAAGCCAAACACCAACAGCACGGGGAACACATTGGGGATCATCGAAACACTGCCTGCCGCCAAGCCGTCAATCGCGTTACCCGGCCGTAGCATCGACAATGGGAAACGCCCCGGATTGAGCAGTACGATCATCACAAGAGCAATCAAAACAAACGCCATTGCGATTGAGTTGACCAAACTGGACAGCAGCGTGCGTTGCGCTTTGTAAACAACCGGGATCACGCCAGTGTAAATGGCTTGCAGATGCCCCGATCCCACTACATCGGGCACGTTACCTTCCAGCACGCTGGCACTGATCGCCTTGTCGCGAATCGTACTGGCGTCGACAAACCGTTTTGCTTTGGCGAAATCTGTTGCTTTCAGCCCGTCACCACCGAGCCAAATCACGGCGTCTTTGTCGCCGATATATTTGTGCCAAAGATCGCTACCGATCTCCATCTTCTTTTCGATCGCTTCGCGACTGACCCAACCCAAACTGACCGACTCGCTGGCCAAAATGTCACTCAACGAAGAAGCATAGATGGCTTGGGTGTTGATCAAATTTTCATCAACGCTTTGATCGCCAGCATCGCGATCCGCCAAGTCTCCGGTGCGGACCATTTGGACCGTGTCGAGTGATTCGGGGCGTTCACCACCCACGACCACGACACGCTGTTTGCCGGAAAGTTTGCTTGTGGTACCCGATTCGTCTTTGGACAGCAGTTTGATCAAGTGGTCGCGGGTGTCGTACGCGCGGAGAACTGGTTCGACCGCTGTTCTGAGCGTCGAGATAAAATAGCCATAGTCCGTATCCGAAAGCGCGGCGACGCGAAGGCTGATGCGCCAAAGTTCGCTACCTTGATAGGGCCCGTCCTGTTCCATCCGCAGGTAATCGCTACCAAGCAATTCATCGCGGCCTTCGTTTAACTTTTTGTTGAACAAGGCACGCAGTGGGTCCCATCCGTTGTTGGCAGCCGGCAACGGCGCCATGAAAGTCCCGGCACTCATCGCCTGACCGACTTCGCCAAGCCCCGGTTCTCCCAGCGTTCGGCGTACAACGGTTTCGACCCGAGCAACCGCTTCGGCACGCTTTAGCAATCCAAGCGATTGATTGCGGATAACAATTTCTTCGTCTGTCAGCTCTTGTTGGTCGGTTTTGTTAGCCGATTCGTCACGTTCCAGTTCGGCTTGCATCGATGGCGGGACGCGAACGATCAACTCCATCGGCACCAGTTTGCCAAAGTTTTCTTCCATCCAAGCGTAATCGTGAATGATCCGCGAATCGGGATCAAACAGTTTCAGCAACTGTACCGACGTTTTGATTTTGGCGAGGCCAACCGATGCAACGATTAAGATCAGCATGGTGACGGTGGCGACCACGACGTGATGCCCAGTGATCCAGCGTCCTACTGCGGCCCAGGCGTCACTTAGCCAGCTTTCTTCTGTTGGCTCCGGTGTTGATTCGGCGTCTGGATCCAGCCTCGGAGCAAACGTTTCTAGCGATGCGGGCAAGTACGAAAACAGAATCGCAAGCGTTGCAATGACTCCGATTGCCGAATAGAGGCCAAAGTTACTGATGGGTGCTAGATTGCTGGAATAGAGCGAGATCAATCCGATTGCGGTTGTCACCGAAGCCAACGTGCAAGGCAGAAACGCATGCTTGAGAGCTCGGCCGGCGGCACCGCTTTGGCCTCTCGCCCGGACTTCGTCACGATAATAGTTGATCACGTGGATCGCGCCGGAGAGCCCAAGCACGTAAACCAGTGACGGCATACTCATCAGGATCGCGTCGACGCGGCCGTTGGTCCACCAAACGCAAGACATGCTGAGCATTGCTGCCGTGCCGCCAACGATAAAGACCATCAACGTGATCTTGAAACTGGCGAACACGATGTAAGACAAAATGACTCCGACCAAAACGCTGTAGCCAACCAATCGGACCAGCGTGATCGTTCCTTCTTCGTCGATTGCGACGTTGTCTACCGGTGGCCCGCCCATTCGCAAAGGAGGCGTGCCGGCGATCGATTCAACTTCTTTTTTATTGAACGGCGGCGGGGCCATCGATGGCGGCGATGCCGGTTGAACGCCTGATTCGGCGGCCAACTGCAACAACCGACCACGCGGAGCGCCAACAGCGCCACGCCCAATCGCGAACGCCAAATTCTCTTTGGCCAAATCCGTCAATGTCACAAAAACGCAAGTTGATCTTGCTGGCGGTTCGACTTTGGCCGCATCGTAAACGGCATAGAACGCGTCGCTCTTTGCCTGCGAATCGGCTTGAGCGATCTTTTCGACCGAACCATCGTAGTAATAGTCAGCCGTCCGCTGCAAAGACTCCGTGACAAGCGTGTCAAAATCTTTGGGCAGTTCGTCACGACGTTCCTCTGGAATGGCATCACGAAACCCTTTCGGAGACCACTCGAAATCGTCTTTCACTGCGGGGGCAAAAAGCGTTCCGGTTAGACGATCCATCGCAGCGCGTTTGGCCACGATCGGACGCCGATCTTCTTCGGTCAGGTCGATTGGCCAAAGCGCACCGTCTTCTTTGGAAAGTTCCAGTGCGATCGAATCGCCAGTTTGAACACTTTGGAAAAGCGGAGCGCAGAACAACGACGGATCATTGTAAAATGGATTCGTCTCGTCACCCGTTGGCGTCGATCCGAACGCGGTGACAAACGTGCCTTCCAGTTTGTGTTTGCCGCTTGAACGTTTTGCGCTGCGGATCAAAACAGCAGGACCGTTGGACAATTCTTCCCAACGATACAAGTGGCCATTGGGCGTGATGTAGTACCACTGGCCGCTTGGTGTGCCGAGCCATTTTTCGTTCAGCCCGCCCCAGTTGTCGTGCTCATCACCAGAAGCCAACAGGCTCAATTCGATACCGAATTTCCGCGCCTTCTTGTACTGCTTGCGGACTTCTTCGCTCATGCCGACGCTGGGGTCGTGTTCGGCGGATTCGTGAACGAGTTTTTGCTCCAGTAGTTTCAGACGTTTGTCACCGCTGGTACACCCAGGCCACGTCGCAACAACAAAACTCTCGCCCGCAAAGTGCTTCTCGAACCATTTCAGTTCAGACGTCTCAGGGAAATCACTTGGTAGCCAGTCTTTGACATTGTTTTCTTTTTGCCCCAAACTCAAACGCGCAGCACGGAACGCGGAGGGAACAAAAAAGAAAAACACCGTCAGAATCAACAGCGCATAGGTCAACCCAACTGGGCTACGTCGCTCTAGCAAAGGTTGAGTCATGCTGGCTGGATTAGAACGTTGAAAAGTCTACGAGATTAAGAATGCCCGTAAATTACTGCCGCAAACGCAATCGGTCTACTTTCAACTTGGGTTAGATCGTCGTGTTTCTCAATACGGAGAGCTCAAGGTTCGGTTTTTGATGATGACGTCCTCTTTCCCTGTTCCGAATCGTTTTATGAATCAAAACTCATCGGCTTTGGCGGACGCCAACTATCAAAACGCTCTATTTTGTTTATCGGGGCCAAAACCCTCAAACCACATTTTTTTCCTTCACTTGGACGTATTGTTGTCCCCTCCGGGGCCATCGCCTAGTGATAGCCCCCGCAAAAACCGGTTTAAATCCCCAAAACCGCCCAAACACACACCATGTCGACCCCAAGGGGCGAAACACGAACAATCCTATTCAAACCGGGTACATTTTCCCTAAGCTGTTATCGGTTTCTTTCCCAGGACTCCGATACAAAGAGGCTCCGGTACAAAGAGGCTCATACCAAAGTACCCAACCGATTTTCACAGACACACTTTCCACACAGACCATCACAAAAGATCTATGTCTAACCCACTGCAATCGCTCGTTGACACAGGCACCAAGCTCTATCTCGACAGCGTCGAACCTTCTCTGGTGGACCAAAATTTAGCTTGGGGAGCCGTAGGAGCGACCAGCAATCCGGCCATCATTTCGTCTATCGTCAAAGCAGGCGGCCTGGATGCCACCATCGAAAAACTGATTGCCGATGGACACGATGACGAAGCCGTCGCGTGGGCACTGACCGATAACTTGGTAAGTGACGCCGAGAAAAAATTCTTGCCGATCTACGAAAAGACATCCGGCAACGCGGGTTGGGTCAGTTTTGAATTGGATCCGTTGCTAGAAGATCCCGATTTGGCGATGACCAACCAACAGCGCGTCGATGCCTACATTGAATTAGGAAAAAAATGGGCCAGCGGACATCCAAATCGGATGATCAAAGTACCGGCCAGCGAAGCAGGCTTGGGGGCTCTGGAAGAAATGGCTGCGGCGGGCATCACTCTGAACGTGACTTTGATTTTCACCGCGGACCAATACGAACAAGCGCGCGATGCGATTTGGCGCGGTGCACAACGTCGCGCTGACGGCATGGACTCTTTCAAAAGCGTCTACAGCATTTTCATTTCGCGAATTGACGTCTACACCAAAGACGCCGCCCCTGATTTGTCCGACGCAGCACAAGGCTGGGTTGGGACGATCAATGCAAAACGCGTTTGGGCCGACAACCAAAAGTTCTGGGCTGACAAAAACCTAAAACTAGAACAAGAATTGATCTTCGCCAGCACGGGCACCAAAGATCCAAACGAAAAACCTTGGAGATATGTCGAAGCGTTAGCTGGAAGCGACATTCAAACCAACCCGCCAGCAACCAACGAAGCCGTCGCGAACAGCGATGTTCAGTTCACCCGCCAAGTTGACCAGTTGCCTGCCGCGTCGGTGATCGAAGAAATCGAATCGAAAGTCGACTCAAAGAAATTGCACGACGTGCTGATGAGCGAAGGGGTCGCCAAGTTTGTGAAACCTCAACGAGCGTTGCTGGCACTGATTGCCGAGAAGCGGCAAGAGCTGTCGTCGGCAACTTAATTCAGGCTGCCTTTCAGCATTCCAGAGAGTGGTGACGGCGAGATGACATGATTGAAAAAGTAGCGGGCGCTTCCCTGGGCCCGCAACTGTCCTCCGCCAAAATGAGCGGTTCGCAGAAGCAATTATGTTTGGGCGTCTATTTAAACGCCTTTTTTAAGCACCTAAGTGCCCACGAATGAAGTCGATCAACGTGGCTTCGTCCAACGGGGAGTCACCGCCAAAGATCAGGTCGTCGCCTGATTCGCCGAAGATCAAATCGTCACCGCTGCCGCCAAACACAATGTCATTGTCGGTAACGGGGGTGGCGGCAGAATCGTCAGTTGCCCCAACATCGCCAGTTTCTTGATCAGCTTCTTCGGTCGTTTCCGCTTGTTCGACCGTCGCGTCGTCGGCAACTTCTGTTTCAGCAACCGGGCTGACGAAATCGCTCACCGGTTCGGCGACGGGGACCGCATCGTCCATCGATTCAGAGACAGGCTCTGCGGTATCGACAGCGATCTCTTCGACCGTTTCAACTTCGGTCATCACTTCTTCGGGCAAGCTTTCTTCTTCACTCGCCTCGGCAACTTCTGCTCCATCAACGACGGCTTCGACATCAACGGGTTCGACATCAACAACGGCTTCGACGGCATCAACGACGACTTCGACATCGGTCGAGTCGATTTCGGAAGCGACTTCTTCGCTTACTTCGGCCAACACCTCGCCAGTTTCAGCTTCGGGTGCTTCGACACCAGCGGCTTCTGTGTCGACGACCAAGTCAGTATCAGCGTCTTCCGCGACTGCTTCTGAGTCGACAAAATCGCTTGTTTCAGATGCATCCACTTCATCGGTTTCGTCAACGATATCACTTGCAGTCTCTTCCAAAACATCACCGGCATCAACCACTTCTTCGGAGACCGTTTCCTCGGAAAGGATTTCGTCTGCGGTATTTTCTTCCGCGACAGTTTCTTCTGTGGCGGATTCATCTGTGGCGG
>CAZZDZ010000245.1:6715-9874 GCA_964652675.1 uncultured Pirellulaceae bacterium
TTCATCTGTAGCGGTTTCCACAGCACTTACGTCTTCAGCAACTGTTTCATCCGTGGCTGTCTCTTCAACCGCTGTATCCTCTGCCGCTATTTCTTCTGCGGCTGACTCTTCTACCGCTGCCTCTTCAACTGCTGTATCCTCTGCCACAGTTTCTTCTGCGACTGTGTCTGCAACCGCTGTCTCATCTGACACCGTGTCTTCGACGATTGCGTCATCGGCGACCGTGTCTTCGGCAATGTTTTCTTCAGCAACTGCTTCTTCTGCCGTCGTTTCGTCGGTTGACGTTTCGTCAGTTGCCGGTGTTTGTGCTACCGGAGCGCCCGTGATGACAACGTTGTCACCGGGGCCAGCAAGGATCAGATCAAGGCCGCCACCGCCCAAAATCAGATCGTCACCGGTTCCGGCCGCCAGAATATCGTTTCCTTCACCACCGATGACGGTGTCATTTCCGCCACCGCTGCGAGTAATTGAATCGATATCAGTGTCGTTGATGAATACGTCATCGCCATCGCCGGCTTGGAAGATAATCGCATCGATTTCAGCTCTTGCGAACGAGTCGATTTGTTCGCTGACGAGAGCACCTTGCGTGTCATATGTCGTCAACCTGACGTTCACGGAGTCGCCTTCGGTGTAAATCTCCGCAACATCATTTAGCTCGGTACCGGTAAGCGACACGACATTGTCGATCATCGCTACATCGCCAGCCATCAATTTTCTTGTTTCCAATTTTTGGACGCCCAATTGCGTCTTGCGTTGTGTTCTCTTGGCCGCTCTTTTTTTGCGTTTCATGTCATCACCTTTTTGATGAGGCACGGGCATCGTGTTAACCGCTTTTGCGAGAACACTTTCCCGTTTCGTTAACACCCATCCATCCATCGCACCTTGCGAACACACATGACCCTACGCGTGATGATGTTGATGGGCTCCTTGATAGGCAAAGCGAAAACGCAAAGAGCGTGCCAACCCCATGGCCACAGATCATCAGCAATGAGTTTGCCGCCTATTTCACGAGAAAAACGCGGCTTTTTGAATTCAGATATTCAGCGCGTACGCATGTCGACCGGGATCGGTCAAGTCGCCAAATTTACAAACCGTTTGAAAGATTGAGCAATCAAATGCGGTTGATGATCGAAAACGAATGGCGTGAAACATTCCCCATTTGGAATGGGTTGCCATCGGTAACCGCCAGTCAAAATCGAACCGCTTCGGCGCTCAGCCAAATCATTAAGCCATTAGTAAACTGAGCAGCACAATGGCGGCAACGATAAAGATCAGATGTGCAATCCAGCAACAAGTCGTGCTTGCCAATACTCCGTAACGCATCCATTGACTCACTGGTGTCCTGTTGGTCACCAATAGGCAGGTACACGCGATTAGCAAACACAATGAAATTAGCGCGAACGGGACGCCGATGAAGAAAAACAATCCTCCAGCAACGCTTAGTAGCGTTGGCAGCAAGCAAGCGGCCAACACGAGAAACAACCAAGAAACCAGATTGCATACCAGCGCGACCCAAATTTTGGCTGGCACGCCCTGCTGCGGTAAACGTGGCTGAGCGCCGTGTGGCAAGTCGTCAACAAGCGTATTCATCAGTTTTCCCCTTTCGTTTTTCACTTAGCAAATGATTCAGCTACCGAGTCATTTTGTGAACGCGAATTACTTGGGCGCTTTAAACGGCCCCAATGAGTTGAAAACGTTTGTGTGATAAGCAAATATCTCTTGGACCACTTCACTACGAGGCGCTGTTTGGTCCAATAGCCCAAGCAATTTGGCGGTGACCTCTTGGGGCACGCCACAGGTCTTCAAGTCGCTTTTTATGCTGGCCGTGGCACTTGCAGACAACGTGTCTGTTTTGTCGGCAGAATACATGCTGAGCAAAATGACGGCTCGATTGGCTGCTCGGAACGCTGCCGTTGCACCTGCTCCATGCTTTTCCTTCAGCTTCGATTCGATCTCGTCGCCAGGGGAGTTCAGAATGTACGCGAATGCGCGGGCCATGTTGCCGTCATTCTCTAGCGCGGGCAGAGCCTTCAGTTCCATTGCGATCGTCGCCATGGACAATAGTTTTGCTTTTCGGAACTCCTTGTTGACAATTTCGTCTTCGCCTCCGTTAGCATTAAGTGTTGCCGCGACAGCCATCCGCCAACCCAACTCGAACGCTGCCTGCTTGGGGGACATTCCTGCAATGCTGTTGTCTTTCTTTGGCTCCGCAACCGAATCATTCATGGGCGGATCTGCTATCGCCTTGACGGGGTTTGTGTGCCGCCAAGCCTTGGGGAAAAACACCCATTTGTCTTTCAGTCTGATCAGGCCGTCGTAGCGAATCCCGCTGTCTTTACCGGGCTCAACGAACCGAACGATATACATCGTGTGACCTGGCAAGACAGATTCGCGAATCCGTTTCCAACCGCCTGCCATTTCTTGGGCCGCTGCTCCGCTCCAGGTACGGATTTCGTCCGTCGTTACAGCGGTCAGTTTCAGTTCGCTGTAATTTGGAGGAGCCCCAATCACGAACTCGCCAGCTTCGGCCGATTGCTGAATGTAATTAAAAACAGACTCTGCAATTTCAGCTTCAAAGACCTGGGCACATTCCTGAAGTGTTGGGATGTACGCCTTGGACTTTTCCCTGGCCGCGTTTTCCGAGGGAAGCTTTAGCAGTTTGCTCATTTCTGCCTTGGCATTTGCCAGACCGCTAGCGGCAACGTCTTGGGCCAAAACACTGTGGGTAAGTAGCATGCTGTGACTGAATAGCGAAAGAAAAACGCAGGCAAAAAAGCCCGTGAACCGTTGGCGTTTTGAGTAAATGTACATCGTTGCTGTCCCCTGTAAGCTGGAAATGTTGATTTTGGATAGGACGTAGTCACCAAGCTTATCGTTAGACCTGGACACGAAGGTCGACCTTTTTCCACTTTTGGTGGGCGAACGGTCGGATCGCGAATGACTCCACCAGGAGGGAAACGATGCAAAAGCCTTGTTCTTCCGGGTATCGCTGGGAATTTGCGCTGCTTCTTCAAAACACGATCCAAGAATCTTGGAAAACTTGGGAATAACAGCGCCTGCAAGTCGACTGTGACGGGCCCTTATCACTGGGGCAGAGAAGATGGGGAAGAGGTGCCTTTGTTTTGTAACGTGAGCGATCACAACCCCAACAAAACAGGG
>CAZZDZ010000246.1:0-7955 GCA_964652675.1 uncultured Pirellulaceae bacterium
ACCGTGCTGTTGCGTGCGATTCCGCACGATACGCTAGTCATTGTTCGCAAGTAGAGTTTTTCGCAACGAAGCCGGGTTCAATCCGGTTCAATTGTCGGCAATTCGGTTGGGTGGCGTTTTAGATTCGTTCATCGTGCAACTTGCATCGATTCGTCATCTACCATTTCCATTTCAATCGGCGGCAGTGGATCTTCGAACTTCGCCCAAAGTTCAGCGCCTTGGATAAACTCAAGGTCGGTCACAAGGCATTGGTCCAGAATTTTGGTCACACGCGATTCGTCCATTTGGTGGCCTATGAACACCAATTCTTGATGACGGTCACCATGCGGGCCTGCTAGCTTCGATTCAATTTCGGCGATCGATTCTGCATCTTCAGGCCACTCTTGCTTTGGTGCCGCCGCCCACCAATAGCCAGCGGGATACAATCGGGTCGAGCATCCCGCCTGTGACCAATCGTATGCCCATTCGTTTCGCGATGCGAACCACATCAATCCTTTGCTGCGGAGCACACCGGAGAGAAAACCTTCCTCCATATCTCTGTCAAGAATGTCAGTAAATCGCCTTGGATGAAACGGGCGATCGCGGCGATAAACAAAGTGACTAATGCCGTATTCTTCGGTTTCGGTTTGCTCCTCGCCTCTTGGTACGGACAACCAACCTGGCGACGACTCGGCTTCGCAAAGCTGGAACCGCCCCGTCCCCATAACTTCCTCCAAGGGAACACGGCTTTCACGAGCGTGCAAGATGTTGGCACTTGGGTTCAGTCGACGAACAATCTGTTCCAGTTGCTCTAAATCGAATGGTGTGACAAGATCGGTTTTGTTGATGATGATCACGTTGGCAAACTCGATCTGATCGACCAACAAGTCAACGATGTTCCGTTCGTCTTCCTCGCTGACGCCAATACGCCGATCAGCCAAGTCATCCCACGACCCAAAGTCTTTCATGAAGTTACCGGCATCGACGACGGTAACCATCGTGTCCAGATCTGCCAGTTGCGACAGGCTATTCCCGTCTTCGTCTTCAAAAGTGAATGTTTCTGCGACAGGCAAAGGTTCACTAATTCCTGTCGACTCGATCAGCAAGTAGTCGAACCGGCCTTCGCGAGCCAATCTGGCGACTTCGACAAGAAGATCTTCGCGGAGTGTGCAGCAGATACATCCATTGGTCATTTCGATGAGCTGTTCTTCGGTGCGGGAAAGGTCAGCACCACCGTCGCGAACAATGGCCGCGTCGATATTGACCTCGCTCATGTCGTTGACAATGACCGCGACGCGCATACCGCTCCTGTTTGCAAGAACGTGATTCAGAAGTGTCGTTTTGCCAGCACCGAGGAACCCGCTTAGCACCGTAACTGGCAAGCGAGATTGTTTTGGATTATTCATGCAATAGCCATGGTTGATGAGAAAATTGCTGTCTTCAAAGAAATGCTTCGAAGAGCCTGAGGGCAAAATCAGCGGCGAAAACCGTTCTTGCCTCCGGCTGTATATGCACGAATATTACAGGTGCAAAGCAATTGCAACAAGGGGCTGGGGTTGTTTCAGTTCATGAAGATTGCAAGTTCGCAGGGGGCTGTACGTACGGGCCTGCATTCGAAATACCAGCACGCAGTGCAAGCAAGTGAAACCTCGGCGTTTACAGGAGATTCACTTGCTGGCGCTGCGTGCTAGTACTTGGCAACGACGTGTCTACTTGCAGTCGTTGCAGTGACCACGCAATAAGATTTCAGTGACTTCGCCGAACATTTCACTGGCGCGTCTGCTGCTCGCCGTCAGTTTGACACTATCCAAGCAAGAGATAGTGCCGCAATCCACGCACACAAAGTGCGGGTGTGGGTGATCTTCTTCATCGTCGCGAATCTCCTCGAATCGGTAGACATTGCCTCCCAATTCGGTACGGCGCAACAACCCTACTTCGGTCATGTCGTTAAGATTCCGAAACGCGGTTGCCTTATCGACGCCGCTTTCACCAAGTTTTGCTGCGACGTCTGCATGCGTCACCGGAGCCTTCGCTTCACGAAGCATCTGCAACGTTGCTACACGAGCTGGTGTGGCACGCAGACCCGCAGACCGAAGTACCACCTTTATTTCATCGATTTCTAACTTGGGATTCATCAATTTGCCATTCAGGACACGAAGCTCGCACGAAGGTTTGTCGAATGATCCGGGGCATACGCAACCGTCGGAGATCGACCACATCGCAAATTCGCTCTACTAAAGTATAAGCGTTGAAATGGTATCTTGATGCCCGCGATCTAGAAATATGTCAAATCAGCAACGATTCAAAATCAATGTTTAACATCGATCGTCATTGGCCAGCCGGGGACGTCTTTTGGTGCTGGCCGACGCTCTTGGTCGAAAGTGTGCAGTTTACATGTGATTTGTTTTTTCGTTTTGTCAAAGATCACCATGCCGTATCCGCCAACACCGTGTGCGGCGCCCGCGACGGTCAGCTTGTTGCCAAACCGATCGTGGTGATTTCCGCTGCCGGTGACGCCGGGTATCTCGCGACCTTGTGCTGGAACACTTGGTCCCCAACTGCGATTTTGTTTTGACGAGAATGCTGGCAGCGAAAATGCCCACGGACCATCGCCCCAGTTGTCGATCCCATGTTGATGCAACGTTCCAAAATGAATGTCGCCAGCAATCATAATCGGCTTGGCAGGATTCATCGCACGTAGCGCTCGGTTGCGCGCTGATTGAGGCCATCCGTTGGCGTCCATGTCACCGTAACGAACGTCGTAATTGCCGATGTTGACCAGCGGCGATTGCGAAAGCACTGCAGAAAGTTGTCGCTTCTTTGCGACTTCTAACGCCCACTGTCGCACAAAGTTCTCTTGGTCGGTGCCAAGTAAATGCAGGTCGTCGCGGTCCAGTTTGGTCTCATCAAACGCTGGATCCATGATGACTTCCAAAGTGCGATTGGGGGTGTTCTTGGTGGGGTCCTTGATTGCTTTGCTGAGAACTTTGCTGGGTGGCGATTTGAATTTGCGGTCTTCAAGAATTGCAAAACTCACTCCACCGTAATCCATCGACGTGAAATAAGCATTGATGCCATCGCCCCACGGACCGGGCATCGCGGCGTCTGGCAAATGCCACGTTTGCGTACGTTCGACGGCATTTACCCAATCGCAGTGGGTTGGGTATCCGCCGGTGGTGCGGTCGCCAACCATTCGCCGGCCACCGTCGCCCCACAGGTCATTGGCGTAAACGTCATGGTCGTCCGTAATCATGATGCAGGGTCGATCTTTCAGCAGATCGCGAAAGGTCAAACCGAACATCCGCCACTTGGCCAAGTAGTTTGCCATCCCAAGCGGAACATCGTCTTTGGTTTCGGCCATGATGACTTCACCACCAGCGTTACTTTCGTAAATTTGGTCGCCCGCAAAGTACACCAAGTCGGGATCCTGATCGATCATCTGTGTGACCGCTTCGGTGTAAGGAAACCATTTGTCGTTCACGCAAGCGATCGCCATCAGTTTTAATGACGGCTTGTTGGGCTCGGCGCGTATCGTTCCTTCCAAAGAACTGTCACCACTGACGACTCGATAACGAAGGTCCGATTCAACGCTAAAGTTATCCATCCGGAATACCGCCATCGCCGTGAGCGAGTCGATTTTGGCTTGTGCCTGATCGGTCCACTTATCATCCGTTTGCAATTGAAGCGTCACGGTTGCGTCGACGGGTTTCATCGGGTCGGCGTCGGTGTGTACGGAAAGTTTCAACGTTTTGTTGCTATAGGTATATTGCGTCCAAAGCACCGCTGGTTGTTTGTTTTCGGCAGAACGCTTTTCGACGCTCACGAAGTAGGCGCCGTGCTTTTTACCATTGGGGGCCGTGAGCCAAGTCTGCAATTCAGTCGGGCCAGCGGGCAGTGTCACGTCAAACGCAACGGAGTCGTCTGTATCTGGTTGGTCGATTTTCTTTTCGATCGTTTGTCCCGCGATCGTTATCTTTGCCGCTGTCGAATCAATTGGTTTGTGGATATAGAGCGGCCAACGCGAAAGCGTGATTCGATACGTGCCGCTGTTGGCGACGTCCAAATGCCAAGGTCCATTTAGCATCGCACGTTTTAAAACGTGGTTGCGTGACCAAGCTGGATGGCTTTTCTTGGTCACCCAATCTTGGCTCGTTAAATCCGTCGGGTTTTCGACATCGCTGCCAACAACGGTTCGCGTGGGCAACATGTTTGACAGCAGTGATTTGTGCCAGGCGAGGTGCTTTTGGTTTAGATCGTCAAAAACGTCGCGATGTTGATCAGCGACGTTCGTTCGCTGTGCGGGGTCTATGCTCATATCGTAAAGCTCTTTGCCTTCGACCAATCGCCAGCGTTTCGTCATTGCCACTCCGACTTCCCACGGATCACCCGGTTTGACAAATCCGTTGCCGCCGTGCATTTGGCTATGCAAAACGCGAGGCTCCCAATTGGTCTTGGCGTCAGTTTCTTGCCGAAGCAAACCTGCCATGGATCGGCCATCCAGCTCGGGCCAAGTCTCAGGGCGTTTCAAACCACACAGCTCCATCAGTGTCGGTGTCAGGTCGAAGTGCGATGTCAGCGTATCGAGATCGCGCGGCTGACCAAGTTTTCCGTTGGGCCAGCGAATAAAACAGGGGACACGATGGCCGCCGTCGTATGCCGAACTTTTGCCACCACGCATGTTCGCATTCTCTAGCGGATCTTGGGGCCAGCCTACGATCCGTCCCCCGTCAAAAGTCGCGCCGCCGGATGTTCCATTGTCGGTCATAAAGATCAGCAACGTGTTGTCGACAATCTTTTCGTCGCTCATGAATTTCAGTAAACGACCAAGGTTCCAGTCAAAGTTCGCAACCATCCCTTTGAATGCCGCTTTGTTCGCTGGCATTCCCATATCCAAAAAAGGTTTCTTCCATTTGTCGGCCACCAAGTAGGGGCCGTGCGGCGCATTGGTAGGCAAGTAAACAAAGAACGGTTTTCCTCCGCCCGCGTCGGTCATCACGGACGACATGAATTTCATCGATTCATCGAACCAAACGTCTGTGCAATAGCCTTCGAACTTTTTCCATCGGTCACCAACCAAGTACGTGTCATCAAAGTAATCGTTTCCCCAGTAATCGGAAACCTGCGTGAGACCGCCACAACGATGCCAAATCGATCGTTCGAAACCGCAATCCATTGGTCGCGACGGCGCGCAGTCACCAAGATGCCATTTGCCAAACATTCCGGTGGCATAACCGTTGGACGTAAACAAATCGCCTAGAGTTTTTTCGCGACCATGCAGCGAACTGCGACCCGACGAAGTGCGGTACGCACCCGTACGCGCCGGATAGCGTCCCGTCATCAATGCCGCTCGTGTGGGCGTGCAAAAAGGGGACACATGAAAATCAGTCAATCGCACTGACTGGCTGTGCAGCGTATCCAAGTTGGGTGTCTGCAAATTTGGATTGCCGTGGCATGAAAGATCGCCGTATCCCTGGTCGTCCGTCATGATCAGAATGACATTGGGATGATCGCTGTATGACAGAGAGTCAATAAAGAAGAGGAGCGTGACGGCGGCAAGAAGAAATCGCATGCATGAAAATCCGGTGTTGACGAGGAAGCATCGGATTGTATTCGCTTTGCTGGGCGGTTGTCGGCTCGCGCGTGCAATCCAACCGGAATTGAGTCGCAAAATCTGGCAAAAGTTTCGGAGATCGTGGGGGGCTGGCTACTTTACAGTTAGCTACTTCGCCGCGCGTTCGGCTGTCCACGGTAACGTGATGGAGCGACCGATTGCTTCGATCACGACGTCTACTTTGCCAGAAATTTTCTTTTCGCTGATCTTTGCATCGAACTCCAGCAACATCCCGCGCGGTCCGTCGGTTTTTGCTCGGAATTTCAGATGCTTTCCGTCAATGATGGCGTCTTGGATTTCCGCTTTGCCACTGGCGACGACTAATTGACCGGTCAACTTATCGCCATCCAGTTTCAACGTGATCGACTCGTTGACCGTTCTGCCACGTTCCTTTCGTCGCCATGTCCATTTGCCAGTCGGGTCGATCGTGACATTCTTGCTAAGTTTGGGCGAGGCATCTTTGTCGGCTGGAATGGTGTCCATGAACCCGATCATCATTTCTTCGTCACTCTGATCACCCCAGCGAACGTCTTTGTTTGGGTCTGGGTTGGATAGATTTCGCTCCGAATTGTCAAACGTGGCGGTACACAGAATTCGCGTGCCGCGCGGCAACCGCTTTGGCTGATCCAAAATGTATTTCAATTGCCAATTGAAATCGTATTTTGGCACGTCCAACAAAACTTCTTTGTCGCCATCAGGGTAACGTGCTTCGTAGCGAAACGATTTCCCTCGCAAGTGCATGTGGGGCGTCATGCTCAGTAGCAATTCGTCGCTGCGAGATGTGTAGTCGGCGACGACTTTGTGAGAAGAATCTCTTGCGGGGATTCGAAAACGTGGATTGATGGCGATTCGTCCACTAAGGTGTTTCTTGACGTTTGATTTGTCGGTGAAAACAAATCCTGCATAGCTGAGGTCGGTTTGTTTGTAACCGTTGGGAGTGTAGTGCATCTCGAACAACAGTTTGCTGCCACCGCGAACGCGAATCGCAACTCCATCATCCAGTTTCACTGGCAGGCCACCGGGGGCGTAACCGACCAAGACTTGTCGCAGATCCGCACGGCGTTGTCCTGGTGGAACGACGTAGACCAAAATATGGTGTACGATGCTTCGGTTTTGCGGTCGCGCTTCGGCGGCGACAATGTACTTGTCTTCGTCCCATTGGGGATCAATCACAAAACGTTTGTAGTCGACGACGCCTTGTGCAGGAACGGTGAACGCTTTGTCCGACATTTTCACAACTTGATCGGGTTCAGGAATCTTCCAGCCGACCGCGAATTTTGGCGGTTCGGGCAAATCCGCCGGATCGCCTTGGGGCATCCCGTTATCAATCCAAGTTTCAATTAGTTCTTTTTCGCGATCGGAGAGTCGCGCGTCGTTAGAGAATTTTCCGTGCGCGGGATTGGCCGACCAAGGAGGCATGCGGTTGTCCTCGATGACTTCCAAGATGGTGTCTTCCCAACCTTGGATGTCGTCATAGCTGGTCAAAGTAAATGGCGCAACTTCTTTTTCGCGATGGCAACTGACACAACGGGCATTAAAGATCGCGGCGATGTGTTTGGTGTAAGTGATTTCGCCGACTGGCTGCGTTTTCTTAACTCGCCCGATATGGCAGCCCACCGCTTCGGTTTCGGCCAAGGCGACTTTTTTGCCCGCGAGCAAATCGTCAATCGCAGCCGTCAAATCGGAATGTACTTTTCGTTCTTTGGAATAACCAACCCCGTATTGATCGTCGATGCGACCGTGGTAACGAACCACGCGAGCTTGATCGAGAACGAAAACCTCGGGAGTCCGTTTGGCCTGCATCGCGTCGGCGACTTGGTTGCCGATATCTTTCAGCAGCGGAAAGTTCACATCAAACCGATGCGCGTACGCAGCCAGTTCGGTCAGCGAGTCTTGTGAATTGGAGTTGATCCCCAGCAGCGCGACGCCTTTGGATTTGTATTTGGTCTGAACGTCGTTCAAGCGAGGCCCATACAATTTGGCCAAGGGACACTCGGTGCCAAGAAATGCGACGACGACAATTTTTTTGTCATCAAAGTCATCGAGTGAGACGGGTTTGCCGTAACAATTATCCAGTGTGAACGATTCCACGTTTTTGCCGATCGGTGACGCTTCTTTGGCGATACAAGCCAGAGGCGAAACCCAAAGACATAATCCGAGTGCCCAAGTCGCGATCAATTGTGTATTCATCTTTTTCCTCGTTGGTCGCTGGAGTGATTGTACCCATCGTCGCAGGAATCCCTCTGAAAGTCATTATTCCCCTGGGATAAAAGGCGTATCGTTTTGTAGAAACCGCGAAAATCCATCGATTCGGCGAACGCCTGCTATCTGGGCAGCGCCTGCTACGTGGGCAGCGCCTGCTACG
>CAZZDZ010000246.1:8055-9823 GCA_964652675.1 uncultured Pirellulaceae bacterium
TGGGCAGCGCCTGCTACGTGGGCAGCGCCTGCTACGCGTGGAGCGACAGCTATCCGGTAAACGAACTAAGTGCCAGCTTTGCCAGGCGTAGCAACGACGGTCGCGCGTACAGTTTCAACATGTCGGCGGTGACGCGTTGTGGATGTCGATGATTGCTATGCCAAATGGGTTTGGGGGACATCGTTAGTGGCGCTCGCAGGATTGTCTTTTCGGGCTGCTTCAGCAGATAAGTATTGTGGACAAAACCGATGCCGCTTTGTGCGTCTTGCAATGTCCCACTGGGATGCCCGCCCCAAGGTGGCGACATCAACGCAAACGACAGAGCCGGCCAAATGTTGACTCCGATCGTGCCGTAACGCAGGCGACGAAAGCACTCGTCCAATTGGTCGGCATGGTTGGATTGAAAGTCGTCGGTAACCGTCAATGTCGCCGCCAAAGTCCCCCAGATTCGGTCGTTCATCCAGTCCGTCGCGATCGACAAGAAATCGCCTGCCGAATCGGCATCGATTTGTAGTTCACCACAAACACAGGTAAACGATTCTTCACTCAATAGGTATGGCGAGCGGTTGGGATCGATGTCAGTCAGCAACGTCCAAGGCAATCGCGTTGGATTATCGGCAGTGACGCCGCTGAACCGTTCGAACCGATCGGCTGCTCCTGGATAGTACGCATGTCGTGTTTGGGTTCTAGCAAAGATCTCGTCAATCATTTCAAGAAACCGATCGCGCTGACGCCAACCGCGACACGTCAAAATCAATTTCGTTGCGATACAGTTGAACGACACGTTGTTGGTGATCGACGTTGCGATCATCTCTGCTTGAAATCGAAGTTGTTTTTCAGTGTAGTTGCCCGGGACAATCGCCCAAGGAGTCACGTTGCCAAGTTCACTGGTGATCGTTTTTTGAAGTTGGGGTTTGCCAGATTCCCGCCGACTTTCGCGTTGATCATCGTTGCCCCAGACGATGGCGTCGTGTGAATGGATCGAACCGGTGATGTGAACATGGTCGGTCGACGCGTGATTGATCAAGTGTTCTCCTTCGCCGACTCCTCCGTAGGCGACCGAGAACATGTTCGCATCGATCAGCGGTTTGAAAGCGTCTTCAAAAATCGGCCCCAAGTAGTCATTGACCGGGTTCATCTTTAGTAAGACGGCCGAACTTTCGATCAAGATTTTCGTCAAGGCATCTGTCGCCGGGATGGACGAAACGTTTCCTGCCCCTAGAACAACGACGACTTTCGGATCACCGGATCGACCACTGATGCAATCAAAGTTTTGGTCGAACAGGTTGTCACTTTGGACTTCGCTTTGCAGCCAAGTTTCTGCGGACAGCGGACGAAACAGAATCGAATCGTAAAGCAGCGGGGTTGGGAAGACTGCGACGCGACATTGGTCATGGACACGAACGACATCGCCGGGGATTTTCGGTTTTCCGTTTGCTTGGATGTCTCGCAATGTCCCCGCAAAGATCTGCAAAAATCGAATCGTAGAAATCGGGCCCGTCGTGATCTCTTCGCTTGCTACGGGACTGTTTCGGTCAATCTTCTTTGCCTCGCAAGCTGCCGTGATCCAGCGCTGGGCAAGCCGATCGACTCCTGCGATGCATTGCAAAACCAAATCCAACCGTTGGCCAATCGACAAAGACTGCAGTTGCGCGGCGCCATGCGATAGTTTCTGGAGAGATTGATCCAAATCAGCGATGGACGTTTGCATGTTTTGTGGTTTCGGTGGTGTTAGTCGAAAGGTGAGTGCTTATGTAGCGGAAGTCGT
>CAZZDZ010000247.1:0-1653 GCA_964652675.1 uncultured Pirellulaceae bacterium
AACAAAGCAGTGTCTTCGATTTCGAGGCCCAATTTTTGCATCATGCGAATACGGCACACCGCCATCTCGGTGCCCATCGCAACCATGTCGATCAGACGCAAAAGATCCGAAATCGAATCGTCCTCTACCGCGTGCTTAATATAAAACGGAAACCGCAACGTAATCGCGCGCGACATACGCTTTTGAATCATGTCAAATTCAAGCAGATCGGTGGAATCCTCCAACGCCTCAATCGCCGTTTGAAAATGCCCACTTTCGATCAACTCTTGGATCGCTTCGGGCATATCGCCTTGCAAAAACTGACGTTCGTTGGCCGGTGTGTCCGGACCGATTCCACGACGCCACTGATCCAAGATCCATCGCGCGCGGCTGGCGACTTCAGGGTCTGAATGCTTTGTCGCTTTTTTGACTTGGTCGCGATACTGCGAACGCATTGACCAGACACGGCGTGTCGCCTGTTGGCGTGTCGAAAAACGCCCAGCAGAAAACTGGTCAGCGACCGAGTCGTACTTGTCCGCCAACGATTCAACCGTAGGCGATTCGTTCTGACTTGCGGCGTTCGGTAAAGCTCGTTCCTGTGATTTGACAGAAGACGTCGCTGGCAAACCAAGGCCCACCAGCAAGCAAATGCACGTAATCTTATTGGTTGTGTTTCGTTTCATCGCTGACGTTCATTGAAGGACGAAGATGCAGCAAAATCGTATCAATGCCGCACCTTTAGCATAGTATTATGACCAGATCTTTTCCGCTGTCATCCTGATTAGCGTCCACCGAATCAAGTCAGATGCTCGCAAACCGCTTTATCTGGACGATTTCGTCAGTTTTTCCATGACTTCTAAATCCTGGAAACGAACCCCCTAGAAATCAGTGCGAGCAAAGTAGGCGCAGCAGAGCAGTAGCATGACGCAGACAAAACCGGCGCAGCTCAGAACCGGGCGAAGAATTTTGTAGCGAATCACATCGCCGTCGTCCGATCTGTTTTGTCCAACCGCAAGCGAATTCTTACCGCCAACCAACGCAGCAACCGTATCGCCCAACTCACCGGTTTGGGGAGTCACGACCCTTAATGGTGAAATCACATAGTGGTCCACGAAACGCCAACTCTCCAGCGAAGGCCGAATTCGCCTGCGCGGCTTTAACGTTTCCAAGTCCAGCACGTCTACTTGGTCAACGTGATGAGCAACGATCAATGAGTTTGAATCGGCGTCAAATGCAACCGTGTCAACATCAGCGCTACGCAACTGATTTACTTCGATTTCGTCGCCTGATAGACCAACGATCTGGCAACTTCCGTCGCTCATCGTAACGGCAAAGCGATTGGCATCTTTTATTCCCACTGCCGAATAGACGCTGACGACTGACGAGATTTCCCACGCGGCAATTTTTTGAAATGTGTTCGCATCCAATATCATTGGTGGTTCATCGGTTCGAGCAAGGAACAACCGTGACCCACTGAGAGCTGCGACGGTTGCACTGGCCGCCTCGCCTTCCAAATCGACTTGTTGCGTCACCTCCCAAGCGTCTTCTGATTTTTCAAGCCGAAACAGTCGTCCAAGCGAATACAGAATCAGCCAATCTCCTTCGTCGCCCATTACCAGTCGAACCGGCTGCGCGAATGTCACGCCACTGGGCAGGACAGAAAGCCAACGATCG
>CAZZDZ010000247.1:1753-4227 GCA_964652675.1 uncultured Pirellulaceae bacterium
GCAAGAATTGAATCATTGGCCACAAACAGACGTCGTGTCGCGGTCGGCAAACGCAAGCCCGGTTCCGGATCCCAATTGTCTTTTCGACCGAGAACGAGCAAGTCCAACGAACCCGAACCGTATGGATTAAACCGTCCGCCTCGGACTCTTGCCGTCACGATTCGTTCACCCATTTTTGTGACCGGTACGACTAAATCGGAACTGCGTGGATCGCGTTCCATTAGCGATTCCCATTTCTGAGTTTCCGCATCAAATCGATTCAATCCGCCGCCACGTGTGGTCGCGATCAAATCGTCGCCAGCCAGAACAATGCTGCGAATCGTGTCTGGCATCCGGATGAAACTGTCAAAGTAGCCGCCAATGGCTCCCACCACCAAGACGATCGCACCGAAAATGCATGTCACGCCAATGGCCAAGATCGGTGAACGCCAGCGCAATCCGGCCAACATCGAAACACTATAGAAAACGCTAAACAGAAAAACGGCCACGGGAATGCACCACAGCAATCGAACATTCCAAAGGTCCAACCGCAATCCAGCAATCAACCACAATCCGATCACCAACTGGCAAACACACAGGAATACAAACGCGCATCCGCCGACAAACTTGCTGATCAACAACAGCGACCGCGACACAGGTTTGCTGAGCAAAAGGTGCAGCGAACCAGGTTGCAACATGTCTGGTACAATGGACGCCGTCACCAGGATGCCCAGGAAAATCAAAACGAATCCAAGCAACCAGTTCATCAATACCGGTAACACAAACTGATTGACCATGGTGTCAAACTGAGGTTTGCTGACAGGCAAATGGGCTGGAAAATCGATGCCAGCGTAGGTCAACAAAATCGAACGCGATCTCCGGGCAGCAAAAACCCCCGGCAACGCCGCTTCGATTCGCAACCGTGCCCTTCGTTGCCGCAATTCATCTGACAGATCGGCATCGGCCGTTGCATCCAGCTCGCGCAGTTCTCTCAAGCGTGCCGTCGCTTTCCAGGCTTTCGCGTCGTACCAACTCTCGTCTTCGATCGCCGAATTCAATGCGTCAGCGAGCACGGAAATACGAATCCGCACTTCACCCTTGGTGACGCGACGCAAATCACGCTTCAAGTCTTCGGGCATCGCGCGAGCAAGTCGCCCCAATGCCGTTTTCTTTTCCGCAGGGAGATCCAGGCCGCGCGCCAACATTTTCTTCATCCGCGTGCCGTCATCAAAATCGAAACGACTAAATTTGATCGTGTAGTCTTCGCGATAACTGAGCGGCGCCAGGGCTCCCAGCAGAATCCAAATCGCAACAAACGCGATCCACAATACGCGTGATGACAACGCCGAATGAAATGAGTCGTAAATAACGGCTAAATAGGGTCGCATTAGCTTTGCTTCCCTGCATCCACGATGGGCTCAGAAAGATTGTCATCCGTTTCCGATGCTTGATCGACCAAACGGATAAAGGTCTCTTCCAATGACGGGCGCAGAGTCTCCAGATAGCTGATCGAATATCCCATTGCGCGGATTTGATCGACCACCGCATCAATGTCGCCTTGTTCACTCAAAGGCAATCGCAACTGCCAACCATCGTCGATCGATTCAACCCCCGTTCGACTTTGTTGTTCACTGGGAACGTGTTTTTTGATCAATTCATCGAAAGGTGCATCTTTCTGGCCACCAGATGCAGCTTCGCGATCCAAGTTTGTGCGATGCACTCGGATGATGACAGCGGTGCGATCACGATCTGCCAATTCATCGATCGGGCCCATCGCCTGGACTTTACCCTTGGCGAGGATCGCGACTCGCGAGCAGACCAATTCGACTTCTTGCAAAATGTGGCTGTTTAAGAAAATCGTTTTGCCCAACTGACTTAAATGCTCGATCAACTGTCGGACTTCATTTCGTCCGACGGGATCCAGACCGTCAGTGGGCTCATCCAAAACTAACAAATCAGGATCATGCATTAACGCTTGAGCCAACCCGAGACGTTGGTACATTCCTTTGCTGAATCTGCGAACGGATTCTTTGTCGCGTCCTCGCAGTCCGACCATTTCCAAAAGTTCGTCGCTGCGTTTTGTGATTTCGCTGCCAGACATGCGGCTCATCCGTCCGTAGTATCGCAGCGCCGTTCGCGCGGTGTGATGTTTGTCGACGCGCAGAGATTCGGGCAGATAACCGACTCTTCGGCGCGCCATCGAATCTCCAACGGGTAATCCAAACAATGATGCCGATCCACCGCTAGGTTTGACAACGCCAAGGAGCATTTTTATGAGCGTTGTTTTCCCGGCGCCGTTTGGACCCAAGATTCCAAACACTTCACCAGCGCTGGCTTGTAACGAGACACCACGTACTGCTTCGATACGATTGGGGCGCCGCATGAACGAACCGAGTGACCAACCACGGTAAACTTTCCGCAGGTCACAGACATCGACAATCGTGTTGGACACAAGTTTCTCTACAGTGAAGTCGACGTCACGCTGGCTTCTAAAT
>CAZZDZ010000247.1:4327-9809 GCA_964652675.1 uncultured Pirellulaceae bacterium
GACAGTGTACGCATGAGTAGGAAAACCAACCACAACGATGTGACCGAAATCATGCCCGCAAGAAGCCAGCGGTGTGCGGGCTGCCGCCATGAAGGACGGATCACCTCGCGTTCGTAGTTGTGTCGGAATTTGTCACGCTGGTGCTCCGAATCGTAGACACCGTCTTCGACTAGTTCGTTCAATCCGAACTGGGTCGAATACTCAATCACTCCGTGCACGTTGTGACTTTTGCCAGATTGGTCGACGCCAATCCCATCGAAGTACCAAAGCTGACTTCCAAAGTCGACTTCTGTTTCAGGACGATAGTCAACACAACGCAGACGAATCGTTTCGCTTTGCTCTGAACAGAACCGCGCGCGAGCGATTGCTCGGTTAGAATCCAATCTAACTTGCTTGATTGTTTGCTCAGAAAATCTTGTTGTTGTTTCGGTGCCCACCGGTGCTCCTCCACTTTTTGCTTAAGGGTATCCTGACCGCCTTTGATAACCCATTATTGCCTGGGAAGACGATTTCGTCACCCTGACTTCATGATAAAACTGGGACGTTTGTGACAAAATTAATGACTATTTGGTCTGTTCATCCCGGGAAAACGGATTGCCATCCCCACCAATGGCGAAAACGCGTCTGATAGACATCGATCTGACTCGCAGACAAATCCCAATCAATCACAACAACTATAGGTCATAGATGCTGGAACGACGCTCGCTAAAAGCCCCGATCACTTTGGGAGTCATGCTGATTGTCCTGGTCGTCGTTCTGATGGCGATCTGGGTGATTGGCTACTTCTTTCATGTAAGTAGTTGGACGATCCTGGCGATCGGATCGGTGCTGCTCGCTAGTATCCTGGCTGGCGTCATCGCGTACCTGGCGCTCACGGTGAAAGCCGTCCGTTTGAATCAACGCCAAAGCAACTTTATCGACTCGGTCACACACGAACTGAAAAGTCCCATCGCATCGTTAAAGCTGTATCTCCAAACCATGTCTCGTCGGACCGTCGACCAACAGCAACAAGAAGATTTTCACCGAATCATGCTGGAAGACGTCGAACGCCTGGATTCATTGATCAATCATCTTTTGGACGCGGCGAGAATTGGACGTGAGACCGAAACGGTCGAAGACGAACCGGTGCGATTGGACGATCTACTACGTCAATGTGCCATTGCGGCGTGCATCCGATACAAACTGCCACCAGAAACCGTCCAAGTCGAATCGTCGCCGATCACGGTCATCAGCCAGTTGGTACAACTGGAAATTCTGTTTCGCAACTTGGTGGACAACGCAGTCAAGTACGGTGGCGCACCACCCAAAGTAGTTGTCCGAGCCGAAACCGAAGGCGACCGGCAAGTCCTTGTCAGCGTCATCGACAACGGGCCAGGAATCCCAGCTAACCAGCGCAGAAAAGTCTTCGGGCGTTTCGTCCGATTGGGCAGCGAACTGGAGCGAAGCACTCCAGGAACCGGTTTGGGGCTCTATTTGGTTAGAAACGTGACCCGTGCAATCGGCGGTTCGGTACGAGTTCGCGACCGCGCAGAATCAGGAGAACCCGATATCACCGGAACCGAGTTTGCGGTAACGTTGAAAGGACTCGTTCCTCAGCCAACAACAGCCTAAAATATCTTGATCCAACTGCGCCTTGGCGGCCAGTTCCCTGTGCCTGTTAGTCTGTGCTGGCCTGTTGGTCTCCTGGTTACCGTTTTCGTTCTTCGCTTTGATACTGCTTTCCTATGCATCCTCACATCTTGGTGGTCGAAGACGAGCCGCACATTGGTGTTGGTATCAAATACAACTTGGAAGCCGAGCACTTTCGTGTCACCTTGGTCGAAGACGGAGCCACTGCTTTGCGGATGATCGAATCGGGTGCCGATTCAATCGCATTGATCATTTTGGATCTGATGCTGCCGGGCATGAGCGGCTACACGGTTTGCGAAACGATTCGCGAAGCCGGGATAACCGTTCCGATCCTGATGCTTTCGGCGAGAACGTTGACCGAAGACCGAACGCGCGGGTTCGATGTCGGCGCCAACCAGTACATGAGTAAACCGTTCGAGCTGGACGAGTTGATCAGCCGGGTCAAAAACCTGCTGCAGACATCCGCGATGCACAATCCGGTCGACACAACGTCGACTACGGCTCCAGGTATCACCAAGGCCGAGTTCGGTATCGTCATCGTCAATTTCGAGACCCACGAGGTTTCGGTCAGCGGCGAGCCGATACAAATGACACAGCTGGAATTGAAACTGCTGAAATATTTTGTCAGTCATCCTGGCCGCGTGATCAGCCGTAACGAATTGCTAAACAAAGTTTGGGAACTGCCGGGCAACTTGCAGACCCGCGCAGTCGATCAATTTATTGCGCGACTGCGCCGGCACATCGAACCAGACCCCCGTTCGCCCGTGCACCTGCTAACGATACGCGATGCGGGGTACCGCTTTGTGCCCCATCCTGACGGGCAAACCGAAGGTGAATAGTGTTTTCTACACCCCGTCTAGCTCTGGATAATCGATGACAGAACACGAATCGCAGATGGTTGCTCGAGTTCAGGAAATCATGGTGCAACGGATGACTGGCTTGGGTGCTGGGCATGATGTGGACCATGTTCTGCGAGTCTTGAGATCCGCCCGATTGATTTGCCAAGATCTACAGGCGAATGAATTTGTTGTGGAGCTTGCTGCTGTGCTGCATGACATCGGCGACGCAAAATTTCATGACGGCGTTGAACGTAGTGCTGAATTTTCAAACGAAATCTTGGGCGAGCTGAATGTCGCCGATGACGTGATCGCGCAAGTTGCCCACATTGTTGACAACATTTCATTTCGCAAAGGCGTGCCTGCGGAACAGCTTTCGATTGAAGCAAAGATTGTGCAGGACGCAGACCGATTGGACGCACTTGGCGCGATTGGGATCGTGAGAACGATCGAATATGGCGCGTCGGTGGGGCAGCCGTTCTATTGTGCCGACGAAAAACAGAAAACGGGTGTCGGTCACTTCTACGAAAAACTGTTCAAGCTACGTGACTTGTTAAACACCGAACCGGCACGACGTCTTGCCGGACAACGGGAACAGTTCATGCGACAGTTTTTGACGCAGTTTTTTGATGAAGTCGGAAACGCAATCCCCGACTCGGCCAACGATTGAAATCGGAAATTCGTTATCGAAGCATCTTTCGAATTTCCGACTCTTGGTTCAAACCAACGCGACGGTCGACGACTTTGCCGTCTTTGATCACCACCAATGTTGGCAGCGTGGATACGTCCAGTTGTTTTGCGAGCGACTTGTGCTGGTCCACGTCGACTTTGATGATCCTGGCTTGATTCTGGGCGGCGAAATCTTCGACGCGATGCAGGATTTTGCCTTGGGTTTTACAAGGGCCACACCAAGTTGCATAAAAATCGACCAGCACGGTGCCGGGTGCCGAGTCGATCATCTTGGTGATGCTCTCGCCAGACTTCAGCGTATGAAGGGTGGGAAACGTTGGCTCGGATTTCGTGGGCATCGTCGCGTGCGAAATCGATTTGTCTACCGTGGAGTTCGCAGCAAGTTCTGTCGACACAAGTGATACATTTTGTTCAGCAGCAGGTTGTTCTGATGCCAAACCTTCAGTGACGGTAGGTTGAAGCGATTCAGGTGTGACCGACTGATCGACTTCTTGTTCCGCTGCTGCGTAACCTCGGTCTCGATTGGCTGATTTGCAACCCGAGGTGATTGTGACCATCAACAGCATGGTCGGCAGAGCGATTTGTGTTAACCAAGATCGATGCAACTTCATTTCTACGCCTTCCTAGCGTTTTTCGGTGAGAGAGACATTCGCGATTCGGAGAATGCACGTCTAACTAATCTTTCCGCCGTAAACCAAGCCAAGAATGGTCCCAAACCAGAATGAATTGCCAAATTGGTGGTAATGAATCAAAAACAAGTCGTGAAACTCGCCCTCACGTTCAACAAGACCGCCCAACGAGACCGCCCAACGAGAGCGCTGAGCCACCCACGCCAGGCCTCGGAAAACTGGTGATTTCTAACTTCTGGCGAACGTAGCCAAGTTCATTCGGTGAAAATCGGCCGCTTTTGCCAGTGTCCTGTTCTTTAGTGTCCTGCATTTTCAGACCGTTTGTGTCCATAATGGGTGGCTCACTGACTCACCACCGTTTCCAACGACCATCTATGTATCTTCGATTAGCACGCCGATTTTTGGTCGAGACCGACAAACGTTTGTTGGCAAAAGCAGTTTGGGCTTTGGGCGTCAAAGGATTGCTGAGTGTTCACAAACACAAACGGCGACTCAAACGTGGCGAGTTCTTTCCCCCGTTCTTGTATTTAAGCGTCATCAACAGTTGCAACTTGCGATGCCAAGGATGCTGGGTGGACGTCGCAGAGAAACAGCATCGGATCGAATTGGATGCCGTCAACAAAACCATCTCGCAAGCCAAAGCGATGGGCAACAGTTTCTTTGGCATCTTGGGCGGCGAACCGTTCATGCACAAAGACCTGCTAAAGATCTTTGAGCAAAATCGCGATGTGTATTTTCAAGTCTTTACCAACGGTCACTTCATCACCGACGAAGTAGCCGCCAAGTTACGCGAGTATGGAAACGTCACACCGCTGATTAGTGTCGAAGGAAGCGAGATCATCAGCGATACTCGACGTGGCCGCGATGGCGTTTTGAACCAGACGATGAAAGGTTTGGAAACGGCGCTGAAACACAATTTGCTTGTGGGTGTTTGCACGAGTGTCTGCAAGTCGAACATCGATGATTTGGTCAATGAAAAATGGGTGGACCGCCTGATCGAAATGGGAGTGATGTATTGTTGGTTTCACATCTATCGCCCCGTCGGCCCCGAGCCGAATGAACAACTTTCCCTCAATAGTGAAGAGCAACGTCGAGTGCGCCAGTTCGTAGTTGATACGCGGGCAACCAAACCGATTGTTGTGATCGATGCCTACCATGATGATGCGGGCAATGCGTTGTGTCCTGCTGCAACGGGGTTCACTCATCACGTCGGGCCTTGGGGCGATATCGAACCGTGCCCCGTGATCCAGTTGGCGACCGAATCAATTCATGATGAACGACCGCTTGCAGAAACGTTCAATAACTCCGAATTCCTGAAGGACTTTCGCGAGCTAACCGCACAGAACACGCGCGGGTGCGTGATTATGGAACGCCCGGACCTGCTGGTCGAACTTGCGGAAAAACACGGTGCCCGCGATACAACCGTTCGCGGCGAGGTCATCAAAGAACTGGAAAATGTGACGCCAAGACGCAGCCAGTTTCAACCAGGTGACGAAATCCCCGAACGGAGCTTTGTCTATCGCTGGGCAAAGAAGTACGCGTTCAACGATTTTGGAACCTACACCAAACATTTTGATACGGCCAACTACCGCGATCCCGATTCGGGAGACCAACAAGAGGCTTCGCAAACGGGATTGCCAGTTTTGCAGGACTAGTGCACTAGAAACACTAAAACGTTGGCGTAGCGAAAGTCGTCAA
>CAZZDZ010000248.1:0-9769 GCA_964652675.1 uncultured Pirellulaceae bacterium
GACCGAAAGTGTTGACCACTTTCGCTACAGGTAGATTCTCATTTGCCGCTCGCCTTAGAACAAGAATCCCGTGTCCTCGGCAAGCAACTGCAGCAAATCCTCATCGTCGTCGATCGTATCACTTATCGCGATATCATAAACCGCCGTCGATGTGCGTTGCAGGTGATTCAGGATGACCAAGGCATCTAGAGCGCTCACTGTTCCGTCACCATTGACGTCGTGAACGCTGCTTTGCTGAAAACCAAATCCAACGTCCTCTCCCTCGGCGTTAGCCGTTGCGGACTGGCCATTGATGTTGTTGACTACCAGCAATGCGTCCAACGAACTGACTTGGAAATCACCGTTGACGTCAACCGCTAATCGTCCTTGCACCAGGTTGCTTACTGGACTGACTGGTGCGATTCCAAACGCTTGGAAAAATGTCGGCTGGCTCAGTTGTTGTTCGGTCAGGTTCACAATCACTCTTGCATTGCCCTGCTGGTCGGCGACACCGATCACGGGGACGCTAGGGTCAGCAATACCGACCGTTACACCGTTGCTTAAGGTTGTGCTGCCCGTTGCTGTTCCGAACACGAAGGCCGAGAATGCACCGGGAGTTTCGCCCGTTAGAATCAGCTCGTTTGGACCGACGACTAACGGTGGCACGATCAGACGACCTTCGGCAACGGGAGCGTCGTCGTTAACAATCTGAATTACACCGATGCGATCCGCGATTTCGGCGTTCTGGGCATCAAAGATACGAACCTCAAAAATCTCATCCTCTTCGACCATCGTGTCACCAAGGATGTCGATGGACACCGTTTGAGTCAGTGAGCCGCCCGCGACGAAATTCACCGTTTCGTTGACCCGCGTAAAGTCTTCCGACGGAATCGCCGTACGACCAGCTCCTGGGTTGATCGTTCGGAATTCTACCGACACATCGGACTGGTTGTTGTCCCGAGTGATCGTTAGTTCGGCTGTCTGGACTCCAGAATCGCCCTCGACCACAGTAGCGTCCGATACACTCAGGAAGGTTGTTATTGTAGGAGTAACGCCTTGCACGACGACCTCCTGCTGGGCGAACGCCACGGCGCTGCCGGTGTTCCTGGTGCTGACGAGAATGTCAAAACTCCCTGCAAACGTCTCCGGTAGCGTTAACAACACGTCGCCGGACGGTGGACTGTCGAACTGCCATGTGATTCCATTGTCAGACGTCGTTCCCTCGCTCAGCACCGTCCCCACTGGGAATCCGGAGAGGGTGACAAAATCAAGATTCCCCTCGGTTTCGTCAAAATCAAAAGGTAGTACGATCGTTTCGCCCTGGTCGACATTGATCGCGACACCCGTATCCAGGTTGACAAGTTCCTCTCCACCGGCCGCAACGATCCCCGGCGCGGACTGCAATGCCGACCGCGTTCGTACCTCGTGGCCGGATCGCGTAAAGGCACTTGCGATCTGCCCGTTGGTCGCAGTGGCAATGGATCTAGTCGTCCCGGTATCGGCTCTGGAGAAATCATCATCAAGGTTCGTGATCGTTTCAAATGCTGATTCGAAGGCGGACGCATTCGTAGTCAAGGCCACATCCGTCAGCAAGGTTGTCGCAAGCGTCGCGTTGTCCGAGATTTCAGTTCCGGCAGCTTCGCGGCGGGCAGTTTCGGTACCAGGAATAATACGTTGCAGGGTAAAAGCGAATCGTGGTTTTGCCTCTGCCTGTGCCGCCCCGCCAGTCGATGCGCGTGCTGTGGTGACCGAATTGAATTGGGACAGTGCCTCGGCATAGGAAGTTGACGTTGCGAATGCCCTCGCGCGTCCATTGGCTTGCCCAACGGAACGAGCGACTGAATTCGCGACAGTCGCACTTGCTTCGACTCTGGAATTTTCGTCGCCAACAGCCGATGCAAACGATCCATCGTCCGCGATCGATTCAGCTTCGGATTCGTTGCGGGCGGCGGCGTTCGCAACCGAATTGTCCGACGCTTCGGCGGTTGCGATTGAATCGATAACATCAATTGCCGTCGCGATGGAATTGTCAGTCGCAAGCGATGTGCTCGATCCACCTTCGCTAGCAGCGGTTGCACTGCTGGCAAGTTCTGCTGTAGCATTGGCGCTACCGCCATTGACCGCCGCGCTGGTCGCATCCGCAGTGTCGGAAGCGGAAGCCACTGCGTCGGAGCGATCCAATCCAATCGCGTTGGAGATCGATACGTTGATCGCATCCGCACTGGCAGTCGATTCTATGTCCGAAAACGCAGTTGCCGAACTAGTTTGGCTGGCGTTTGCAACCGAGGTTGAGCCACCCCGCGAGAACGCGGTCGCAACGGAACCGTTGTCGCTGGTTGCTACTGAAGAACTGGCATCTTCGGCGTCTGCGTCTGCCGCCGAACTATTTTCAGCGAGCGATCCGGCATCCGATGTTCCTCGGGCGCCCGCGGAAGCGGCTGAATTACCATCGGCTACGGCTGTAGCTAAGCTATCCCCTTCGGCCTCCGCATTGGCGGCGGAACCGTTGTCCGCTGCCGCTTGGGCCGAGCTGATATCCGTCGCGTTGGCTGCGCCAGTGGATCCGGTGCTCGCAAAAGCTGTAGATTCGGAATCGTTGTTGGATGTCGCGGTTGCAGTCGATTCATCGCTTGCGTCCGCCTCGGCAATCGATACTATGTCCGAAAACGCAGTTGCCGAACTAGTTTGGCTGGCGGATGCGGTCGAGGTTGAGCCACCTAGCGAGGTCGCGTTCGCAACGGATCCGTTGTCGCTGGCTGCTGACGCAGAACTGGCATCTTCGGCGTCTGCGTCTGCCGTCGAACCATTTTCAGCGAACGATAAGGCATCTGATGTTTCTCGGGCGACTGCGGAAGCGGCTGAATTAACATTGGCTACCGCTGTAGCTGCGGATGGACCACCGGCCAGGTCAGAATCAATCGCCGATGCAATCGCGCTCGATTCATTCGCCGCGAATGCGGTCGCAGTGGTTCCGGCACCTAACGCGATTGCCAGGGCATCAGAAAAGTCATTCGCGGTGGCAGTCGCCTCCGCTCCGGCACCTTGTGCGAAAGCACCGACTATAAGAATCGAATCGTCGGCTGCTATATCTCTAAATGTCTGCTCTGGGTCATTGGAGTTATTGAACTCCAGCACAACTTCCGAGACATCTTCGACGCCACCAGCGGACACCGCCAGATTCGATTCGGTTCCATCATCCGCTGCGCTCACTCTCAACTCACTGGACGCGGTTACCGGACCAGTAAATGACAAGACGATATTATCAGCAAGTTGCCCCGATCCGGTGACCGAATAACTCAGGACGCCGTCGTCACTGTTGTCGCCGTCACTGACCGTAAAGTCGATCGTCACATCGACCGATTCACCAGCGGTCAGGCCGACGAACGCGCTCACCTCCGTGTCGATCGTGAAAGCACCAGTCGAACCAGAGCCTGGTGTGTAAGTAAAGCCAACATCCGCGACCGATCCTACTGGAGTTCCGTCTACCGTGACAGCGTCAAAACTGACCGAGTTCGCGGTCAATACACTGTCAGCATCTGTTCCGAACTCAGAAATGATGTCGACCGCATCGACGCTCAGAACGGTTCCAACGGGAATCGTGCCGACCAGGAAATCGGTCGCGACCGGCGCGATTCCAGTCGGGCTATCTTGCTGCAGCGTTGTCGTGGTTGGATCGTTGGTTCCGCCAACAGCCGGATCGTCGGTCAGTACGTCGTCAAAGTTGTTGCCGCTAATGGTTCCCTGATTGGTAATTTGAGTGACACCGCCTGGCAGTGGATCGTTGACCAGCACCGAATAGGTGACCGTCACCGAGCTGGCGAAACCGATCGTGCCGAATCCGATTTCGATTTCTTGACCGCCAGTGCTGCCGTTGATCACGGTGCCTTGGCTGGTGGAAACCGAACCGGGAACGATCGACGTATTGGGGTCAACCGAATCGGAGAAAGTAACCGTATCGGCATCCGCATCCCCGGCGGTGATGGTGACCGTGTACTCGATCGTGTCACCGGGATCGACGTTGCCGTCATTGTTGACGTCATCGGCCAACGTATCCACCAGCGATCCGGTTACGGTCGTCGGTTCGATTCCAAGTCGGAATAGCTCGCGGCCGGCAGGAATGGCCAATCCTCCTTCGCCACCGGCACTGAACAACAAGCGACCGTCCACCTGTCGAAATTCGCGCGGAAACGAACCGTTCGGTCCCGGCAAGATGTCTTCGACCAAGACGGTGCCGGCTTCGGTACCATCCGATTTCCATAGCTCGACGCCGGATATTTGATCGGTTGCACCGAAGTACAGCTCGCCTTCAAAGACAGCGTCGCTGGTGCTGAAAAAAGCGATGCTACTATCGGGGCCCGGGGTAATGTCCCTGACCAATTCGGTACCCGACTCCGTTCCATCGGTTCGCCACAGTTCCGTTCCGTTGTCCGCTGTGTTCGCGCTCAATAGAGTCGTCCCGTCGATCGACCCCAAGACTCGAGGGCTTGACGATGCGCTGCCTGGGTTGATGTCTCTGATTAAAACCGTACCAGCCTCAGTTCCATCGGATTGCCAGAGTTCTGTTCCCGAAACTCCATCGTTGGCGGCAAAGAGTAGCCGCCCTTCTTCGACAAACAATCCGTTAAACGTGGTCGCAAAAGCGTCGCCGGGCCCAGGCTGGATATCCGTGACCTGGACGGTACCGCTTTCGGTTCCATCGGTCCTCCAAAGTTCTCGTCCATCAGAACCGTCAGCGATAAAGAACAACGCGTCATTAAAAACGGTAAAACCACCCGGGAACGACCTTCCTGAACCGGGACTGATGTCTCTGACCAGGACGGTTCCGTCCGACGTCCCGTCGGTTTTCCAAAGCTCATCCAAATTGGCGCTAAAAAAGAGCTCATCGCCAAAGACCCCCGTCGCCCTAATGTCGCTGCCGGAACTGCCGGGAGTAATGTCTCTCAAGAGCGTTGTCCCGGCTTCGGTTCCGTCGCTGATCCATAGCTCTTCTCCAGTAACGCCGTCGTCAGCACTAAAGATCAGGTTTCCATTCAGGTTGCTCAGCGAACTTGGATCTGAGCCTTCAGGGCCCGCTTGGATGTCGCTGACCAATCGGGTTCCGGCATCGGTTCCATCGGTCCGCCACAATTCCTCGCCATTGGCGCCGTCATCGGCGGAAAAGAAAACTTGATCGCCAACCGTCGTCAGGCCAAGCGGAAATGAACTGCCGTCGGGATTGATATCCTGGATCAGGGTAGTGCCAGCGCGTGTGCCGTCTGACCTAAACAATTCGCTATCGAATCTGCCCATCGTTGCACGAAAAATGACTTCGTCATTAAGTGTGGCTGAAGAAAGCGAATCGATCGCGGGAGCAGAGCTTTGGGTCGAGATCGAATCGATAGCACTGACCAGCAGCGTTCCCGATTCGCTGCCGTCGCTACTCCACAGCTCGAGCCCCTCGCCATCGTCGGCTGCAAAGATCAACTCATCTCCAAACGCTACTGCCGGCGTAAAAAAACCGAGACCGCTAAAATCGGGATTGATGTCAAGAACCAACTGCGTTCCGGCCTCCGTTCCATCGCTGGTCCAAAGTTCTCGACCGTTGGTGTCATCGAGGGCCGACAGGAAGGCAACGCCATTAACGTCTACGATAAAATCAATGGAAGCGCCAGTAGGACCAA
The DNA here is from genome assembly GCA_964652675.1 of uncultured Pirellulaceae bacterium. Taxonomy (GTDB): domain Bacteria; phylum Planctomycetota; class Planctomycetia; order Pirellulales; family Pirellulaceae; genus K23-9. Next base: position 5,640 of record CAZZDZ010000248.1, read on the forward strand.
AGGAAGTGGAGGACGTCCGGATTTCACGGACCAGTCTGGTTCCCGCTTCGGTGCCGTCGCTGGCCCAAAGCTCGTCACCAGTCGTGCCGTCATCGGCTTCAAAAAAGAGCGTGTCGCCAACCGCCGTAAGGTTCGGAATGAAACTAAGTCCGTCGCCGGGCCCAGGTAGAATGTCCCTGACCAGCACTGTACCGGCCGCTGTTCCATCGCTCTTCCATAGCTCAAGTCCGCCTGGACCATCGGCTGCCGTAAACAGTGTCCCGTTCAGATCAGTCAACGACTCCGGACGTGACGAGTTTGATCCTGGGGTGATTTCAAGCAGGACCGTTCCCGACGCCGTGCCATCGGTTCGAAATAACTCTTCGCCACTGTCACCGTTATTTCCGGTGAAGTACGCGAACGAGCCCGATAAAGTTAATGAACCAAAGAACCCGCTGAGGGAACCAGGACGAACATCAACCAACTGCGACGTCCCCGCTTGGGTGCCATCGGTCTGCCATAACTCGCGCCCATTGACACCATCGTTAGCACCAAACAGGACGACATCACCAAAACTGACGATGGATCCACGCGAGTTGCTTTGTCCACCGTTTGGATTGATGTCTTGAACCAATTGGGTTCCCTCTTCGGTTCCATCGCTTGTCCAAAGCTCTAGACCGTTGACTCCATCGTCGGCATAAAAGAACAGCTTTCCGTCATGCGCCGTGAATTCGCTCAGGTGCGGGGAACTGCCTCTCAAATTGTTGCCCGGGAAAATATCTTTGACCAGCGTTGTGCCTGCTGTCGTCCCATCGCTCTTCCAAAGCTCGAATCCGTTCACGCCATCGTTGGCGCCAAAAAAGAGCGTTCCGTCAACATCAACAAAGCTGCCAAACGTCGACCCAATGGAATCTTGTGGACCAGGGGCGATGTCCTTGACCAGAACCGTCCCCGCATCGGTTCCATCGGTCTTCCACAACTCGTTGCCAACGATACCGTCGTGAGCGACAAAGAACACTTCGTCACCGACAGTCGTGAATGAATCTGGTTCTGATCCCAGAAGATCTTGGTTGATATCGATCAACGTGACACCGGTCAACATCGCACGCAATTCTAAATGCTCGATCGTTCGACGCTTGGATCGCTTGCGACGACGTGATTTTTTGGATCGTTTAAACAGACGCGGTCTCGCGCGGCTGCCGCGCTCAAGATTTTTGTTCATCGGTGATATGAGATCGATAGAGTAGAATCAGAATACTGGAAACCAGCTATGTCATCGCCGTCGGCTTTTTACGACACTGGTGCCAAATCATCACAAGCAACTCTAGTTGGTTGGTGAAAAAATTCACACCAAACGAGTCCGCAATCGTCCAGAGTTGCAAGAATTTTGGAAGGTGCTGCGTGTTGTTTGGATTGATTTTCGCTCCGTGGTTTCGCCAGCACTGAACATGCAGTCACTGGCATGGGTTTACTGAACGCGCATTCACTGAGCACGCACTGAAATGGAATCGGAAATGTCCCCGGAAAGGTTACCGCCGAGTGATGAGAACATCCGCGAAGTGAAATACATCGCCCGGGGCGATTTTGGTGAGATCGTCCAGTCGCTCCAAACCGCTTTGCTGATCACTACCCGTCAAGCGGGAAAACTGATCGCCGTTAGCGCCGTCGACGGCAAGTTGCGATTCTCCTTTCACAACTTCGACCGTCCGATGGGAATCGCCCTGTCGTCCACCCAGCTTGCCGTCGCCTCGCGCCACCAAGTTTGGCTGCTTCGCAACGCCGCTGACATCACCCGCCATTCTGATCAACCGCATGACGCCTGTTTTTTAACGCGCGCGTCACAATTCACCGACGAAATAAAAATCCATGAACTGGCGTGGTGCCGTCCTTCGCCGGGCGTCAACGAATTGTGGGTTGTCAACACACTGTTCTCTTGTCTGTGTACTTTGAGCGGCGAATCCAACTTCGTGCCACGATGGCGCCCCACGTTCATCACTGAATTGGTCGCCGAAGACAGATGCCACCTGAACGGACTGGCGGTTCAAGATGGACAAGCGAAATTCGTGACGGCGCTGGCAGAAAGTAACATCGCCGCAGGCTGGCGTGAACATAAATCAAATGGCGGCGTCGTGATCGATGTACCCAGCGGCGAAATCATTGCCAATGGTTTTTGCATGCCGCACTCGCCACGCATTCATCGCGATCAACTGCTGATACTCGACTCGGGCACCGGTCGACTGGTGGCACTCGATCAGACTTCGGATGAACGGACACCGATCGCGCAAATGCCAGGATTCTTGCGTGGACTCGCGCTGCGCGATCGATTCGCTTTCGTCGGTTTGTCAAAGATTCGTGAAACGTCCACCTTCGGCGAAATCCCAATTGCCAAACACCCCGACGACCTGCGGTGCGGTGTTGGTGTGGTTGATTTAGTGACCGGGCGCAGTGTCGCATCGTTGGAATTCACCTCCGGCGTGGACGAAATTTTTGACATTCAATTGACCGATCAGCAACGTCATCCCAATATCGTCGGCCCAATGGCAGCCAGCGATGGACGCGCGCCAATTTGGTATCTGCCCGCCGATACAAATTCAAAAGAACCCCATTCGGATCCTCCGTCTCCCAACAGTCGTGATCCACACAAAACCTTCGCGCTGAACCCATTGCATCGATCGACCGCGATTCATGAAACAATGGATCGCATGCAGTGGCAGCCTTCTAAGGTCATCGTCGATTGGCAACTCCAGCAGGTTCGTCGACTGCTAGAACACTGCCACAAGCATGTTCCGTACTACCGTGATCTTTTGAACCAGCACTCGATTCGACCAACCGATATTCAATCCATGGACGACTTTCGTCGTCTTCCGATCCTCCAACGCAGCACCGTCCAGCAGCAGTCGCAGAATTTGCTCGCGGTAGAGCTTCCGCCCGATCAGCATTTTGCGGGGCATTCGCATACATCGGGGACAACCGGCGTTCCTGTCACGGTTCATCGAACCGATGTCGTCGCGAGCTGGTGGCTGGCGTGTTTTATACGCGATTGTTGTTGGGCTGGAATGAATCCCATGGGCCGGCTCGCCGCGATCCGCAAGCTAGCCGAAGGAGCAAGTGCAGCGCCCGAAACGATGCAAGGGATCGCACTACCGAATTGGGGCGAAGGGTTTCGTGATTTTTTCCGATCCGGACCGTCCTATTTGATGGATATCTCGCAAGACCCACGCGTGCAATTACAGTGGCTCGCCAAAGTCAATCCGCACTACATCGTCAGCTATCCATCGAACCTAGAAAGCCTTGCCTCGCTTGCCCAGGAATCAAACCTACGGCTTACGGGTTTGCAAGCGATTCACGCAATCGCCGAAGAACTTACCATCGCCAAACGTGAACGGATTGAGTCGGCGTTCGGTGTGCCAGTCAAAAACAGTTACACGTGTGAAGAGGCAGGCTATGTGGCATCGCCCTGTCCCGATACAGAAAATTATCACGTCCACGCCGAAAACGCATTATTGGAAGTGATTGATGCCGATGGTCGCGCGTGTCGTCCTGGCGAAACCGGTCAAGTCGTGTTGACGACGTTGCACAACCATTTGATGCCCCTGGTCCGATACGCGATCGGCGATGCAGTCGAATTAGCCCCGCAAGATTGTTCGTGCGGTCGCGGATTACCCACGCTCCGCAGAATCGCTGGAAAAGCTCGTCCGCAATTGATTCTGCCAGACGGCCAGCAAAAGTCCTCGCATGTCTTAGCAGGAAACCTGCGCACCATCGGCGGTTTTCATCAATTTCAGTTCGTCCAGTGCGGAATCGACAGCGTACTACTGCGCATCGTCCCGGATCAACAATGGGACGAATCAAAATCCGGATCAATGCGAACGATGCTCGGCGAATTCTTCCAGCAGCGTTCCCTTGATATAGAAATCAAAACGACCGATCACATCGAGCCATCACAAAGCGGCAAACTGCAAAGCTTCATTTGCAACCTATAGTTTCGCGCAGGAACAACAAAAGCCCGAAGGTTGAATGCAATTTGTGCAACGACTACGTCAAAATTGGCTATCATATTGCGGCAAAAGGCAGCAAGTATGCCACGCTTTGTTGATATTGGCTAAGTTCGTCAAACTTTACTCGGGACACAACAATGAAGAAAAAGACGA
>CAZZDZ010000249.1:0-7325 GCA_964652675.1 uncultured Pirellulaceae bacterium
CCAACTGGATTTTGAATCCAGCGCGTCTGCCAATTCCGCCACTTCGGCTTGCGGGTGGGTCGAAGAAGTATATCGACCGGATTGGTGGTTGACTAGCGTCGTCAAAACTCGCTTCTGCTGACGTTTTGCCGCACCTATCGACTTGATGTTCATGACACTCAAAACACCCACAGGATCGCGCTGGACTATTGGCGATTTTGGTGGATTTGCTGCTAAATTTGGTCGCGGATTGATGCTGTTAAATCTTGCCGATTGGGCAAACGTTTTGTCCGCTGGCTTTTTCTTCTAAGTTTTGCTGCTGGAACGACGATCTACTCTGTGTGCGCCGGGATTAGGCGTGAGTTGACTATCGAAAGATGTCGCCAGTTTCTCTGGCGATTCGGGCCATGGAACGGTCCGAGCTGACCGTTCCACCTTCTTGTTTATAGGCCCGAGCATTATGCCCGTTGAACTTTTGCACGCCGCTCTTGGCGTTGCCTTCACCGCCGTTTGGTTAGTCGTCGGACAAATCATGGTCGCTTGTCGTTAGACAACGGCCAAAATCCTATCACCGCGACAACCGAGCAAACGTTTCGGTCAAATAGTCGAGCGGATAGAGACAAAACGAATGCTCTCGGCTTTCCAGGATCGACTGAGCGTTGCTTTGCCGCTGTGCTGTGGCAAGTGACGCTTCTAGTTCGTTTCGGTATCCGCTGAGTGCTTGTGACATCTGCTGGTTGACATCATTCACTTCTAGGTGCCACCGAGGTCGTTGGCCGCGCGGTGGTATCCGTTGCAGCAGTTCGCCCTTGCGCTGTGCTAAGTCTGACTTGCGACCTAACTGCTGCTGGAAACGTTCGCCTTGAAAATGTGTTTCGCGAATCTTTCGTTTCAATTGACGAATTTGACTGCTCAAGTCATTCGGTTGGATACCAGGCAGATGGATTGTCGCGGACATGACCATGAACTGTGGCGGATCGATTTCGAAGAAGGCGCGAATCACCATGTCGCCTAACTGATCGTACTTTCCACCACCGATACCATGTAAGAACAAATCACTCAGGACGAGCCGGGAATACATCGTCGTCAACAAAGCACGCGGACGAATTTTGAATTCTGGTGTCATCGCGGCGGTCAGTTGATCGATCGCGTCGGACAAGTTTGTTGTGTTGATTTTGACGTTGCGATTGCCGAGATCACTGATTTCCAGATAGCCGTCTCCTAACCTGACCCAAGCCGCTTTGCGAACTGGCGTTTTGTTGCCGTAGATCCACAACGGGGCCTCGAACCAATCGTCTTGCTGTCCCAAGTTGGGAACCGGATGCGCCGAACTACGAATACCATGCGCGACACGGTAGATCTCAACCGAGTCGTTGTAGCAATCATGGAATCGCGGTAAGTCCGTCAAAATACTGAGTACAAATTCTGCAACGGCACGCCCGCGACAAACCACGCCCAGTGGAATCTCTAAGGACTTTAGCCCAATGTCACCTTCCAAAGCATGCCGCGCCTGGGCGAGCGCGCATCCCGCGACACCACAGCGATCGATCGCCGCTCGCGCGTGTGGCCAAAGCTGCTGGACACATGGATCTTTTACCAACGGTCGGACCGTCTTGGTGACATCGGCATCGAACCGGTCAAACCGCTTCAGGTTTCCAACGGTCGTTTGCTCGTACGGGACGCCGCCACCGAAATCGTCATACGCAACATTCGTGAGTGTTGCCAGTCCGTTGGTTTTGTCGATGGTTGGAACTCGAATCGCCGAGCCTTTTGCGACGTCGTTGTCGACGATCAGGTTGATGGCGGTCGCGCCAGCTTGATCGGCGATCGAATTGAGCGAAAAGTTTTTGAACCATACGCCCGGATGAAACAGCGACGGTTGGTGGCCTGCCATGACAATCGGACGTTCCGCTGCGGCTGGGTTCACCCAACTGGTGTCTCGATAAACGGATGTGTATCGCAGAGCGTCTTTGATGAGTTGGCTGCGAGCTTCGCGGCGCATCGATCGCCAACGTGAATCGTGCTGGTCCAGTTGCTGTAGATTTGCGGCCAACAAACCCTCAATATCATCAAACCCCGGTTCGACGAACGTTTCGCCGTTGAGACGGGGAGCACGATATTGGCGAAAGTCAACGGACGCCTTGATTGGCGTGTCGCGATCGTCGGTCGTATTGGGGGCGGATGAAGTCAACGTCGATATCGGTTGGCATGATCCGATTGTCGAATCACGAAGTGTTTGGGTAGATTCACCAGTTTGCTTGATCAAGTCGCCAAGGTTGACCCATCTGCAAGCTTAACCGGTCGTTTGCCGCGACGGTTTGATCGCGGGCGGTAGCGTGTGACCAGCTTTCTGAACGGACTCGATCGCATTGGAAAGAACTTGATTGTAGTAAGCCAGTCTAGTCTCGGCGTGATCGAGAGACCCGCCAAAAGATCGAGCCAAATCCAGATAAATCAGTGGCACGGGTATTTCGATGACGGTCAATCCTGCCGCAGCCGCTTCGACCCATAGTTGCAGCGGCATTGCATAGCCAGCATCGGTGATTCGCATCTGTCGCAGGGCTGAGGTCCGATAGGCTTTGAAACCGCAGAAAGCGTCGGTCAAATGAAACCCTAGCCGATTGTTTATCTCGGCGGTCAGTCGACGATTGATAAACATTCGTTCGGCAGGCGGGGCATCGTCGCCGTCGTATTTCTTTAGATACCGGCTGCCCGAAACGATGTCGGCAGCACCAGCCGCTTCGATGAATCGTGGAATCCGTTTGGGCTGGTGTTGGCCGTCGCAATCCATTGTCACGACGCCTTCGTACCCTTCGTTGATCGCGTACTGAAACGCGCTCTGTAGGGCTGCGCCGTAACCGCGATTCTCCTTGTGTGTAATGACATGCACATCGCTACGTTTTGCCAATACATCGGCGGTTGAATCAACGCTGCCGTCATTGATCACCAAAACATCCGAAGCATACTTTGCTACTTCGTCCAAGATTTCGTCAACATATTTGGCTTCGTTGTAGATCGGAATCGCAACGAGCCATTTTGCGCGTGACGTCATATTTGAATTCTCGTTGGAGAGTTAACCGCCAAATCAACTGGCGCGTTTTAATAGGTGTGGGCGAAATTCCGAGACAATCTGAATGTCGGCAGAACACTCAGCAGTGCAATCGCCGTTCCACCAGAGCATTTTAGAGCCCAGCAAAGGAGGGTCAATCTTGTGAAACGCCCATTGAATGCACGATTAGCGGGGAAAACACGAAAACTGGCGACGGTTTGCGGCAAGAAAAATCGCCAGCGAATTGGCACTGATACGCCAAATGTTACAGATTGACCGCTTCGATCGGATCATGCTCCGATCGGCTCGGCCAAATTGTCAGCTCGGGCATCAGCCCAGACAGTTGTTCGGCCAAGCGTTCCATGGCGAATCGTTCGCTCCAGTAGTGGCCCAAGAGCCCCAATCCGATCCCCAGCGATTCCGCTTCCAAACATGTGTGGAAAGTAGCTTCGCCGGTGATCAATGCGTCACAACCGCACCGCTTGGCGGCGGACAAAAACGTACCGCCGCTACCACACGCAAACGCAACCTTTGTGATCGGCTGGTCTATCGGGCCAACGCGCCGGGGTGCTGTCGCGCCAACGTCACTGGCGAGACGTCGTACAAGTTCATCCAAGAAGATCGGTTCGCCAAGTTTGCCGACGCGACCTGCGCCATCGCCGGATTCAGAATCGGGATTCTGCAGGATCAATGGCTTGACTGATTTCAATCCCAAAGACGCTGCCCACATTTGATTGATTCCATCGACGGCGGAATCAAATGCGGTATGAGCGCTGTAGATCGCAGTGCCCGCACCAATGAGTTGCAACAACATTTTCCCAGCCACGCTATCGCTGGTGATTTTTTGCAGAGCTTTGAAAGGCAGCGGGTGGTGCGCGATTACCAAATCCGCTTTTTCGGCGATAGATTCGGCGACGACATTGGGCGTGATCGTTAGACACGTTATCACGCGTGAAACGGATTGCTTGCGGTCGCCGACCAACAAGCCAACATTGTCCCAAGACTCCGCCAGCCGCAGCGGCGCGATTTGTGACAAGTGAGTACAAATTGCGTCAAGCGAAGGCATAGATAGTCAGGTGATAGACGTCAGGCTTTAGGTCAATGCATTTAGGCTTCAACACCGGATTTAATCCGCTGGTTTGACCTGGTTCGGGCATCGCCACGAACCGAGAGCTTAGAGTGTGAAGCCTAACTGCTGGACTCGCGTTACTTGGGCGAGATCATGCAGATCATTCGTCGACCGTGTTGTTGTGGTCGTGTTTCGACTTTGCCGTGTTCTTGCAAGATTTCGATCACCATCTCCATGACCTTTCGGCCTTCTTCGATGTGAGCCATCTCGCGACCACGAAACAAAACGCTGACTTGCACTTTATCTTTGTTGGCCAAGAACTTTTCGGCTTGGCGGATTTTTGTACGAATGTCTTCTTCGCCAGTCTTTGGACGCAGACGAATTTCTTTCGTCTTTGTGTGCGATTGGCCTTTGTTGGTTTTCTTTTTCTTTTCGTACTTGAACTTGCCGTAATCCATGATTCGACAGACCGGTGGCCGCTCGTTCGGCGCCACCTCAACAAGATCTAAACCTGCATCGCGAGCACGTTCCAAAGCAACTTCCGTGGCTAGAACGCCAAGCTGTTCGCCGTCTTCGCTGACAACTCGAATCGGGGTGATTCGGATTTGAGAATTGATTCGTACTGTGTCTCTGTTTTCTTGTTGAATATTTCTACGTGCCAATGCCACCAAATACTTCTTCTCCGGCTGAAGGGCGTTCAGCACAAATATGGAATGAAACTTTTTTCAACCGCCGCAGATCAGTCCTGCGTTGAACGGACGAATTTGTTGAGCGTCAATCGTCTGCAACGTGCAAACACAAACGCTCCCTTAGGTTTAGCTCAGCAATCGCCCAATCGCGCGATAAAATCCGTTAAAACGGAAAAGAGCCGTCAACCCCAATTGATTCAAGTATCCGGCCCCACAGTGCCCACGGTCAACAGCGAAACCCCGGAAAACCGAACTATTTGCGTTGTAGGCTTCAAATCGGCGTCTCACAAAGCGATTTTAGACGGCGACAGGATCAGAATCTACGTTCTGAAAGTCATAGACCAGTAAGCGACTGGCAAAGTTCACAGTGTCTGACGTCTTAGTGATCTCAGCTTTGCCCAACGCGGTTACGTTCGGATTGTTGCCCAAAACCGCGAAGCGATCAGCGTTTTCTATCCCGTTTGCTAACGAAATCCGTCCGAATCGGCATCGCTAGGCATTCGCCAATCACCGCGTGGTGACAAACTGACGGAACCGACTTTGGGGCCATCGGGCACGCAATTGCGTTTGAACTGGTTCGTAAAGAAACGTCGAATGAACGTGTCCAACGTCTCGGCAACGTGCTTTTTGGAATACTTGCCATTAAACGCAGCGTGATCGGCCAAGTACAAAATTTTGTCGCGGGTGAATCCGTTTCGCACGAAGTGATACAGAAAGAAATCGTGTAACTCGTATTCTCCCACAGCCGCTTCGGTATCTTGCACGATCGTGCCGTCTTTCGCCGTCGGCATCAATTCTGGTGAGATCGGTGTGTCGGCAATCCGGTGCAGCAAATCTTTCAATTTGCCGTCAAAGTAGTTGTCGGCAGCATAACGAACCAGGAACCGCACCAACGTCTTGGGGATCGACGTGTTGACGTTGTACATCGACATGTGGTCGGCATTGTAAGTACACCAGCCAAGCGCTTGTTCGCTCATGTCACCCGTACCGAGCACAAACCCACGACTCATCAACAACATCGTGCGGATCCGCGCTTGGACATTTTCAAACGTCAAATCGCTTGTTCCGGTTGCGACTTCTTGCAGCGATTTTTGAAGCGAATCGACGGTTGTGTTTTCATCGATGGTAATGCCCAGCGGAGAATGTTTGATGCTGCGATAAGTGTCCAAACACAAACCACGAATATCAATTGTCTCCTCCGTGATTCCGGTCGCTTCGATCAACAGATCAGCGCTTGTTTTGGTGTGATCGCTGGTGCCAAAGCCTGGCATCGTCACACCGTGGATGTCAGTGCGTTTGCGGCCAATCGCATCCAGCGCCCGCAGCGCGACTAACAATGCCAACGTGCTGTCCAGCCCGCCCGATACACCGATCGCAAGTGGTATCGATTCAGGCAACCGGGTTAGCCGCTTGATCAACCCTGCAGCTTGGATCGAGAAAATTTCTGCACAGCGGGCTTCCAATTCGCGCGATTCGTCTGGAACGAATGGATGTGCATCCACGCGACGCGCCAAATCTTTGCGAGGTTCTTTTGTGTCTGCAAAAGATTCCACATCTTCAGCCAATTCGACCAAACGGTATTCACGGTCGACATGATCGCGAACATCATCAAACGATCCAACCGCACGTCGGTCGTGGGCCAATCGCTGCAGGTCAACATCGCGTGTCACGGAAGTTTCGTTTACGTACGAAGGTTCAAGTGCGTCGCCAACGCGTCGTGACTCGCCCAGCATGCCGCCATTTTCGGCAATCAAACAATGCCCGCCAAATACCAGGTCCGACGAGGATTCGCCTGGGCCCGATGAAGCGTACGCGTAGGCGGCGATACAGCGACCACTTTGGCTGCGAACTAGGTCACGCCGCCAGTTTGCTTTGCCAATCGTTTCATTGCTGGCAGAGAGATTCAGCAAAATGTTCGCGCCCGCTACTGCTGCAAAGCTACTTGGTTGCAACGGAGTCCAAAGGTCTTCGCAAATTTCCACGGCGATGGTTGCTTCGCCGCATCGGAACAGCAAATCGGTACCGAATGGAATTTCCTCGCCCAAAATTTCGACCGATTCCGGCTCGCTGAGACCTGCTCCACGAAAGTGACGGCCTTCATAAAACTCGCGGTACGTTGGCAAGAATGTTTTGGGGACGATGCCAGCGATTTGTCCGGCGGCAACAACGGCTGCGCAATTCATCAACGAATCGGCAACCGTCAGCGGCAAACCCAAGACAACGATTTTTTCGTGGGACGCACTGTGCTGGACAACTTCGTCGAGAGCTTCGATCGCACCGCCAAGCAGTGCATCGTTTGCGAACAGATCGCCGCATGTATATCCCGTCAACCCAAGTTCCGGCAGCAAAACCAAATCCGCATCGGACGATTCGATCGAATCAATGGATGCTGCCGCGTTGGCCGACGGGTTTGCGACCGATAGTGGGGGCGCGCAAGCGGTGATGCGAAAGATGCCATGCGGAAATATCATACAAACCTTTACGTCAGATTCACTGGTTCGACACGCGATTAGACACTCCGATCAGGCTGCGTGTTCGC
>CAZZDZ010000249.1:7425-9726 GCA_964652675.1 uncultured Pirellulaceae bacterium
CCCGCAGAGACGATCAGTTTGCTTCGCGGATGCTCAGTGATCGTTGGCTCGCCACGATGATGTGGTCCAAAACGTTGATCCCTAGCAACTTGCCGGCTTCGGTGAGTTGCTCGGTCACCTGATGGTCTTCGCGGCTGGGCGTTGGGTCTCCGCTGGGATGGTTGTGTACCAACAAGACTGCGGAGGCCGCATCGCGAATGGCTGGTCGGAATACTTCGCGTGGGTGTACCAAACTGGCGTCCAAAGTCCCCACGGTGATTCGGTGCGTGCGAATCGGTTTGTGTTTTGTGTCTAATGTCACGATATGAAACTCTTCCTGAACGGCGTCGTGAGCAAGTCTTGCAAATTCATTTTCGCAATAGGCAACAGCCAGTTTGGTGCTTGTGATTTTGGTGACAGATTGTTCCGAGTTTTGTTGGACTTTTGCGATCCGGCGCCCCAGTTCAATCCCGGCCATGATCTGCGCATAGCTTGATTTGGTTGCCGCAGGAGAGATCGCTTTTAAATCAGCCTGGCTGGATTTTGGTAGATCGGTCAACCGATCCGCGAAACGATTGGCGATCTTTGCGCCGCCAGCTACGGCCGATTCGTTTCGAACTCCAACACGAATCAGGATGGCCAGTAGATCGCCATTGCTGAGCGATTCGGGGCCATCTTTCAGCAATCGTTCGCGTGGTCGATCTTGCTGAGGGGTCTGCTTGACTTGCAAGCCATGAATCTGCTGATCAATCCATTCGTCTATCTTCAGTTCAACGGTCCATTGAAACATGGACCGATCACCAATCGTCTGCTCGCGCAAAAACCCTTCGCGGATAAGTTGATTCAAGGTTGATGTTACATAGCCGGGAGACGACTCGACGCACCGAAGCTTTGCGTCTTCGTTGGAAAATTCGTTCAGCCCTACCAACGGCTTCAGTACGCGTTCAAGTCGTTTGCGCCGATCAGACATCACAATCGTCAGGGGCTTGCGTTGCTAATTCGAAAATCGCCGGCTCGTGTTCAGATTACCGGACGTGCTGCGAATGCCACCGGTCCTGGTGCGAATTGGGTACACCAGAATATTGCTTGCACTGGGATTGAAAGGCTGGCGATTGGGCGGCGAGAAACGCGGAGTCGGATACCCGCTGACACGCGGAAAATTTGGCACGGTGTATCGACCGTAAACGGACGGAGATCCGAAGTTCGGAATGAACGTGGTCGTCCGGACATTGCCGCTGCGGTTGGCAGTCGGCCGAACATCTTGAATCGGTCGAATGTTGCCGGTTGGACGAATGTTGCTTGACCGAGTGATTCGCGAAGACGAATACTGAGCATTCGCATCCGCGACAAAAACCAAGGCAAGTGCCATGGAAGCGACGATCGTCAATGGATATCGAGACATCTTCACTTAACCCTGAAAAAACGTAGCGGAAGTCGTCAAGACTTTCGGCAAACCGCACAAATCTACGGCCTTCTGTAGCACTAGCGTATCAATCTACATGCGCCGGTCAAGCAAATAGGTGGTGTCATTGCCGTTGTCTTCGTTAGCCATAAAAGCACAAATAGGCAGTGGTTTGATCGACTTTGACTTGAAACTTTTCGTTCGCCGCGACGTTAAACTCACTACCGGCGGGGAAACTCTCGAATGCATCAGTGCCAGGAAGTTTTGCTTGCAGTGCGCCTGAAACAATCTTCATCAGTTCGTGTTCACTGGTCCCAAATTCGTATTCGCCAACCGCCATTACGCCAGCCGTTGCTCGGCCTTCGCTATTCTCGAAACCAATGGATTTGACGTTGCCGTCAAAGTACTCGTTTACTTGCATCTGAATTCTCTCGTACACCAAACGGTGCGTATTGAATCTTGAGGTTGCTGTTTCTAAAGACTGTATTTTAGCGGCAACGGCAGTTTTAGGGCAACGTACGGGATTACTATGAATTCGCCGCCAAAAGAAACGCATTCTCCGATGACTGCAAGTTTTATTTGGGTGCTACAGGGCTGGCCGATATCGCCTTTGGTTTTGGCAGACGCATCGGCAGGAGTTTTGTTAGACGAATACTCGCGGTTTTTGGAATTTCTCCGTTAAGCGCCAATCTCTGTCACATTCTCAGTCCGGAGATGGGGATTCGACACGGTCTTGGCCAGAATGTAATAGCCGACCGGGGCGAGAATCAACACGAGTGCGGTGCCAAAGATCAGGCCGAAACTGAGGCTGGTGGCCATCGGAATCAGAACTTGTGCTTGGCGTGATGTTTCCAACAGAATTGGCAGCATGCCGCCGATCGTTGTGAGTGATGTTAGCAGCACCGGTCGACATCGTCGTC
>CAZZDZ010000250.1:0-8113 GCA_964652675.1 uncultured Pirellulaceae bacterium
GGTTTTGACCAGTCGGGAGTCTGAATGGTCTCGCGAGGGGCTTGGAAAAGATGTTCCGGAACCGTGCTGCGGGCAGGTGTACGTTTTTTCTTTTTGGATTTCTCAGAGGCTTGTGGAAGATACGTGTTAAAGATCACCACGTTGATGGCGAGGATCAGTAACAGAAGGTGCAAAAACACACTAAACAGAAATCCAACTTGGGCCGATCGTTGAACAAACTGGGATGCGATTTTTCGGAACGCAAACGAAATCAGCACTGTGATCACTGGGACCGCGATGATGTATGTCTTGGCGTTGTATAGCCAGCGCGGATCATCGAAATAGAGATAGTTGTAGATCAAGTAAATGATCAAACCAGCCGTCGCAATCAGCGCAAGATCCAGCGGCCACAAGCGATCGGACTCGACCGGTGGGGCGTGGACACGCTGATATCTACGGCTACTCATGTGAATCTATTTTATGCAATTGCGTCGAACTGAGTTGGATTTGATATGCAAGAAAGAGTGTTATGGCGATCGGACGGTGAAAAACACCAGTAGAGATTTGTGGCTGATTGGCTTGACAGTTAGCTGCCCTGTACTTCCACTACGTGTTTTACGCGGTTTACAAGGTTGTTTGCTAACTTTGGCGTTAGGGTTGGGGGCCTTCTTGGGTTGTGACGCTGTAGTCGCTGATTCCGACTCGGTTGCAAACGTCCATCACGCTGACGACCGGTTGGAACGTGGTGGATTTGTCGGCGCGGATCACAACCGTCTGGTTTGTGGGATTGTTATGAGTGCTTGCTCGCATCAACCGCTCCAGTTCATCCAGTTCCGTGGGTTGGCCACCCAGATAGAAATTACCGTCGGCGTCGATGTCGACCACGATCTCGCGTGGTTGGCCGGTCATCGGCACGGCGCTGGTCGCCTCGGGTAATGTGATTCGTAGCCGTCGTTCTTCTTCCTCGAATTCGCTGGTAACAAGGAAAAAAATCAGCAGCAGAAAGACGACATCAATCAATGGCGTCAAAGACAGTGTGCTCGCGGCGGTCGAACGTTTGATTTGGACTGCCATGATTTACGACCTCGCGGCTCCACCAAGATTCGGTTTGGAGGGTTTCGCTTGGGTGGCTTTGGCAGAACTACCAACATCCGAATCACCATTTGCAGGAATCGGCGGTGGTGGCGTGGGCGGTGCAGGTGGCGCTGTAGCGCTAATAGGGTTTGCGGGGGCGGCTTCCATCGCCCGCATGGTTCCATCTGGATCCAAGCGTCGTCGGGAAACAAATCGGGTTAGCCCAGGGGCAACATCGAAAGCAATCTGTTCGATCTGGTGGAACAGAGCCCTTACGCGATTTTCCAAATACTGGGCTAAAATCGCGGCAGGAATTGCGACGATCAAACCGGCCAGCGTCGTTACCAACGCGGTATAGATGCCTTCGGAAAGTTGTTCGCTGCGACTGCGGTCGGCCGTCAGCGTCGTCGATTCATGAAACGCAACGATCATTCCCCAAACCGTACCGAGCAGTCCCATCAGCGGAGTCGCTGCGGCGGCCAGATTCAACCAGCGAATGGGCGCTGAACACTTGTCGGCTTCGCGCTGAACGGTATCCGCTGCTGTGCGTTCGATTTCGCCCAGCGGTTGACCCGTTCGTAGCAACATCGCGCCGACGACGCTGGCCAATGCCGACGGATGGTCCAAGCAAGCTTGGTAGGCCGTGCTGGGATTGAATTGGTTAATCGGGTCCGACAAATCTTCTAAATCTTCAACCAATCGCTTGGGAACGATTTTGCTTCGACGCAGCGACAGCATTCTTTCGACCGCCAGCGTCACGACCAGCAAACTCATCAAGCCGATCGGGATCATGAATTTTCCGCCGCTGCTGATCAGCGACAAAAGATCGATTCCTCGCGGCTCGGACGGCGGTGCGACAACGGTTTCGCTTTCGCCACCATCATTCATGATGGCTTGGATATCGGCGGCACCGATTGCTTCCTGGTCGGCACCTTGTTGTGGGTTCTGTGCAGGTGCAATGTTGACTGGGACGGTAAAAGCGCACAGCAACAACAGGAACACAAGGGTTCCGATGTGCCGGCAGGACGTTTTATTCAATGGGATCACTTTATTTAACTTTGTCTCTACGGTCGCGGGCTTTGCCTGCAAGTTCGTGGTTGGGATGTTTCGTGATGACGTAGTCGTAGAACTTTTGAGCGTACTGGACTGCTCTTTGCCGTCCGTCCGCGGACCGGGCACGTTGCACCAATAGTTCGCTACATCGAGCGGCTTCGAATCCGCTCTTGGCTTGCCAGTTTTTGATGTCGTCAGGAGCTTTGTCTGCGCCAAATCCGAACATCACACGCTGGAACTCGGGGATGGCTTTATCTAGTTCTTTGTTGCCAAAGTGAATTTCGCCGATCATGAAACGGGCTCGAGCGGCGATTTCATTTCGATAGTTGTCCGCGACTTCGGTAAAAAACTTGATTGCTCTGCTCGGGTCCTTCTTTTGCTGATAGGCAAACCCTGTTTCGTAGAACACCTGCGGCATGTAGCTGGTCGTTGGAAAACGTTCTTTCAATTCGTCGTACCACTGGATCGCTGTGTCCCACTGTTTACTTTGGGCAGCACATTGACCACCGTGCAGCAGGATCAATTCGCGGACTTGTCGCTCGGCTGGTTCGCGAATCGAATTTGCGTTGTCGTTGTTGTCACGGATACGGCGTCTGGCGACGTCATACGCTTGTAAAGCTTGTGGAAACTGGGACGACTTGAATCGACATTCGCCAACCATCATCAATGCGTCTAGCGCCAATTTGCCTTCAGGGTGCTTGGAAGCTTGTTCGGCAAATGCTTTCTCTGCGTTCGTAAAGTCTTCTGACTTGAAGTGCGACCAACCCAGTCGATAGTGTGCTTTTTCTGACAAGCCATCGTCTGTGGCACGGCTGGCGGCGACAGCGAATTGCTGAGCGGCCGATTTCCATTGCTTGTCAGAATATCGCTTTTGGCCGATGAAATAGGCTGCTTCGCCGGCCACGCCTGTCTGGGGAAACTGCTTTACCAATTCGCCAAAGTACTTTTCCGCTTCTTTGTCGTTACCAGACTCTCGCAGTGACCAGCCCAGTTCATACAACACTTTATCCATCGACGGGTACTTGGGAACTTCTTTGACCAGGCGTTGCAGTCGTGATGCGGCTTGACCGGGTTGCTTTTGTTTTTGGTCAATCAAAGCCATCTCGTAAAGCGCGTGCCCCAGGTTGGTGCCGCCGGGCTTGGTGGTCAGATATTCGGCCAAGTCTTCGCTGGCTTGGTCATATTTTCCCAAGTGACGAAGTGTGATTCCGCGAGCAAGCATCAGGTCGTCGGCGATCGTGTGCGTCTTATAGTCCTTCATCGCTTCGTCGAGCGGTTTGATCGCTTGATCGTGTTTGTCGCTTTGCATCAACGCCCAACCTTTTCCATAAAGAGCGTATGGCTTGAGGCCTTTGTCGGCATCGGATTCTAGAATTTCGTCGTAGAGCCGGACCGCAGTGTCATGGTCCTTTTTGTTGCTTGCCATCTGTGCAAGTTTGTAGCGAGCTTGGTTGGCCATCCTTGGGTTTTTCTTGCTGCTGACCAAACGCTCCCACACCGCTTTGGCTTCGTCGCGTTTGTCCGCTGCGAAAAGAGCTGTTCCCGAAAGCAACTGTGCTTCCTCGGCTCGTGCCCATTTCGGGTCGGCTTCGCTACATCGTTGATAAGCCATTGCCGCGTCACTGTGCTTGCTCGACCCCATATAAGCTTGACCAAGCAGCATTTGTGCTTCGGCCTTTTGCGATGGTTGCCCCAGCGAACTGTATTCGCGTTTGATCAACGCGATCGTGTTGTCGAACTTTCTGGCGGCGTTGCTGGTTGTGGCCGCACGCAAAACCCACAATGGTCGTTGCACGTTTCCCTTGGCGCCGGTTTGCTTCAACAATCGATCATAGCTCTCCGCGGCCAGGTCCAGTTTCCCAGTTAGTAATTGACTTTCGGCAGAGATGAATTGCACGTCTGCGCTGAGATCATCTTTGGGGAAATTCTTTAAGAACTCACCCGACAACGTGCTGGCTTTGTCCAGTTGGTTTGTCTGCAGCGCCGAGAACGCCGCGTTGTACAGAGCGCGAGGAGCCAGTTTGTTTTTCGGTGCGTCACGGTAAACGGACTCGGCAATCTCGACCGATTTGGCAACCGTCTTGGGATTCAGCGCCAGTGATTCTGCGAGATCCAGTTTCAGTTCGATCGCGTACTCGCCTTCTGTGCCCTGGTCGATTTGCTCTTCGGCGACCTTGACGGCTTCGTCGGGTTTGTTTTTAGCGATGTAAATTCTGGCCAACCAATGAGCGGCTTCGGTCGATGCAGACTTGTTGTTCTGTTGGCGAACTTTGGCGAATCGTTTTGCGGCTTCATCCAGATCACCACTTCGGTAGGTGCTTTGTGCAGCGGCCAGCAAAGCGGTTGCGGCGTACTGCGATTTTGGAAACTTCTTTTGCAGAATGTCGTACTTTTTCGCTGCCTCGCCGGGACGGTTGGCTTGCACCAGTGCGTAGGCTTGGCGGAAAATCGCATAGCTTTTGTCTTCGTCGGTTTCAGCGGTTTTGATCGCTGATTCGAACGACTCGACGGCTTGGGTGTATTCCTTGCGATAGATTTTGACGTCACCCATTCGTAGATGAACATCGGTTACCAAATCATCGTCTTTGCAACTGCTCATCAATTGATCGAACGATGCTAGTGCGTTATCGAATTGATCTAATTCTTCGTGAGCGATCCCGCGTGCGTACAACGCGTCGCAGCGAAGTGGCGATTTACCTGCTGACGGCAACGCCAATAGTTTGTTGTAAAAATCGATTGCCTTTTTGCGATCGCCCAACCCATACGCTGCTTCACCGCTGTAGAACAACGCTCGATCCAGGAATCGGCTATTGGGTTTTTCTTTTCGCAGCGTTGCATAGGAATCGATCGTCAACTGCAAACGTTTCTTGTCGCGATTGGGGCTTTCGCCTGACGAGGCGTACCAGCACCAGCCTTGGTTGGCCAAGCTTTCTTCGCGCAGTTCGTAATCTTTGTTTTTTAATGCGTCGGTGAACGCGCGGGCGGCGGCAACATAGTCGGGCTTTTCTTGTTGCATGTAACAGACGCCCAAGTAGTGAGCCGCTTTGGGGCTCATCTCATCATTGGGGTATTTCTTTAAGAATTTTTTCCAGCTATCGATCGCCAAATCGAAAGCGCCATTGGTCTGGAAATTTGCCGCGTCCGCGTACGCAGCAATGGAGGCATCGGTAGAGTCGGCAGCACTAGCGACCGTTGCTGTTGCGAGAAAACACGCCAGCAGCAATGACGTGATTTGGAATTTCAATGGGGACTCTTTTGGGGAGCTGATGGCAAGTGACGATTTGATGTTGAAAACCAACTGGCTTTTCACGAGTCTGTTCCAGAAAAACAAGGTTACAATTTCGTCCGCGCGTCGTATTGACTTTTGTTGTCAGGCGACAAGCTTCTGTGCTGCCGGGCGCGATCGGATCGATTGGTTGTCAGGAAATGTTTCCGTTGATGTGTTCATCTTACCTGCCTGGGGTTTTCCAAGGTAGTTACACGCACTGTCTACGTATTCCGTAAAGTCAGCATTTTAGGGGGTTATGGCTCTCTGCGAGGGCCTTATGAGGCGAGATACTTGCGTTCTGTACCCACTGGTGAACCTGTGCGTCTTGACGAACGTAGCTTCATAACGCACGACACTTTGTCGTTTGTAGCCGGTTAGGGCTGGTTGCTATTGTCCGCTATTGGACATTGGCTGGCAGATTTATGTTTGGATGCGGGGCTCCGGCGAACGTCGTTGTTGGTTACTCTGTTACACACTCATTTACCGCGTTTATTCCCATTGCTGTGTTAAAGCTATCGTGAGCTCCCAAACTTGTCTCGTCACCGGCGGCGCCGGCTTTATCGGATCCCACCTAACCGAACGTCTGTTGGAGCAAGGCGACCGAGTGATCGTCGTGGACGATTTGTCGACTGGTCGCAAGAACAACTTGGACCACGTGATCGACCACGAGAATCTTGAATACATCGAAGGATCGGTGGTCGAAGAATCGCTGGTCGCTGACGTCTGTGGCCGCGCCGATCGCGTCTATCACCTCGCAGCGGCAGTCGGCGTTGCGTTGATCGCCAAGCAACCGATTCAAACGATCGAACGAAACGTCTATCCAACACAACTGATTTTGAATTGTCTTGGCGAACGAGCCGTCAAAGGTGATTACGTTCCCTGCTTTATCGCCAGCACCAGCGAAGTCTACGGCAAGAATCCAAAAGAGACTTGGGCCGAGGAAGATGACCTGGTGTTTGGGGCAACAACCAAGCCACGTTGGAGCTACGGAGTTTCCAAAGCGATCGACGAATTTTTGGCGTTGGCTTTCTATAAAGAGAAAAAGTTACCAACCGTTGTCTGTCGTTTCTTTAACGTTGTTGGCCCGCGACAGACCGGTGCGTACGGAATGGTGTTGCCAAGATTTGTCGACGCGGCGCTACGTGGTGTTCCGCTGACGGTTCACGATGACGGTCACCAAGTGCGATGTTTCGGGCACGTCGATGATGTGATCGGTGGGGTCATGAAATTGATGGACACCCCAAGTGCCGCAGGTCGTGTCTACAACATCGGTAGCGACCAGCCAATTTCCATTCTGGATTTGGCCAAACGCGTGATCGAACGAGTTAATCCAGAAGCAACGATCGAGTTCCAAAGTTACGCCGATGCCTACGACGAGTCGTTCGAGGATATTCGTCGCCGAGTCCCAGAGTTAGATCGAATTCGCGAAGCGATCGGTTACAAACAGACCAAAGATCTAAACGCAATCATCGATGCAGTAGCCGAGCACCAAAAAGCACACGCGTAGGTGCGGAAACCTCGGTTTGCACGCCAACAGAACTATGTCATTGGAAATACCAGCACACAGCGTCAATTGACCGAAGTTCCACCGATACAATAGGTTTAACGGCCTACTACTCTCGTTGACTTATCTCATTTGGATTTGAAAGGACAACCAAACCATGTTCAAGAATGAACTCACACTGAACGCTTTTAATCGTGACTATCTTCAAAAGATCGCCAGTGACCTTACGGACGCCGACCTTGATACGGTTACCAATGGCAAGACGCCGAGGTGGATTTTGGGCCATTTGCGTTTAGTTGCCGACATGCCCAGAGGGATGGTTGGATTGACGTCGCAACTGGATGACGCTTGGTCGGCAAGCTTTGGACCAGGATCTGAAACGAATGCCCCCAGTGCGCCTTCGTTTAGTGTCGAACAAGTCGTTGCCGATTCCGTGGCCGCTTACGATGAATTGGCAAACGCGGCTCAACAAGCCGACCCAAGCGTGATGTCTCAACCGCACGGATTGGGGTTACTCGATGGCACCCCGATCGTGACTTGCGGAGATTTAGTAAGCCACCTTTTGTCGACTCACTTTGCCTTTCATCTCGCCCAGCTTTCCGCATGCCGCCAAGCAAAAGGGTTGGGACATTTCTTTTAATGCTGAGCTAGATTCGGCCTACGCTTAGCCTTTGGTGCTGACGTAAGCCATTCGAAGTGCGTGTAGAGCTTCGCTGAGCATTTTGGATTCGTCGTCGTTTAGGTTGCCTTGCGTTTTTTCGCCCAGCATTTCTAGCGTGTCGATGTAGTGCTTGGCGAATGGCTTGTTGATTTCTGGTTTGCCGGTTGCCGGATTGGGCATCTGACCAAGCGTTGCCATCGCTTGGGTGAATAGCATCGAAATGAGTACTTCGAATGACGCCGGTGGCGGCGCGGTGGGGCTTTCACCGTCTGCAAATACTTCTTCGGTTTGCTGCGAATCGTCTTGCTGCGAAACGTCGGCAGATTTGTCCAACGGCACGAAGTCGTCTGGTTTCTTGTCGTCGGCTTTTTCGTCGGCGGGTTTTTTGTCGTCGCTCATGGTTACTTTCTGTGTTTGCTCACGAAGTCGCTTCGTTTGGCATGTTGCTGGGTTCGCTTTCGATACGCGACTTGCGCCGCTCGATGGCAGATTCTACAAAGCCTGCGAACAGCGGGTGCGCCTGCAGCGGCTTGCTCTTGAATTCAGGGTGAAATTGTACCGCGACAAACCAAGG
>CAZZDZ010000250.1:8213-9624 GCA_964652675.1 uncultured Pirellulaceae bacterium
CCTGGGACCAAAATCCCGTGGTAGCCGCTCAGTAAACGTTCGGCGCCTTCGCGTTCGATATCGGCGCTTTGGATACGACCGATGCGAATTTGAGCTTGGTGGTGCATGCCGGCGTGGTCGATCGATTCATAGATCGATTTGTACGCGTCTTTGTGCTCGGCGTACTTGCCAACAACGGCGATCGATATTTCGTGGCGAGGGTTGCGCAAACGATGCAATAGATCTGCCCACGGCGAAATGTCTAACGCTTTGGCCGCAGTCAAACCAAGTTTGCTGACGACCAATTCGTCCAACTTGTTGTCGACCAACGAAATCGGGACCTCGTAGATCGAAAAATCCTTGTCTTTCTCTTCGATCACTGCTTCGACCGGTACGTTGCAGAACAAAGCAATTTTTTCGCGTTCTTCGCGGCTGATCGAATGTTCGCAGCGGCACACGAGAACGTCTGGTTGGATACCGATTTGGCGAAGCTGACCGACAGAGTGTTGTGTGGGTTTTGTTTTCAGTTCGTCGGCCGCTTTCAAGTACGGCACCAGCGTCAGGTGCATGTACAGCACGTTTTCGCGACCGTAGTCTTGGGCGAATTGGCGGATCGCTTCCAAGAACGGCAGGCTTTCGATGTCGCCAACGGTACCGCCGATTTCGGTGATTACGACGTCAACATCGTCGCCGCCCATTCGCTTGATCGACGATTTAATTTCGTTGGTGATGTGTGGGATGACTTGAACGGTTTTGCCCAGGAACTGGCCTTGGCGTTCTTTTTCGATCACGGACAGATAGATTTGGCCGGTCGTGTAGTTGCAGTCGCGGGTCAACGCGCCACTGGTGAACCGTTCGTAGTGGCCCAGGTCCAGATCGGTCTCCGAACCATCATCCAGGACGTAGACTTCGCCGTGCTGGTAGGGGCTCATCGTGCCCGGATCCACATTGATGTAAGGATCCAGCTTTTGCATCCGTACAGAGAGCCCACGCCGCTCAAGCAGCATTCCAAGCGAAGCGGCCGTGAGGCCTTTTCCAAGCGAGCTAACAACGCCGCCGGTTACAAAGATGTGTTTCGTCATGGAGCTGAATCATACCGGACGGATCGATTCGCAAAAGCCATGATGCAAATAAGGCGGCGATTTATTGCGTTGAAGGTGTTCGGTTGTGAGCCCCAAGTTGAAACAGCGAAGCTCTTACCGCAAAACTGGATCTAACCAACGTCGCCGACCCCCCGGGAATTTTTTTAGGCATCGGATGTTCAAGTCGTCAAGACTTTCGGTTCTACCGCTGGTTTTACCGCAAATTGCATGGAATAGATGGGGTTTAATTGGGTGAAGATAGTCTAGAAACGCAGATGATTCCGTGCATACCGAATAATCTGTGGTAACAGTAGCCATCTCTGTCCCAGAGATGTAGCCCGACTTTGTGG
>CAZZDZ010000251.1:0-9623 GCA_964652675.1 uncultured Pirellulaceae bacterium
TTGCAGGACTAGTGCACTAGAAACACTAAAACGTTGGCGTAGCGAAAGTCGTCAAGACTTTCGGCCGAAGCCCAACAGCCGAAAGTCTTCAAGCAAAGCTGGCGTACGATTAGTTTGTAGTACCCGGCTTTAGCCGGAAATTCCGCCTGAAGGCGGCACTACGAACACAAGCCACTGGTGACCGTTTTTCTGAGGTGGGATTGCCAATGCTGGTCCGCCTATGTTCCGACTAAATCAACAAGTCGTCAAGACTTTCGGCGATTCACGATCGCCAGCCTGCTACTCCAATCCGCCGCTTGCACGGAACAAAGTGAGCGCGTCGACGGTGGGTTTGACGTCGTGTACACGAATGACATGTGCTCCGGCTGCGGCGACGGCAAGCGAAACACCGATCGTTGCGGCTGTGCGATCGGCGGTTTTGTCGCCGATTAGTTTTCCGATGAATCCCTTTCGTGAGTGGCCAATCAGAATCGGCGAGCCGATCTTTGCGAACCGATCCGTTGCATTGAGCAACGTTAGATTGTGCTCATGGGTCTTGCCAAAGCCAATTCCTGGGTCCAAGCAAATGCGATCATGCGAAATGCCCGCAGCCAAACAGAACTCGCGGCGTTGCAGCAAGTAGTCGTAGATGTTTTGGACAACGTCGTCGTACTGCGGGTTGTCTTGCATATCCTGTGGCGTGCCGCTCATGTGCATCACGCAAACACCGACGCCACTCTTGACGGCGACTTGCGGCATCGCCTTGTCGCCTTCTAGTCCCGTTACATCGTTGATGATTTCTGCACCCGCATCGATCGCTGCTTGAGCCACCGCGGCCTTGCTGGTGTCGATACTGATGGGAATATCGATCTTGGCGGCAAGTTGCTTAATGACAGGTATCACGCGTCGCAATTCTTCGTCGGCGCCAACGGGTTCGGAATACGGCCGCGTACTTTCCCCACCGATGTCGATGATGCCGGCACCATCGGTTTGCATTTGTATTGCGGTGGCAACGGCGGTTTCTAGCGTGTCATGTTTGCCACCGTCAGAAAAACTATCTGGAGTAACGTTCAAGATACCCATCACGAGTGGGCGTTTTGATAAGTCCAGCTTGCGGCGACCTATGTTCCAGAATTCGATGGCCGTCATCGGCTACCAACGTATTTCCATTTGAGAAACGATACGCGAAGCCAGTCCATCGATCGCTTGCTGTGTGGCAGTAGCGATCGACTGTCCTGCTTCGGGTACGAATCTAGCATTTTGGCCGAAGGAAATGGCGGTGTCATCCAAGGGGACCACACTATTTTGCATCAATAACTGACCAGAACGATTCGTCCACGCGGCGCGGACGCTGATCTGGGCGTCCAGAGCTCGTGGGTCATCAGAATCTGATTCGGACAAAACACGTTTTGTTTCCCCGACAATTCGGCATCGCAACGTGCTATCGGAGTTGGGGTCGCTGGAGACTTTGAAATGGCTCCTTCGCTCGATTTCTCGAATAAGCGCTTCGGTTAGACGAACTCCCAAGTCATGCCGATAGGTATCGTTACGAACAATGGGGACGTGGACCGTTCGGATATTGGTAGGAAAAAGGGCGGCCGTTCCGTATTGGTACCCAGCGCAGCCAGGAGTCAATCCGATCAGCAGCACGATGGACACAACAGCGAGGATTCGATTGAGGCGTATTGCCGCGATCATCGTGTTGTGCTTCCGTTGGAAGGCCCTGCGATGCCTGTTCTGATGGGAGCTCGCGCGGTTCTTGTTGGGCCGGAAGGCGGTGTGGTTGTGGAGTTAACTGTTTCCAAAGGCGATGCCTGACGTTTGTCCGGGAAAATGGTTCTCAAGCCGGACAATGGTCGATCTGGAATGGCAGGCAACTTTGAAACCACAGCGAAGCGTTCACGTGCTTTCTTGGCCTGCGGAGCGCCTGGTAGTTCGGTCAACAGTCGCCGGTATTCACTTGCTGCGGCACCGTATTCTTTACGGTTCTCGCGATACGTTGCCCGATTCATAAACCGTTCGGCTTTGTGAAAGTTCACTTCGGCTGCTGCCTTTGCTACCATCGTGGCGAATTTTTGGTCACGAAGCTGATCGGGGAAACGCTTACGCACTTGTTCGATCAGCGTCTCGGCTTCTTCCAAAACCAGCCCGCTATATTCTGGCCCAGCGTAAACGCGTAACTTGGTGGCGATGCCCAGCATGTGAGCCGAAAACATGTGGTCGCTGTCGGTAAAGGTTTCGCGCAAGTCAGTCAGGAATTCGTCAGCTTTCTCATATTCTTCTTGACGAAAGTACTCCTCTGCGGCTGCGATTGTCGCATCATCGGCCAACCGTCCAGTGGGGTCGTCATAGCGAATTTGGTCAAGCACTTTTACGGCATGGCCTTTGGCGTCGTAGGAGGGCCGAGAATTGTCCGTCAAGTTAATCTTGTACCAAGCGTCGCCCCCGGCCTTGCTGGTTTCGATCCAATAGCGGCTGATTTGGAACAATCGAGCGGCCACTTTGTCGCTGTGTTTGTTGCGGGGAAAATCTTTTTGCAGTTTCTGATACGCCTCGGTGGCCTCAATCAAATCGTTTGAAAAGAAGTGGCTCTCCGCTTGCATAAACAGTGCATCTTGCTGCAGGGCAGAACCTGGAGCCGCTTCGCCAGCACGCCTGAAATCTTTGGCTGCTTGCGCGAAGGCACGAACCGCTTTTGCAGACTTCCTGGGCAACTTGGACGCGCCTTTGAAAATCTTGTCACCCTGTTGATAGGTATTCTTTGCCGTTGAGGCGTCGCTGCGAAAGGGAGTGAGAAAGCCGACCAGACGGTTGCCTGTTGGGACTTGGTCAAAGTATTTCGATGCGTCCCCATCGGCTTGCACAACGTCGCCGGCCTGCGCAGTGCTGGCCGAATCGTTCACTCCACCCGCCTGTTGAACGCCGCCATTTTCCAGGACGCCACTGGATTGGGCGACGCCGCTGCCCTGAATTTCGTTTGTGATTGCTTCATTGGTATCAGGGAACTGCGTCAGTTCTAAGCTGGGGGTGTTTGCGTTATCCAGCAAATCACCGTCTGCTCCGCGCAGAGAATGGCAGCCAACCATAATTAAAACGGTAAGCAGCAACGCACCTTGGAAACAGTTTTTGCGAATGAAAAGATTAGAAATCATGCGGTCGGTTCCGTCCGGATCGCGGTTGGCAAAAAGGATTGCATTCGTGGCTGAGTTCCCAGCAACGTTTGGATATATCGGTTCATCACAGCACGCAGTTCGCCGTAAATCGCGGGCTGAATTTGAATTGGTAATTGCAGCGTCTCGGATCCAAGCCGACGAAATTCGTCAATGACTTCGCGCCGGACCGAGACGGTTTGATGCTGGCGATTGCGGCAACCGTGGCAAACCACCCCGCCGCCGATCAACGCAAAAATCATCCGCGCGGTTTGCTTTACCGAGTCGCCACATTGAGTGCACTTGTCGGTTGCCGGCGCATGACCAAGCAACCGCAACGCTTGGGCGTCGAAAAAAGCGAGTGAAGCGGCCACTGGGCCGTCACCGTCGATCTGAGCGAGCGTTTTGAGTGTCAAGTCGTAGAGGTCTGGATGAGGATCGTGGTTGTCGGTTAACAATCGCAGCATTTCGGCAACGTAGTAACCGGCATACAGTCTTTCGAGCGATCGTTCGGCTCCCCGAAAGCGGCGTTGTAGCTTGGCTTCGGTCAACAAATCGAGCGCATCGGTGTTCTTCCGAATCACGACTACACGACAGACGGCCAGTAGGTCAAGCGCGCCTTCGAATGGCCCCTTGGGCCGATAAGCGCCTTTTGCCAGCGCAGACAGCCGCCCATAATCTCTTGTCAGCAATGTGACGATCAGACTTGTCTCGCTGAAATCAATAGTCCGAAGCACAATCGCGGTGGTTTGGTCGGCTGCCAAAGCAATGTTTTGAGGGAAAAGAGTGCGTTGAGTCTGGACATGAAACAGGATCAGTTTCACGAAGCAGGGGCAAAATTTATCGACTTCCAGGATTTATAGTTCGCCCGCATCGCCCAGGGCGGTCAGCAATTCGCTCATTTCGGCTGCGGCGTGCCCATCGCCTTGCTGGCGCGCTTGATCGATTCCCGTTCGCAGGTACTCACGAGCTTCATCGACGCGATCCAATTCCGCCAACTGCTGAGCCGCCATGAAGAAAGCGGGCACGTAGGGAGGATCGTCTTGGGTCATCTCGGCCAGTTTGGACAAACTCTGATCGTGATCGCCTTCACTGCGAAGCTCCATGGCGAGGGAGTATCGAAGAAACGTGTCGGTGGGGTCGTCGGCCAACATCGCTTCAATTTTTTCACGTCTAGACATGGACTGCTTCGCTCTCTGTTTCTTGGGGGCATTTCGTCTGTGCGATTATCGACCAGTTTCACGCTAGGGCGGAAGGGGCGGGTGAGGCTACAGAATCCGCACAATCGTCAAATTCGGTTCATCACAGCGGGTCGGATTCGCCGATAACTCGATTGATTCAATACCATTACGCAAACTCGCGAGATGTACGGATGGACCGCTCCAACCGCAAAATCCTTTTGGCTTCCACGTTTTTGGCCGTCCCATTGGCCCTTGTCGCCCTGTCGTTTTCGACGGGGGCTCAACCCAAGGGCGGATATGTGCTGCCAACCCAAAAAGCCCAGCCGGTTCGCCAAGTTGCGGCGACCGAGCAGGTCGTAAACTCAAACGAAACGGGGCTGAAACCCGGTGGCATCGTTCAAGCATTAGGAAGAAGCAAAAACGCAAAGCCCGACGGATCACAAGTTCAACCCACTGGCCTGTTGGACGGTTTATTTGGGAACAATCAGGCCGTTCCGCGTCAAAATCAAGCGAGCCGACCGGCTCCGAACTGGGATGGAATTCCGTTCCACGCACCATCGCGGAACAACCGTGTCAGCAACGCACCGATTCGGGACCTGCCTCCTCCTGCTCCAGTTGCTTCGACGATCCCGTCGCTGCCGACTCCACCAGTCATGGTTCAGCCACCTACACAAATTGTTCGTCGATCGGTTCCCAAACCGATTGAAGCGACACCAACGTCGGCAAAACTGTCACGTGTTAATCCGTTGTCTTCCCGTCGCACCTTGAGTAAAGCCGACGCGATATCGTCAACCCAGCCGCTTTCACGAAGCACGAGTAATCGACGAAGCGGTCGACAGGTAATGAAGCCATTGGATCCATCCGAAATCGCTGCACGAGCCACATCGCTTGGCTCCGCAAATTCGGACGTCGCGTTGGACGAACTTGTTCCTAAAGTCAGCCGGCGCATGCTGACAAAACCCGAACCGCCGAAGATCACACCAAAGAAGGTCGTGGCTAAGAAGGTGGTACCAAAGAAGGTACCGCCAAAGCCGGTTCCGACCATCGAAGTCGCGGCAGCAAAGCCCATCAAAAAAACCCTCGTTACACCCAAGCCAGAAACAAAGAAGCCTGCACCGGCTCCTCAAGTCGTGTCGCCTAAAGTTGTGGCAAAGCCAAAAGCTGTTCCCGCCAAAACAACACTGGCTGCTCCCGCTGTCAAACCGGAACCGAAAGCAGCACCGCTTGCACCAGCACCGCCTAAAGCAGTCAAAACTCCATCTACTGTGGCTTCGCACCGTGCAGGTCCACCCGAGACAGACTTTGAACCTCGCCGTGTGACGGATAACCGCCCCGTTCGTCCGATGGCAATCGGCCACACAATGAACGTTGCAATGCCGATTGGATCAGGAGTAGCTGATCCGGCGAACAACGAAGCAAGCGTTGCAACGAGACCGTTGCCGTTGAATCCATCGGTTCCCGAAGAACGAATCGCTCAGCGACCACAAGGGTTTCAAACGCAAGTACAACCACGCCCATTCCAGGCAGATCCCTATGGGGCTCGTCCGTTCACAACGCCAGCACAGAATACAGTGCCACTGCGCAATTCAGTGCCACAGCGAAATTCAGTGCCGATTCGCCAGGATGTTGGCAACGCTTACCATCCCACACCGGTAGCTCCGATTGAACGAACAACTCCCGATGTTGCCAACGCAATGCGTCATGATCGAAAAGCCACTCCAGGGCAAACGACGGTTGCATCGGAACTACCCGGCATTCGCGTTGCCACACGTGGACCACGAGAGGTTACGATTCGCCAAACACACCAGTTTGAAATCCTCGTCGAAAACCGTGGCAGCATTGATGCCAAGGGCGTAGTGGTGCGAGCATCCATCCCAGAATGGGCTGACATGCGAGGTCAAAACGCAACGACCGGCGAAATCGCTCCCCAAGGAAAGAAAGGCGAAGAGCGCCTTGTCTGGACAATCGATCAGCTACCCGCTGGTGCTTCCGAAAAAATGTTCGTTCGCGTCAAAGCGATGCGTAGCGGAACCCACGGTCTGGATGTTGACTGGACTTTGGCACCACAGAAAAGTGTGACTCAGATTCACGTCCACGAACCAGAACTGCAACTGACCATCGAAGGTCCTTCGGAGATCATCTTTGGCGAATCACAGTCCTATAAAGTTCGCGTGTTGAACCCAGGCGATGGGATTGCACCCAACGTCGTGTTCACATTGTCGCCGAATTCGTCGACACCACAGACACAGCGGATCGGTGACATTCCTCCTGGCAAAGAAGCACAATTCGAGGTCGAGTTGACTGCCCAGGACTTGGGTGACCTGAAAATTGACGGTCTTGCATCGGGTGATCTAGAACTGCGAGCCGACGCGTCCAAAACGATTCGCGTCTCAGCCGCCAAGCTAGAAGCACTCTTTTCTGGTCCAGAAGTAAAATACCAAGACACCGAAGCGGCCTATTCGCTTCAAGTGCAGAACAAAGGTCGCACGACCAGCAAGAACGTCATGGCGACTTTGAAATTGCCTGTCGGCGTCAAATATCTTGGCGGCTTGGACGGAGCAAACCAACGTGGCAACGTCCTGCAGTGGGAAATCGAATCGCTTTCACCAGGCACCGCACGTGATTATCAATTCCGTTGCAACATGAACACCACCGGTGATCACACCTTCGCATTCGAGTGCAAGGGCACCGCGGCTGGTCAAGCCGAAGTGGCCATCTCGACACAGGTCGAATCAATCAGCGACTTGGTGATGACGATCAAAGACCCGGCAGCACCCGCACCTGTGGGATCAGAAGTCGGCTACGAAATCGTGATCCACAATCGTGGCAGTCGTGCCGCAACGGACGTGCGAGCGATCGCTCAGTTTAGCCACGGTATTGAGCCGCTACGATTGAAAGGCCACAGTGGCGAAATCCTGACAGGACAAGTTTTGTTCGACCCGATCGCCAAAATCGAGCCAGGACAAGAAGTTCGTTTGCGTGTGGTTGCCGAAGCCGAACGAGCTGGCCACCATCGATTCCGAAGCGAAATTCGATCGGGAGACACGGTTCTGGTTGCCGAAGAAGCAACACACTACATGAGCCCACGCAAAGAACGCATTAGCCGTCGCAGCAGTGATGAAGCTGCAAAAACACGCTAAGCAAATCAGAAACATCTGAGCAAAAACAAAACGCATTGGCAATTTTTGCCAATGCGTTTTTTATTGTTTGCTGGTCTCTGCAAATGGAAAGTGCAAAGCAAAAGAAAGCCATCACGAGTTGGCTTCAAAGAACTCCAGCGGTTGATTCTCCGTCACATCGGCTACCCGAATCGCCAATTCGCCTGCCAGAATTCTGCGAAACGTCTTGCCGACGATTTCACCGCGCCAGCCCTTCAACAGGGATGGTATTGAATCGTTCTTTCGTTGGTCCAGTTCATAGCCCAGCAATTCACGCACGTCATCGGCATTGCCAACAATCGGCGGCGCGAGTTTGTGTTGTCGGCTAATGCAGGCGATCGACGTAGACAGAAACTGGCTAAGCATTGGCGAGGCAACTCGCCGTGTCCCTCTGCCGCGTTTGGGCAATTCGCTTTCGGGAACATCTAGCGCGTCTTGGATCGCGGCCGCAATGTCATCGTAGTGGTCCACAAACCCGCGTCGATCCAAACCACGAATGTTACGGATCTTTTTCACGTCCGACGAACCGCGTTTGGCAAGTTCGACAATCAAGTCATCGCGGATAACACGTTTGGGCAATCGGTCTTTTGCCTTGGCGCGTTTTTCTCGCCAACGCCAAATGTGTTTGACCGTTTCCAGTTGACGCGGATTCAAGCCGGACGACCCGCTAACGCGTCGCCAATTCTCACGCGTCTCACCATCGATCACTTTTTGCTGATTCAAGACCGTTTCTTCTTCGACCCATTCACGACGACCAAGTTTGTCGATCATCTTCATCAGTTTTTTGTACATCGCCTCCAGATCGGTGACATCGTGCAGCGCGTAGGTGACCTGGTCTTTGGACAGGGGGCGGTGCCGCCAATTGGTTCGGGTTTCGCCTTTGGGCAACGTTTTGTTGACCAAGCGGTTCACCAAATTTCCAAGCGACGCGGGATACTCCATCCCAACAAAGCCAGCGGCAAGTTGAGTATCAAACAAATTCGCAATCGGCTTGCCGGTGAACCGGTAGCAGAATCGAGATTCTTCGCGGGCGGCATGAGCAATCACCGTGCGCCCCGGTTCGACTAGCAAATCCCAGAACGGCTGAGTATCACCGATCGGCAGCGGATCAATGATCGCCAGTGTGTCTCCAGCAGCTACTTGAACCAAACACAATTGCGGCCGATAACGGTCTTCGGACACAAATTCTGTGTCGAACGCGATCACCTCGTGTTTGGCAAGCTCGTGGCAGTAGGCCTCGAGTGCCTTCGTCGATTCAATATACTCGTGTTGCAACGTTACGCTTAGGCTTCAGGTCCATGACGGGGAACTGTACACCGTTGACTGTAGCGGCCAAGTCCAATATCGCCTATCCGCATCTAAACCACATTTGTGATGATTCGCTCAGAAAGCTCTCAAAATTTGGACGTTGTCCACCAAAAAAATCCCTCTAGTGCATCAACATCGCCTCCAGAGCAAGCCAACTTGGCCACTTGGCTGGTCAGCGTCCGCGATGTGTCAGAGCTTCAGCAGGCCGTATTATTTGACGTCAATATCATCGATTTAAAGGAACCCAGTGACAAACCAAGCAACGGCCCCCTCGCTCCGGTAGCCCCATCGATCTGGCGATCTGCAGTCGATTCGATCTCCAAACTCAGCCGCAAAGTGCTGCTGTCGGCCGCGCTAGGCGAATGGCAACAGGCTGTCGTGATCGCCAAAGAAGTCCCCAGACAATTCACTTTCGCCAAGGTCGGGCCAAGTGAATGTCGCTCAACCGATGATCTCGTGAAAATGTGGCGTCAGACGCAAGCGCAATTAGACGACGTCGAATTGGTCGCTGTCGCCTACGCAGACGCGATCCAGTGCCCTGACGCGATGAGCGTGCTGACAACCGCCGCGGAATTTGGGCTCAAACGTATCTTGATCGATACGTATGAAAAGGACGGTGGCAACTCGGTCGACATCCTTGGCCTGGACCAATTGGCACAGTTAGCAGCAACAGCCCGATCGCTGGGGATTTGGTGGACACTGGCCGGATCCGTAACCAGCGATCACATCCATTTAATGCAACAAAATGGCATCTCTCCAAACTGCTATGGAGTGCGCGGCGACATCTGTGATTCAACACGAACAGGCTGTCTGTCGAAGCAGCGAATGCAAGTCTGGTCGGATACGCT